>NZ_JBSFRG010000002.1:0-351342 GCF_053589115.1 Rhodococcus sp. NPDC003383 | reverse complement strand
GCCTCGTCCTTCTCCTCCGACATCCCGATCGGCCCGATCATCGTGCCGTTGAGGAACTGCTTGACCACCGGCTCGTCCGAGGTCAGCAGCACCTCACGCGGACCGAACATCACCAGCTCGCGACGGAACAACATGCCGATGTTGTCCGGCACCGTGCGCGCCAGATTGATGTTGTGCGAGACGATCAGGATCGTCGCGTCGATCTCGGCGTTGATGTCGATCAACGTCTGCGAGATGTACGTCGTGCGCACCGGGTCCAGGCCCGAGTCCGGCTCGTCGACCAGGATGATCTGCGGATCGAGCACCAGCGCCCGGGCCAGGCCGGCACGCTTGCGCATACCCCCGGAGATCTCACCGGGCAGCTTGTCCTCGGCCCCGAGCAGACCGACCAGCTCGAGCTTGTCCATCACGATCTTGCGGATGTCGGACTCGGACTTCTTGGTGTGCTCGCGCAGCGGGAACGCCACGTTGTCGTACAGGTTCATCGACCCGAACAGCGCGCCGTCCTGGAACAGCACCCCGAACAGCTTGCGGATCTCGTAGAGCTCCTTGCTCGAGCACTGCAGGATGTCCGTGCCGTCGATGACGATCGAGCCCTGCTCCGGGCGGAGCAGGCCGATCAGTGACTTCAGGAACACCGACTTACCCGTACCGGACGGGCCCAGCAGCGCACTGACCTCACCCGCGGGCAGCGTCAGCGTGACGTCCTGCCAGATCCTCTGTGAGCCGAACGACTTGGTGAGCCCCTCGACCGCTACCTCAACTCCCACCGTTACCTCCACACCTCTCCGACACGGTCCCCACCTGTGGGTCGCGTCACTCTATCGCATCGGAGTGGTACCTGTGACACCGGATCCTACCCAAGAGTAAGAAAGGTGGTCAACGCCGGCGACATACCCTGACTTATGTTGTGACCTGCGCTGATGCGACGCACGTCACTCGGTTCGTCGCCAACATATCGCCACGGGTTCGATCCCGCAGGCCAACCCGCCGGAGAGCCGGAAAACACGAAAAAGGGCCGTTTCCCGCGGACCTTACGGTCCGGGGAAACGGCCCTGTTCACACTCGAACGCCGGTCACCCGGCGAGCAGCGCAGGAACAGCCGTCTTACTTGACGGTGACCTTGGCGCCGGCCTCCTCGAGCTTCGCCTTGGCAGCGTCGGCAGCGTCCTTGGCGACCTTCTCCAGGATCGGCTTCGGAGCACCCTCGACGAGGTCCTTGGCTTCCTTCAGGCCCAGGCCGGAGACGATCTCGCGGACGACCTTGATGACCTGGATCTTCTTGTCGCCGGCACCCTCGAGGATGACGTCGAACTCGTCCTGCTCGGACTCGGCCTCGGCAGCGGCGGCCGGAGCGCCGGCAGCGGCAACGGCGACCGGAGCAGCAGCGGTGACCTCGAAGGTCTCCTCGAATGCCTTCACGAACTCCGAGAGCTCGAGCAGGGTCAGTTCCTTGAACGCGTCGAGCAGCTCTTCGGTGGTGAGCTTCGCCATGATGGCGGTCCTTCCTGTAAGTCCCTCGTCGCTGATCCGCGACCGTGGGATGGTGCGCGCCGGAGCACGCGTGGATGTGTCAGTGATTCGCGGTGACGCGGATCAGCTTCAGGCGGCCTCTTCGGCCTTCTTCTCCTGCAGGGCGGCCGCCAGGCGAGCCACCTGCGAAGCAGGAGCGTTGAACAGGCCTGCGGCCTTTGCCAGGTTGCCCTTCATCGCGCCTGCGAGCTTGGCCAACAGCACCTCGCGGGACTCGAGGTCCGCGATCTTGTTGACCTCGTCCACGGACAGCACAGCGCCGTCCATGTACCCGCCCTTGACGACGAGTGCCTTGTTGTCCTTCGCGAAGTTCTTCAGAGCCTTCGCGGCGTCGACGGGCTCACCTGCGATGAACGCGATCGCGGTGGGTCCGACGAACAGATCGTCAAGGCCCTCGACGCCTGCCTCAGCGGCAGCACGCTTGACGAGGGTGTTCTTGGCGACGGAGTAGGTGGCACCCTCTCCGAGAGCGCGTCGCAGCTGGGTAAGACTTCCGACCGACAGACCGCGGTACTCCGTGATCACGGCGGCCGTCGAGTTCTTGAACTGCTCGGTGATCTCCGCAACCGCGGATACCTTCTCGGGCTTTGCCATACTTCGCCTCCTCTCAGTAACAGTCGTTTTCCCGTCCGTCCCGTGCGGGACGTCC
The DNA here is from genome assembly GCF_053589115.1 of Rhodococcus sp. NPDC003383. Taxonomy (NCBI): domain Bacteria; kingdom Bacillati; phylum Actinomycetota; class Actinomycetes; order Mycobacteriales; family Nocardiaceae; genus Rhodococcus; species Rhodococcus sp. NPDC003383. Next base: position 349,160 of record NZ_JBSFRG010000002.1, on the reverse strand, counting down.
CACTTACGAAAACCGCACGGCCGGAAACGACGAACGCCCCGGTGCAGGGCACACGGGGCGCAGAAGGAGAAGGCTCACACGATTCGCGCGTCGCCGCGCGAGATGTCCACATCTCCCCTTACCTCGTTCACCTGCGTGGGCCGCCGGACGATTCTCCGGACCTTCAACCGAATCCGCACGCGGACCCGGTGACCAACGGTCTTGGGTAGAACATGATCGGGGTGAAGATCGGCACAATGCCGAACTACGCAGGAAAGAGTACCGGACTCCGTCCCGTGAATGCAAAACGGGCCCCGGACGGCACCCCTGCAATGCGAACGGCCGGCCCGGACGCGAGGTCCGGGCCGGCCGTTCGTGCTTCGAGAGCGTGTCGTCGACCTTACTGGTCGGCGTCCTCGAGGAGGTTACGCGTACGCGCCGGATCCACCGGGATGCCCGGGCCGGTGGTCGTCGCGATCGTGACCTTCTTGAGGTAGCGACCCTTCGCGGAGGACGGCTTGGCACGCAGGACCTCGTCCAGCGCAGCCGCGTAGTTCTCCACCAGCTTGGCGTCGTCGAACGAGGCCTTGCCGATCACGAAGTGCAGGTTCGCGTTCTTGTCGACGCGGAAGTTGATCTTGCCGCCCTTGATGTCGGTGACAGCCTTCGCGACATCCGGGGTGACCGTGCCCGTCTTCGGGTTCGGCATCAGACCGCGCGGGCCGAGGACACGCGCGATGCGGCCGACCTTGGCCATCTGGTCCGGGGTGGCGATCGCGGCGTCGAACTCGAGCCAGCCGCCCTGGATCCGCTCGATCAGGTCCTCGGCACCGACGACATCGGCACCGGCGGCCTCGGCCTCGGCGGCCTTCTCGCCGACCGCGAACACGATGACGCGGGCGGTCTTACCCGTGCCGTGCGGCAGGTTGACCGTGCCGCGGACCATCTGGTCGGCCTTGCGGGGGTCCACACCGAGACGCATCGCGACCTCGACGGTGGCGTCGTAGTTCTTCGACGACGTCTCCTTGGCCAGCTTCGCAGCCGCGAGCGGGCTGTAGAGGGTGGAGGCGTCGATCTTCTCAGCGGCGGCGAGGTACGCCTTGCTGCGCTTTGCCATGTTCTGTCCTAACTTCTCACCGTACGGTGAATGGTTCGGTCGTGGTAACGGGCCTGGCAGGCCCTCCCACGGGTTCCTGCTGTGGGCGTCAGCCCTCGACCGTGATGCCCATCGAGCGCGCGGTGCCGGCGATGATCTTCGCGGCGGCCTCGATGTCGTTGGCGTTCAGGTCTTCCTGCTTGGTCTTGGCGATCTCGCGCACCTGGTCCATGGTGACCTTGGCGACCTTGGTCTTGTGCGGCTCGCCGGAGCCCTTCTGCACACCCGCAGCCTTGAGCAGCAGCTTCGCCGCCGGCGGGGTCTTCAGCTTGAAGTCGAACGTACGGTCCTCGTAGACCGTGATCTCGACCGGCACGACGTTGCCGCGCTGCGACTCGGTCGCGGCGTTGTAGGCCTTGCAGAACTCCATGATGTTGACGCCGTGCTGGCCCAGCGCGGGGCCGACCGGCGGCGCCGGGTTGGCCTGACCGGCCTGGATCTGGAGCTTGATGAGCCCGGCAATCTTCTTCTTCTTCGGGGGCATCTCTATTCCTAGTTTCTTGCTCGGTGTGGTTCTTGCGTACTGCTACTGCAAGTTTGGAGGGGTCGGAATCCCGGAGCCGCTCAGATCTTGGAGACCTGGTTGAACGACAGCTCCACGGGAGTCTCGCGACCGAAGATCGACACCAGGACCTTGAGCTTCTGCTGCTCGGCGTTGACCTCGCTGATGGACGCGGGCAGCGTCGCGAACGGCCCGTCCATCACGGTCACGGATTCGCCGACCTCGAAGTCCACCTCGATAGTGGGCTTGGCGGCGGCCGCGGTGGCCTCGCCGGTCGTCGCCGCACCGGCGGCCGGCTTCTTCTTCGACTGCTGCGGCAGCAGGAACTTGACGACCTCCTTGATCGTCAGCGGCGACGGACGCGAGGTCGCGCCGACGAAGCCGGTGACGCCGGGGGTGTTGCGCACCGCGCCCCACGACTCGTCGTTCAGTTCCATGCGCACCAGGATGTAGCCGGGCAGCACCTTGCGGTTGACCTGCTTGCGCTGGCCGTTCTTGATCTCGGTGACCTCTTCCGTCGGCACCTCGACCTGGAAGATGTACTCCGCGAGGTCCAGGTTCTGCACGCGGGTCTCGAGGTTGGCCTTCACCTTGTTCTCGTAACCGGCGTACGAATGCACGACGTACCAGTCGCCGGGCTCGAGGCGCAGCTGCTTCTCGAGAGCCTCGGCGGGATCCACCTCGGCCTCGGCTTCGGCCGCTTCTTCGACGGTCTCGATGCCCGCCTCTGCCGACTCCTCGGCCGCTTCCGCGGTCGCGGTGTCGTCGACAAAGACCTCGTCCGAAACGCTCTCCTCGGCCGAAGGCTCGTATGAGTCGTTCTCGGGGGTGCTCACCGGGGCACTTTCCTCTCGTCGATCACAATTCGCCGGCACGCGTACGCGCTAGCCGAACAACCAGCTGACGCCCTTCACGAACGCCAGATCAATTCCAAAGATGAATGCGGTCATGACCGTCACGAAGACCACGACGACCGTCGTGTAGGTGACGAGCTGCTTGCGATTGGGCCAGATGACCTTACGCAGCTCGGCAATGACCTCGCGGAAGAAGCGCCGCAGACGCTTGAAGATGTTCTCGGGCTTCTTCGCGCCGGATTTTCCGGACTTTCCGGCGGGGGCCTTCGTGGCGACCGCGGTAGCCGAACGTCCCGACTCGGCGGCAGCGCGCGGGGAATCGGGGGAACGTCGACCGGAACGCTTGCCGCTCGGCCGGGAGGACGGAGAGGAAACGCCGGGGGTTGCGTCGGTTGCAGTCCGGCCGTCGCGGGGATCGGTGATCCCGGCGGTGTTGCCGTCGCGCGTACCGCGCTCCTCGCTCACATCGTTCCTCTCGGTCGCTGGCCGTCCGGGTGCAGGGGCGACAGGACTTGAACCTGCAACCTGCGGTTTTGGAGACCGCTGCTCTGCCAGTTGAGCTACGCCCCTTTGGTCGACCTCACCGGAGAACCGGCGTCTTCGGTCGACCCATCCGTGACCACATGACACGCGCGCCACCCAATCGGTCTGTACAAGCACCGAAGAGCAGCGCGCTGCGCTATGCGATCCCAGAAGCCTTAGTGTACTTCATAGCCCCGGAACAAACCCAATCCGCCCGGCACTCAGGCCAGACGAACCGTTGCGGTGGCCCGTCCGAAGATCTTACGCCCCTCGGACTTGGCCACGATCGCGACCACTGCTGTCTTGCTGGCTTCGTCCACCGACCTGATCTTGCCGGTGAACTCCACCTCGGCGGCCTTGTCGGCCTCCACGTAGACCGGGCTGGTGAAACGGACGTTGTATTCCGTTACCGCACCCGGATCTCCGAGCCACTCTGTCACGAAGCCGGCCGCGATGCCCATGGAGAGCATGCCGTGACCGACGACGCCGCGCAACCCGGCGAGTTCTGCAACCTTGTCGCTCCAGTGGATCGGGTTGGGATCACCCGACACACCCGCATAGTTGACGAGGTTGCCGCGAGTCAGCGTGACGACCCGCGGGGGCAGCTCGTCTCCGACCGAAACGTCCTCGAACCTACGAAGCGACATGCATCATCACATCCTTGACCGCGTGGGCGATGTTGGCGTCCACCTCGCCGCCGGTGCGACCGACCAGCGTCGTCCATGTGGTCAGCACGAGGTTGTCGTGCTGGTCCGTGATGATGTTCTTGGTGGTGATGATGTCACTGCCGGCAGCCTGACGGAAATCGTCGAGGTGCACATCGCAGAACAGTCGATCACCGACCTGGATCGGGCGATGGAACACGATCCGTTGATCGGTCTGCATGATCTGGCTCAAGTCGTAGCCGACGACGATCTCTTCGAACAACTTGCGCTGGGCGATCATGCCGATGATCGAGACGAAGGTCAGCGGGGCGATGAGACCGTCGTAACCGAGGCCCTTCGCCGCTTCCTCGTCGTAGTGTGCCGGATTGGGATCCAGCACGGCGCGTGCATACTCGCGCACCTTCTCCCGGCCGACCTCGTAGAAGTCCTCGACCCGGTAGTGGTGACCGACCATGGACGCAGCGTGAGCCGCGACATCGAACGGGATCCCGGCCTGTTCGGTCACGTCCACGATGTTCTCTTCACTCACCAGTGTGTCCGTCATACGAAAAACCCCCCGCAAATCCACCCTGACGTCTGTGACGTGGGCAGTTCTGCGGAGAGCTCACGCGTCGACGTCGACCTGTTGACTACTTCGACTCGCGGTGCGCCTGGTGGCTGCCGCAGTTCGGGCAGAACTTCTTCAGTTCCAGCCGGTCGGGGTCGTTGCGACGGTTCTTCTTGGTGATGTAGTTGCGGTGCTTGCACACCTCGCAGGCCAGAGTGATCTTCGGCCGAACGTCAGTTGAGGAGGCCACGGGATGCCTTCTTTCGCGTAAATCCGATCTTCGTCAGATCAGGGTGGTTCATTCTACTTTGGTAGCGGTGACCGGACTTGAACCGGCGACGCAACGATTATGAGTCGTTTGCTCTACCAACTGAGCTACACCGCCTCGGTGTCGAGTGTCGCGCGAAATAGGGCGGCACCACAATCCAGCGAGCCCCCTGACGGAATCGAACCGTCGACCTTTTCCTTACCATGGAAACGCTCTGCCGACTGAGCTAAGGGGGCGTGGCCGCCGTTCGCATCTCTGCTCCCTGCGGCCTCCAAAAGATTACACACACTCGCCCCCAGTACAAAATCAGCAGGTCAGAGCGCATAAATCGGGCATTCGACCACCCCTGTCCGACGTGCCCGTACGGAAGCTTCGTGCGTCCGTCCGTCAGCCCGGGGTGCCGGCTGCACCGCACTCACCCACCACCGGTGCTCACCACCGGTCCACCGCCACCCGATCGTCGTCCCGACGCACCCGGCGCGGGCCGGAGAGGTGGCAGGCGGGGATGGAGGAGTCGGGGCGACGCACCGGCTCGGAAAGACGGAGTTCGGATACGGAAACGACCCGGAAATGCAGAACGGCCCCGATCCGTGAAGATCGGGGCCGTTCCTGTGGCAGGTGTAGGATTCGAACCTACGTAGGCGTAAGCCGACGGATTTACAGTCCGCTCCCATTGGCCGCTCGGGCAACCTGCCTGGTGTGCGATCCGGGACCGTGTCCCTGACGCGTTGGAAGAATACAACGCACACCCCCCTGGAATGCAAACCGGGTGGATACGGGGGGTTACGACCCGATAGCGTCGGCATGGAACCTGTACAGAACTCGATCCGAAGTGGAGTGCCTCGTGGCTGATTCGTCGTTCGATGTGGTGAGCAAGGTCGACCGGCAGGAGGTGGACAACGCGCTGAACCAGGCCGCGAAGGAACTCGCGACCCGCTTCGACTTCCGCAACACCGACGCCTCGATCGAATGGTCCGGTGACGAGTCCATCACCCTCACCGCGAACACCGAGGACCGTTTGCTCGCCGCCCTCGACGTCTTCAAGGAGAAACTGATCCGCCGCGACCTGTCGCTCAAGTCGTTCGACGCGGGCGAGCCGACCCAGTCCGGCAAGGTCTACAAGCTGACCGGCACCCTCGTGCAGGGCATCAGCCAGGAGAACGCGAAGAAGATCTCCAAGCTGATCCGCGACGAGGGCCCGAAGGGCATCAAGGCGCAGATCCAGGGCGACGAACTGCGCGTCTCCGGCAAGAAGCGCGACGACCTGCAGGCCGTGATCGCGCTGCTCAAGAACGCCGACCTGGACGTGGCCCTGCAGTTCGTCAACTACCGCTAGGTCCTGTACCGGGCACACAGACCGCCCGGGCGCCGTTCGCGGCCTGCGCTGACCCCGACCGTCAGCGCAGGCCGGCCAGGCGCTCGAGACGCTCGATCCGGTCCGCCATCGGCGGATGCGTCGAGAACAACCGGCCGACCTTGTCGCCCGCCCGGAACGGGTTGGCGATCATCATGTGCGACTGCGCCGCGATGCGCGGTTCCGGCGGCAGCGGAGCCGCCTGCGTGCCGCGCTCGAGCTTGCGCAGGGCCGACGCCAACGCCAGCGGATCGCCGGTCAGCTCGGCGCCCGACTGATCGGCCTGATACTCCCGCGACCGGGACACCGACAGCTTGACCACCGTCGCCGCGATCGGACCCAGCAGCGACACCAGCAGCAACGCAAACGGATTCGCGCCGTCCCGGTTCCCGCCGAAGGCGCCCGCGAACATCGCGAAGTTCGCCAGACCGGAGATCACCGCGGCCATCGCCCCCGCCACCGACGAGATCAGGATGTCCCGGTTGTAGACGTGGGAGAGCTCGTGCCCGAGCACCGCCCGCAACTCCCGCTCGTTGAGGATGTCCAGGATCCCGCTCGTGCAGCACACGGCCGCATGCCGCGGATTGCGGCCGGTCGCAAAGGCATTGGGCGCGTTGGTGGGGCTGACGTACAGGCGCGGCATCGGCTGGTGCGCCGTCGTCGCGAGTTCCCGCACGATCCGGTAGATCACCGGGGCCTGCACCTCGGTGATCGGCTGCGCGTGCATCGCCTTGAGCGCCAGCTTGTCGCTGTTGAAGTAGGCGTACGCGTTCATGCCCACGGCGAAGACGATGGACAGGATCAGGATCGTCGGGTTCCGGAACAGGGAGCCGATGAACACGATCAGCGCCGACATGCCGATCAACAGCACGGCCGTCTTCATACCGTTCGCATACCCGTGCACCTGGCACCCCTTCCCGATCCCACAGAGCCCTGTGCCGTTCAACGACCCTGTGTCGTTCAACGAACCGGGGCACGCACCGGGTTCCCGGGGAGTGGACCCCGCCGAATTATCCGACCCGGGCGATCGTGTAGTCCACCAAACGGGACAAAGCGTCGTTCGCCGGACCCTGCGGGAGCGCCGCCAGTTCGGCGTGCGCGCGATCCGCGTACTCCTTCAGCGTGCGCTTGGCCGCCGCCATGCCCGGTGAACGCACGAGCAGCTCGAGAGCCTCGGCGACGAGATCCTCGTCGCTCACGGGTCCGACGAGAATCTCACGCAGACGATCGGCATCCGGCCCGGACTCCCGCAGCGCATACAACACCGGCAGGGTGTGCACGCCCTCACGCAGGTCGGTTCCCGGAATCTTCCCGGACTCGGTGGACACCGACGCGATGTCGATGATGTCGTCGGCGATCTGGAAGGCCGTGCCGACCGCGTCCCCCAGCCGCTCGAGCCTGGCGATGTGCTCGGCGTCGGCACCGGAGAAGGTTCCCCCGAAGCGACCGCACGCCGCGATGAGCGAACCCGTCTTCTCCCACACCACCCGCAGGTAGTGCTCGATCGGGTCCTGTTCCTGCCGCGCCCCGATCGTCTCGCGCATCTGACCCGTCACCAGCTCGGCGAACGTCTCGGCGATGATCTGCACGGCGGACGGCCCCAGCGTCGACACCAGCCGCGAGGCGTGCGCGAACAGGTAGTCGCCCGCGAGAATCGCGATGCTGTTGCCCCAGCGGGCATTCGCGCTCGGCGCGCCCCGGCGCATCGCCGCCTCGTCCATCACGTCGTCGTGGTACAGCGTCGCCAGGTGCACGAGCTCCACGACCGTCGCCGCCGTCACCAGCGACGGATCCGTCGGATTCGGCCCGAGCTGACCGGTCAGCACCGTGAACAGCGGGCGGAAACGCTTACCGCCCGCCTTCGCCAGATGCAGTGCTGCCTCGGTCAGAAAGTCTTCGCCGTCGGACAGTTCCTGCACGAGCAGTTCCTCGACCCGGACGAGTCCGTCCCGCACGGTGGCCGCCAGGTCCGGATCGCCGAGATCGACCCCGGCCACCACGGTTCCCGACACCGAGCCGGACGAACCGGCGGTCTGCGCCGCCCCCTCAGTGCTCACGATGAAGTACCCATCCTGTTCTGTCGCCTCGGCTCCACCGTAGTGAACCTAGCCGTTCCCCCGGTCGGCCACCTCGTCGAGGCACCGAACCTACACCTGACAAGATGGGCACGTGGTGGAACAACCCTCCGCGCGCGCGTCGCGCCAGGCCGACAATGCCCTGCCCGAAAGCACCGATGTCCTCGTCGTCGGTGCTGGTCCCGCCGGTTCGTCCGCCGCGGCCTGGGCCGCCCGGCAGGGACACGACGTATTGCTCGTCGACGCGGCGACCTTCCCGCGCGACAAGACGTGCGGCGACGGCCTGACCCCGCGCGCCGTCGCCGAACTCGACCGCCTCGGGCTCGGCGACTGGCTGCGCACCCACACCGTCAACCGCGGCCTGCGCCTCGAAGGTTTCGGGCAGCGCCTCGAACTGCCGTGGCCCGACGGCTCGTTCCCCACCCAGGGCAGCGCGGTCCCGCGCACCGAACTCGACGACCGCATCCGCCGCGCCGCCGTCGACGCCGGGGCACACATGGTCGACGGCGCGAAGGCCGTCTCGGTCGACCGCGACGGCGACCGCATCACCGCCGTGACGATGCGCACGTCCGCCGGACTCCGGACCGTCGCATGCCGGCGCCTCGTCGTCGCGGACGGCGTCCGCTCCCCGCTGGGCAAGATCCTCGGCCGGACCTGGCACCGCGACACCGCCTACGGCGTCGCGGCCCGCGCCTACGCCGCCTCCCCGCGTAGCGACGACCCGTGGATCACCTCGCACCTCGAACTGCGCGATCCCTCCGGCGCGCTGCAGCCCGGATACGGCTGGGTCTTCCCGCTCGGAACCGGCGAGGTGAACATCGGCGTCGGAACCCTCGCGACGTCCGCCCGTCCGGCGTCGGGGTCGCTGCGCCCGCTCATCGACCTGTACGCCTCGCAGCGCCGCCCCGAATGGGGACTCGGCGAGGTGACCCGGGTGGCGTCCGCGCTGCTGCCGATGGGTGGTGCCGTCAGTGGGATCGCCGGACGCAACTGGGCCCTCATCGGCGACGCCGCCGCGTGCGTGAACCCGCTCAACGGCGAAGGCATCGACTACGGACTCGAAGGCGGCCGTCTCGTCGCCCGGGTCCTCGACTCCGACAACCTCACCCACCTGTGGCCGGCACTCCTGCGGGAACGCTACGGACGCGCATTCTCGGCGGCCCGGCGGCTCGCGGGCCTGCTCACCATCCCGCAGTTCCTGCCCGCGACCGGGCCGATCGCGATGCGCTCGCGGGCACTGATGACGGTCGCGGTGCGGGTCATGGGCAACCTCGTCACCGACGCCGACGCCGACCTCGTCGCCCGCGCGTGGCGGACGGGTGGGCGCACCTCGATGCACTGGGACCGGCGGCCCCTGTTCGCCTGAAGCGCTCTACCCGAGCGCCGTGCAGCGCTCTATCGGACTGCGCTGTGCAGCGCTCTATCGGACTGCGCTGTGCAGCGCTCTATCGGACTGCGCTGTGCAGCGCTCTATCGGACTGCGCTGTGCAGCGCGACGATCCCACCGGTGAGATTGCGCCACCGCACCGACTTCCACCCGGCCGCCTCGATCCGCAGCGCCAGTTCCCGCTGGTCCGGCCAGGCGCGGATGGACTCGGCCAGGTAGACGTACGCATCCGGGTTGCTGCTCACCGCCCGGGCCACGCGCGGCAACGCCCGCATCAGGTACTCCATGTACACCGTGCGCAGCGGCTCACGGACCGGCGTGGAGAACTCGGACACCACGAGCCGTCCACCCGGCTTGGTGACCCGCGCGATCTCGCGGAGCCCGGCATCGAAGTCGGAGACGTTCCGCAGCCCGAACGAGATGGTGGCGGCATCGAAGACGGCGTCGGCGAACGGCAGTTTCATGGCGTCACCGGCGACCATCGGCACCTGACGGAAACTGCCGGCCTTCAGCATGCCGATCGAGAAATCGGTGGCGACGACCCATGCTCCGGAGCGTCCCAGTTCGACGGTCGACACGCCGGTGCCGGCGGCGAGATCGAGGACCCGCTCCCCCGGCTTCAGATCCAGCGCCGCGCGCGTCGCCCGGCGCCATCCGCGGTCCTGCCCGAACGACAGCACCGTGTTGGTGAGGTCGTATCGCTCGGCGACACCGTCGAACATGGACGCGACCTCGCGCGGATCCTTGTCGAGGGATGCACGTGATCCGTGAGTAGTTGCCACGGCCGAAACGTTACCCGCTATGCCCGACGGCGCAGGTACAGCAGTACCGGCGTCGCGATCAGCCAGGTGACGACGATCACGGACCCGGCGGGCACGATCGCGACGCGCGCGTCCCTGCCGGTGACACGGACCAGGTCCGGTTCGCTGCGGGCGTATTCGACGGCGATGCGCTGCCCGACCGTGAGGCCGGTCGGATAGAGCACCCCGAGTTCCGGGTTGTGGGTGACGCCGTCCGGGGTGACGAAGCTGATCGCCGAGCGCAGGGAACCGGCCGAGAGCACCTCGGCGGTCGCCGTTCCGGTGTCGGCGCCGATGATCCGGTCGTTGCGCCACGCGCCGAGCACGAGGATCACGGCGAGCACCGAGACGGCGATCGCGACGGCGAGCACCGCACGGCGGGCCCGCACGTCGGCGGTCGGGCCGGGCACGGCGGCGGCTGGGGTGGCGGTCACGCCCGCGACCTCACAGCTGCGCCCGCACGGCCGCGTGGAGTTCACGCAGGCCGGCGCGGTCGGTCGCGACCTCGAGCACGCGGATGCCACCGGCGGGAACCGTTGGGTCGGCGAGCGCGGCGGTCAGTCCGGGCAGATCGACGCGGGTGTGCGGGACGCGGTAGGCGGCGCACAGCGCGGCCAGGTCCATGCCGTGCGGGGTGCCGAAGACGCGTTCGAACACCCCCGCGTACTGGGGGTCACCCTGTTCGAGCAGCTCGAAGATGCCGCCACCGTCGTCGTTCGCGACCACGATCGTCAGATCGCGGGGACGCGGTTCGGCGGTGCCGATCAGCAGACCGGACGCGTCGTGCAGGAATGTCAGGTCGCCGAGCAGCGCGACCGTGCGGCCGTCCTCGTAGGCGAGGGCGGCACCGACCGCGGTGGAGACGGTGCCGTCGATTCCGGCGACCCCGCGGTTCGACAGCACGGTCACGCCCTGCTTGGGGTAGCTCACGAGCGCGGCGTCGCGTACCGGATTCGACGCGCCGAGCAGGAGCTGGTCGCCGGAGCGCAGAGCGTCGGTGACGGCCGCGGCGACGTGCAGGCCGGTCGCTTTCGGATGCCGGTCGAGCTGGGTGCGCACCGCCTTGTCGGTGTGCGCGGTCAGCCGGCGGCAGCGGTCGAGCCACGCCGGATCGGGGGTGCCGGTGACGACCGCACGGGTGCCGGTAGCCAGCACGTTGCCGGACACGTCGGGCCAGCGCGGCCCGGTGGTGAGTGCGTACACCTGCACGGACGGGTCCGCGAGCAGCTTCGACACGGGCCGGTGCAGCGTCGGCCGGCCGGTGACGACTGCTTGGCGGGGCTGAAGCTGCGGCAGGGCCATCGGGTGGACGGGGATGCCGTGCATCGGCGCGGTGGGTTCGGCGACGGTGGGCAACCCCGCCAGTTCCGGCCGGTACGCCGAGCCGTGCCCGGAGATCACGACGGTGTCGCCGGTGACGTCGAGTTCGAGCGGCACGTCGAGGGTGGCGTGCGTCGTGGTGGTCCAGGCGCTGCCGTCGGCGCGACCTTCCGGCGCCGGCCCCTGCGCGTGCACGTCGGGGACGAGCGGTTCACGCAGCGGAATGTCGAAGTGCACGGGACCCGCGTTGCCGGAGCGGGTGCCGCGCGCGGCGGCGAGGACGCGGCTGACGGCGGACCGCCACTGACTGTTCTGTTCGAGACCCTCGGCCAGGCCCAGGCTGATCGTCGCCCTGACCTGGCTGCCGAACAGTCCGAGCTGCTCCACGGTCTGGTTGGCGCCGGAACCGAGCAGCTCGTACGGCCGGTTCGCGCTGAGCACGACGAGCGGCACGCGGGCGTAGTTCGCTTCGAGGACGGCCGGCCCGAGGTTCGCGACCGCGGTACCGGAGGTCATGACGACCGGCACGGGCCGGCCGGACGCGAGCGAGAGGCCGATGGCGAGGAACCCGGCGGTGCGCTCGTCGATGCGCATATGCAGCCGCAGCCGGCCGGCCGTGTCTGCCGCCTGCAACGCGAACGCGAGCGGCGCGTTGCGCGAGCCCGGGCACAGGACCACGTCGCGAACACCGCCTCGGGCGAGTTCGTCGACGACTGCGGTGGCCTGGGCGGTGGACGGATTCACGGCGTCCAGCGTAGTTCGGCGTTCGCTGCGGACAGCCGTCCCCCGGCCGATCGGGAGGGGTGTCACAGTACGAATGTGCGCGGAGCCCGGCGAGAATGGGCGCATGCGCACAGTCTTCGAGCCCGCCGAGCTCAGCCCCGGTCGCTTCTACCGGCTTCTCACGGCGACGATCGTCCCGCGTCCGATCGCGTGGGTGTCGACGGTCTCGGCCGACGGTGTGGCCAACGTCGCGCCCTACAGTTTCTTCACGGTCGCGAGCGTCGCGCCGCCGGTGGTGCAGTTCACGTCGGTGGGCCGCAAGGACAGTGTCCGCAACATAGAGGAGACCGGCGAGTTCGTGATCAACATCGCGACCGTGCCGTTGATGGAGCAGGTCAACGAGACCTCGGCCGGGTTCGCGCACGACGTCGACGAGTTCGCGCAGGTGGGTCTGCGGGCCGAATGCAGCGAGCGGGTGCATCCGCCGCGGGTCGCCGAGTCCCCGGCTTCGATCGAGTGCACGCTGCACCGGATCATCGAGGTCGGTGACTGTTTCGTGGTGATGGGTGACGTGGTGGCGGTCACGGTGCGGCCCGACGTTCTCGCCGAGGACGGGGCGCCGAATTTCTCCGCGCTCGCCCCGGCCAGCCGTCTCGGGCGCACCGAATGGGGATTGACACCACAGATCCGCACGCTCGAGCGTCCCGAGTTCTGAGCGTCCCGGCTGGCACACTCCGGTCGTGGACAGTCGCGTCGTACTCGGTTTCATCGCAATCTTCGCCGGCCTGATCGCCGGTGCGGCGCTGTTCGTGCCGTTCGTCGCGGTGAGCTATCGCCGCCGGGGCAGGGTCTCGGTCGGGCGGCTGGCGGTGTGGGTGGCGGCCCTCGTCTATTTCTGGGCGCTCTGGGCCTACACCCTGCTGCCGTTGCCCGATCCGCAGACGCTGATGTGTGCCGGGACCAACACGGACCTCTTCGCGTCGGTCGACGATCTGAGGGGCGCGTGGTCGAATGCCGGGGGCCGTCCCACCGCCCTTCTCGGTGACGCGGCATTTCTTCAGCTTGCTCTGAACGTCCTGTTGTTCGTTCCTCTCGGTTTCCTCGTCCGGATACTCGGGGGCCGCGGACTCGTGGTGGCGGCCGCGCTCGGGTTCGCGACGTCGCTGTTCGTCGAGCTCACCCAGCTGACCGGGATGTGGGGTGCGTACGACTGCGCGTACCGGGTGTTCGACGTCGACGATCTGCTCACGAACACCGTCGGGGCGGTGCTCGGCTCGCTGCTGGCGCTCGCGGTTCCACGCGGCCTGCTGGACCGGTCCGGCGACGCCGACCCGGGGGAACCGCGCCCGGTCACCGTGCCGCGCCGGTTGCTGGCGATGGCGTGCGACTGGCTCGGCTACATGCTGACGACGTTCACCGTGGCGGTCGCGGTGCGGGCCTACCTGATCTACCTGGCCGACGATCGCGCGACCGCGGTCGACGGGCCGGTGTCGACGATCGTCGGCGGTGGCGTCGCGCTCGCGGTGTGGTTGCTCGTCACCCTCGTCAGCGGCGCGTCCCCCGGCGATCACGTGGTGCGGCTGCGGTACACGGGCGGGTCGATGCCCGTGGCGTTCTCGCGGCTGCTGCGGTTCCTCGGCGGCATCGGCGGGTACGGCCTGCTCGACCTGCTCCCCGAGCGGTGGAGCGGCCTGGTCACCGCGTTCGCGTGCGTCGCGGTCCTGGCGGCGGTGTTCACCCGCAACGGCCGTGGTCTGCCGGGTGTGCTGACCGGGCAGGAACTCGTGGACAGTCGCGCACCCGAACGGACACCGGTCGACATAGGTTAGGCTCGGCTGACCTCCGATCAGTTTCGGGGGGCAGGAGGTGGACATGGCCGATCGAGCCCGGACCGCGGCGCGCAGGACCTCGAAGTTCCTCAAACCGGCCACGCGCGAACTCGTGCGCGCCCGGGTGCTGGCGTCCGAGCGGATCAGCCCCTCCTTCGTCCGCGTCACCGTCGGCGGGGAACGCCTCTCGAGCATCGCCCCGATGGGGTTCGACCAGTGGTTCCGCATGCTGTTCCCGGACGCCGGGCAGAACGAACTGCACCTGCCGGTCGCGGACGACGACCAGTGGTGGCCGGGGCTCCAGGCCATGCCCGCCGACATCCGCCCGGTGCTGCGCAACTACACGATCCGCCGCTACCGCCCGGCCGGCGCGGGACGGTTCGGGGACACCGCGGAGATCGACATCGACTTCGCCTCGCACGGCGATCTGGGCCCGGCGTCCGTGTGGGCCGACACCGTCCGGCCCGGCGACGAGCTGGCGCTGCTCGACGAGGGCATCATCTATCAGCCGGCTCCCGAGGCGCGGTGGCAACTTCTCGTCGGCGACGAGAGCGCCCTGCCCGCGCTGGCGGGGATCCTCGATTCGGCGGAGTTCGACATGCCGGTCGAGGTGTTCGTGGAGGTCGCCGATCCGGACGACGTCACGGCGCAGAATCTGCAGACCGGGCCCCACGTGCGAGTGCACACGGTCGTGCGGCCGGATCCGGATGTGCGTCCGGGGGCCGCGGTGGTCGATGCGGTGCGGACGGCGGTTCTGCCGGACGGGCCCGGCTATGCGTTCGTGGCCGGCGAATCGGAACTGGCCACGGGTGTGCGGCGGCACCTGGTGCGCGACCGCGGACTACCGAAGTCGGCGGTGACCTTCACCGGTTACTGGAACCACGGTGCGGCCGCCTACTAGTCGGCGATGAAATGGGTGATGCCTTCCCGGGCCCGTCCCCGCCCCGAGACCGGAAAGGCATCTACTGCTCAGCTCAGCCGGCGTGCTTCTGGATGAGCGCACCCAGGCGCGGCAGCGCCTCGGCGACGTGCTTCTGTGCCGACCCGCGCAGCGAGTCGTACACCTTCTTGACGGCGGCCTTCGACGAGCCGGCGATGCGCTCGTCGGTCACACCCAGGAGCGCGTTCGAGACCTCGTCCTCGCGGGCGACGAGGAAGTCGGCGAACGATCCGTTGCCGCCGAACTCGTTCCAGAACGGCTGGATCTTCTCGACGAACTCGGGCAGCAGCCCCTCGATCGCGCCAGGCACGATCGACGGTCCCACCTTCTTCACCGCGGCGTATCCACCCTTGAGGGCGAGACCCGAGGCGCCCTTCTTGTCCGAGACCTCAGCATCGATCAGAGCCTCGACATCGGAGATGACTGCCGGGAACTTGTCGGCGCCGAGCAGAGCATCACCCAGAGCTGCAACCACTTTCACTGCCTCCATACATGGGACTTGTGACGATTGGGACGCCCGAACGATATACGACCCGGCGACGGCGACATACTCCCGAGTTACCCGAGAAGCGTGTGGCAGCGTCGGAGCCGGTCCGTCCACCACCGAACCCGCTCACTGGAGGCCGCCACCTCGGCCAGCAGCGCGGGGTCGGGGGCGATCGCCCCGACCGGGATCACCCCGTCGGACATCGTCCGCACCGGCGCCACATCGGCCGTGAAGAAGCCACCGGTGCCCAGGCCACAGGCGTACGGCAGGTCCGGCAGCGCTGCCGCGGCGGCCAGCCCCGAGCCCATGCCGACCGCGGAATCGAGTGCGCTCGACACCACGACGGGCACCCCGTGCTCGGCCAGCTCGGCAGCGAGGGCCAGGAGCCGCCGGGCCCCACCGAGAGGTGCGACCTTGACCACAGCGACGTCGGCACCACCCGCGCGGACCACCCGCAACGGATCCTCTGCCCGCCGGATGCTCTCGTCCGCCGCAACCGGCACGTCCGGCAGCCGGCGTCGCAGCTCGACGAGTTCGGGCACGGTGGCGCACGGCTGCTCCGCGTACTCGAGAGGCGCGTCCGCGGTGAGGGCGGTCAGCGCGGTCACGGCCTCGTCGACCTCCCAGCCGCCGTTCGCGTCGACGCGCACGTTGTCGATCAGCTCGCGGACCGCCCGCACCCGCGCAATGTCCTGCGCGAGGTCCTGCCCCTTCTCGGCGACCTTCACCTTCGCGGTCCGTGCCCCGGGGAACCTGGCCAGGATCTCGGGCACGCGGTCCGGGTCGACCGCGGGAACGGTCGCATTGACCGGCACCGCCGTGCGGCGCGGTTCGGGATCGCCGAGCCAGGCGGACTCGATCGCCGACCGCAGCCAGTGCGCGGCCTCGTCGTCACCGTATTCGGGGAACGGGCCGAACTCGCCCCAGCCGGCCGGTCCCTCGATCAGCACGACCTCGCGGGTGGTGATCCCCCGAAACCGCACCCGCATGGGCAGCGACACGACGACCGCGCCGGCGAGGACCTCGTCGACCGGGGGCAGGTCGAGTGGGGGCAGCACCGGATCGGTCACGGCTGGCCGGGCAGCAACTGGATCATGAGGGCTTCGCAGTCGCACAGCAGCGTACCGTCGGGCGTGCGCAGCTCCGCGGAGCAGAAGATCTTGCGGCCCTCCACCCGGTCCACCCGGCCCTCGACGACCAGCTCGGATCCGATCGGGGTGATCTTGCGGTAGTTGACGTGCAGATATCCGGTGCGGGAGATCGGATGCCCGGAAGAGTGCACGACCATGCCGAACAGATCGTCGAACAGCAGCGGGATGACGCCGCCGTGCACGGCATTGTTCCCCCCGCGGTGGAACAGGCGGAACGTGCCGCGCTCGCGGACGCCCTCGGCGTCGAACTTCTCGATGAGCCACGGCGGCTGCAGCAGGCTTCCGCGGCCGGGCAGCTCCGGATTGAACCCGGCCGGCGACTTGCCTTCCGGAACCTGATGCGGCTCGAGGAGATCACCGAGGGCCTCGGCCTGCGCGATCGCCTGCTCGACCACGTCGTCCGGAGGGTTGGTCGAGACCGCTAGATCCTGCAGGCGCCGCAGTGCTTCGACGAGCCGCCCGTAGTTCGGACCGGCCTTGACGGGCGTGTACACGGGGAACCCGCCGTGGTGTTCGTGTTCCGTGTCCACCGACCGGTCCGTTTGTTCGCTCATATCGAGCACGTTATCGGCCGCCGACGATCGGGTCGTGGCGAACCCCACCCTCTAAGGTGACGACGTGACCTTCAATCCTGAGTTGTGGCGCCCGGTCCCGGGCTTCGAGAACCTCACCGACATCACGTACCACCGGCACATCACGCAGGGCACCGTCCGCGTCGCGTTCGACCGGCCCGAGGTGCGCAATGCGTTCCGCCCGCACACCGTCGACGAGCTGTACCGGACGCTCGACCACGCGCGCATGACGTCGGATGTGGGTGCGGTGCTGCTCACGGGCAACGGTCCGAGCCCGAAGGACGGCGGCTGGGCATTCTGCTCGGGCGGCGACCAGCGCATCCGTGGCCGCAGCGGCTACCAGTACGCGAGCGGCGAGACCGCCGACACCGTGGACAAGGCGCGGGCCGGTCGGCTGCACATCCTCGAGGTGCAGCGGCTGATCCGGTTCATGCCCAAGGTCGTGATCGCGCTCGTCAACGGCTGGGCCGCCGGCGGCGGGCACAGCCTGCACGTCACGTGCGACCTGACCCTCGCCTCCCGCGAGCACGCCCGGTTCAAGCAGACCGACGCCGACGTGGGCAGCTTCGACGGCGGGTACGGCAGCGCCTACCTCGCGAAGATGGTCGGGCAGAAATTCGCCCGCGAGATCTTCTTCCTCGGCGACACCTACACCGCCGAGGAGATGCATCGGATGGGTGCGGTGAACCGGGTCGTCGACCACGACGAACTCGAGAACGTCGCGCTCGAGTGGGCGGCCAAGATCAACGGCAAGTCCCCGCAGGCGCAGCGCATGCTCAAGTACGCGTTCAACCTGCAGGACGACGGACTCGTCGGGCAGCAGTTGTTCGCGGGTGAGGCCACCCGCCTGGCGTACATGACGGACGAGGCCGTCGAAGGTCGCGACAGCTTCCTCGAGAAGCGCGACCCGGATTGGTCGCCGTTCCCCTGGTACTTCTGACCTCCTCTCCGGTTGCTCGCCTCCGGACGAGCAACCGGAGAAAGCCGGGCGTTTCGTTCGGCGAATCGGTCGCGAATCCCGGCCGGTCCGGCACACTGTGGTCCATGACCGACCGCGAGCGCCCGGCACCCGAACACACCCGGCCGGACGGAGTCGACGACGCGACGATCGAGGCAGTGGGCAAGCTGTCCGAGGCGCTCGAAACCATCGAACAGGCCCGCGGTCATCTCTATGCCTTCCATCAGCTCATGGGCCGCGGTGACCTGCAGGCCGGCGACGCCGCCGATCTCCTCGAGGCCGCCGGGCACACCGAACTCGCCGAGAAGGTGCGCACCGAACTCGTCGGCCGCAACGTCATCGAGGGACGGTGGAGTTTCCAGCTCGTCGAGGAGTTCGACGACGGCTACTGGTCGGAGTTCCGGGCTCTGGACTCGGACGTGCGCAGCAAACTGGTCGACGGTCGCCGGCACCTGTTCGAGGCCGAGATGAAAGAGGAACGACGGACCCACGGCCGGCGAGGTCACGAATCGTGCCCCGGCACGCACGAGTAGAGGAAGGAACCCGGAACGTGGAGGTGCTGAGCAGCCGGACGATCCTGCGTCCGCGCGACTACGACGCCGCGCTCGAGTTCTACGGGAAAACGCTCGGTCTCGCGATCGCCCGTGAGTACCCGGGCGGCACGGTGTTCTTCGCCGGGCAGGGGCTGATCGAGATTGCGGGGCACGGCGCGTCCGACGAACCGACCCACTTCGCCGGCGCCCTCTGGCTGCAGGTGCGGGACGTGTACGACGCCGAGGCGGAACTCGTTCTCGCCGGCGTCGAGATCGTGCGGGAGGCCAGGCAGGAACCGTGGGGGTTGCACGAACTGTGGATCGCGGACCCCGACGGCATCCCCGTCGTGCTCGTGCAGATTCCCCCGGACCACCCGATCCGGCGCGACACCCGGTAGCGCGAGCGGTGCCGGGAAACCGGGCCGAGGACCGGTCCGGGGCACCCGGGAAAGTAACGATGAGAACAAGATCACATCGCTCCGCGAGTGACTCCTCCCACACGCTTCGAGCGGCACCCTCCCGCGACCTCGTGTAACAGGTTCGAAACGCTTTCAGTTCATCAGAGCTTCGCTGTACTTTTGCCTAACCGCTACCGCACAATCTTCAGATGTGACCGCTGAGCTTGTTGTCCTCCTGGTAGTGGTCGTCACTGCCCTCGCATTCGACTTCACCAACGGATTCCACGACACCGGCAACGCAATGGCCACATCCATCGCCACGGGTGCGCTGAAGCCGAAGGTGGCAGTTGCGCTCTCGGCGACTCTCAATCTGGTGGGCGCCTTCCTGTCCGTCGAGGTCGCCGCGACCGTCGCGAAGGGCGTCGTCGATCTGGGCAGCACCGGCGGCGAAGAACTCCTCATCATCGTCTTCGCGGGTCTCGTCGGCGGCATCCTCTGGAACCTCGCCACCTGGCTGTTCGGCCTGCCCTCGAGCTCGTCGCACGCGTTGTTCGGCGGCCTGATCGGCTCGGCACTCGCGGCCATCGGCATCAACGGCGTCGTGTGGGACGGCGTGCTGGGCAAGGTGATCATCCCGGCACTGCTCGCGCCGGTGGTCGCCGCACTCGTCGCGACGGTCGGCACCTGGGCCGTTCACCGGCTCACCCACGACATCCCCGAGAATCACCGCTCGCACGGCTTCCGCATCGGCCAGGTGGGGACCGCGTCGCTCGTGTCACTGGCTCACGGCACCAACGACGCCCAGAAGACGATGGGCGTCATCTTCCTCGCGCTGGTCGCCCACGGCACCATCACCGCCGACGCCGAGATGCCGTTCTGGGTCAAGCTCGCCTGCGCGGTCGCGATCGCGCTGGGCACCTACCTCGGCGGCTGGCGGATCATCCGCACCCTCGGCAAGGGCCTCGTCGAGATCTCCCCGCCGCAGGGCATGGCGGCGGAGTCCTCGTCGGCCGCCATCATCCTCACGTCCAGCCATTTCGGTCTGCCGCTGTCGACCACGCACGTCGCGACCGGCTCGATCCTCGGCACCGGCCTCGGCACCAAATCGGCCGACGTCCGCTGGGGTGTCGCCGGGCGCATGGCCGTGGCCTGGTTGATCACGCTGCCGTCGGCCGCTCTGGTCGGCGCGATCTGCTGGGGCATCGCACACCTGATCGGCGGTCTCCCCGGCGTCCTGGTGGTGTTCGCGATCCTCTGCGCTCTGGCGCTGTTCATGTATCTGCGGTCGCGTAAGCAGCCGATCGACGCCTCCAACGTCACCGCCGAGTGGGAGGGCGGAAACAAAGGCAACGCCTCCGGCGCACACACCGTGTCGACGGATCCCGACGCGCGTCCGGCCGGGTCGAAGGGGCGCCTGTGAATCTCTTGGTCCACACTCTGAGTTCCCTGTGGCAGGTCGTGCTGGTCGGACTGATCTTCGGTGCCGGTCTTCCGGCACTGTTCGCCCTCGGAATGCGGTCGCTGGCGTCGGGCGGTACCGATGAGAACGCCGGTCCCACCCTCATCGGCAAGGCCGGTGCAATTGTCTGCTTCGCTGTGGTTGTGATTGCCATCATTGCGGGAATACTGCTGTTGACTGCCGACTTCCTGTCCAGCAGTTTCGGCATCAACCTGTTCTGATCGCACACCACGAAAGAAGCCCAGTGTCCAAGTATTCGCTTCGCTCGGTCCTCGACTGGCTGCGCGCCGGCTACCCGGAAGGCATTCCGGCAAAGGACCACTTCGCGCTGCTCGCGGTGCTTCGGAGACGGCTGACCGACGAAGAGATCGCCCAGGTCGTCGAACTGTCCATCGCTACCGCGCACGAACGTCCCGATCGTCACGTCGACTACGACACTCTCAAGAAGATCATCGCGGGGGTCCTGCACGAGGAGCCCACGGAGGAGGACGTCGAGCGGGTCACCGCACGTCTCGCCGAAGGCGGATGGCCGGTGTTGGCCGCCGAGGACGCCGCGTCCACCGAAGACACCGCGTCCACCGAAGACACCGCGTCCACCGAGGACACCGCCTCGGCCGACACCGCTGCCGCCGGTGAATCCGTCCCCAACGACGACCGGTTCTCCGACGACGGGGTCGCCAGGAACGGGATCTCCAGGAACGGGATCTCCGAGGACACGGCCCAGGACGACACGGCCCAGGACGACTCGTCCGCGAGGACTGCCGCCCGCGGACCGGCTAGAGGGGCGCCGTGATCTTGCCTCCGTTCCTCTCCTCGATCATCGAATGGCTCCGCGCCGGCTACCCCGAAGGGGTGCCGGAGCAGGACTACGTTCCGCTGCTGGCGCTGCTCACCCGCCGCCTGTCCGAGGACGAGGTCGACCAGGTCGCCGATGCGCTGATCGAGGCCGGCGACCTGCCGATAACCAAGACCGACATCGCGGTGCTCATCACGAAGGTGACCAACGAGATGCCGCTCGACCAGGACGTGGACCGGGTCCGGAAGCACCTGGAGGCCGGGGGCTGGCCCCTCACCGGCCGCGACCTGTGAGTGACGTTCTCGAAGTCCTGCGCGTCCCGCCGGGGCGGGACGTCGTCGCGATACTTCCCACGCTGCGCCGCATGCTCGACGGTGAGGGTCCCGCTCTGCTGCCCGTGCCCGCCGCGGACGAGCGCGAGACCCGCCGCCTGACCGACGCGCTCCGCCCCGGCGAGCCGATCGACGACGGCATCGGGCTGGTGATGGCGACGTCCGGCACCACCGGAACCCCGAAGGGCGCCCAGCTGACGGCGGCGGCCCTACGTGCCAGCGGGGACGCCACGCACGAGCGGATCGGTGGAACCGGATCGTGGCTCCTCGCGCTGCCCGCTCACCACATCGCAGGGATGCAGGTGCTGTTGCGCAGTCTGCTGTCGGGCACCGATCCGGTCGTAGTGGACGTCGCGAACGGATTCGATCCGGCAGCGCTTCCCGCGGCGGTCGCCGCGATGGACGGGCCGCGGCGGTATTCGTCGATGGTGCCGACCCAGCTGATCAAGACCCTCGAGCATCCGGAGGCCACGCGCGCCGCGGCCCGACTCGACGCGATCCTGCTCGGCGGTGCCGCGACCCCGGCGCCGGTGCTGCGCCGCGCCCGCGAGGCCGGCATCACGGTCGTGCGCACCTACGGGATGAGCGAGACGTGCGGCGGCTGCGTGTACGACGGGGTGCCGCTGACCGGGGTGGACGTTCGGGTCGACACCGAATCGCGGGTCTGGCTCGGCGGCGCAACGCTGGCGTCCGGGTACCGCGGCCTGCCCGACCATCCCGGGTTCGCCACTCCCGGCTGGTTCCGGACCGCCGACGCCGGGATCCTCGACGACGGGGTGCTCCGCATCCTGGGCCGGCTCGACGAAGCCCTGTCGACGGGCGGGCTCACCGTCGTGCCGCAGGTCGTCGAAGCGGTCCTGATCGAGCATCCCTCGGTGCGGGAGGTCGCGGTGATCGGCCTGCCCGACGCCCGCCTCGGGCAGCGCGTGGCTGCCGTCGTGGTCGCGGCACCCGGCTGCTCCCCCGCTCTCGACGAGTTGCGCGACCACGTCGCCGCGACACTCGACCGCACCGCCGCTCCGCGCGAACTGCACGTCGTCGACGCCTTGCCGCTGCGGGGACCGGGCAAGGTCGATCGCCGCGCGCTCGTCGCCCGATTCTCCTGACCACCGGGCAGGGTGCGAAGATCGATCCATGGCAACCGCAGGTCAATGGCTCGAAGGCGCCCGCCCGCGCACCCTCCCCAATGCGATCGCTCCGGTCGTCGCCGGTACCGGCGCCGCCGCCGCCATCGACGGCGCGGTGTGGTGGAAGGCGCTGCTGGCGTTGTGCGTCGCGTTGCCCCTCGTCATCGGGGTGAACTTCGCGAACGACTATTCGGACGGTATCCGCGGCACCGACGACGATCGGGTCGGTCCGCTGCGCCTGGTGGGTTCGGGTCTGGCCTCACCGGCGAGCGTCAAGCGCGCAGCGTTCGTGTGCTTCGGGATCGGCGCGGTCGCGGGCCTCGTGCTGGCGGCGACGAGCGCGTGGTGGCTGATCCTCGTCGGCGCGGTGTGCATCGTCGGCGCCTGGTACTACACCGGTGGCCGCAACCCGTACGGCTATGCCGGCTTCGGTGAGATCGCGGTGTTCGTGTTCTTCGGTCTCGTCGCGGTGCTCGGCACGCAGTTCGTGCAGGCCGGCCGGGTGACCTGGGCGGGTCTGGCGTGCGCGGTCGCGGTCGGGTCGTTGTCGACGGCCGTGCTGGTGACGAACAACCTCCGGGACATCCCGACCGACACGGTCAGCGGCAAGCGCACGCTGGCGGTGCGGCTCGGCGATCCGCGCACCCGCACGCTGCACCTGATTCTGGTCGGGGTGCCGTTCGTCGCGTCCCTCGCGCTGGTCGCGGTGACACCGTGGGCCCTGGCGGGTCTGCTCGCCGTGCCGTTCGCCGTGCGCGCCCACGCCCCTGTCCGCGCCGGAGGTCTGGGCAAGAGCCTGATCCCGGCGTTGCAGGATTCGGGGCTCGCCATGCTGGTGTGGGCGGTGGCGACCGCGCCGGCCCTCGCGTTCGGCTGAGCATTCGGCTCGGCCTCCGGCGGGGGCGCGGCGCGGTGGCGGTCAGTCGCCGGGCACGAACGCGCCGAGCACGAGATTGACGATGGAGATGATCAGGGCGCCCCACACGGCCGCCCAGAATCCGCTCAGGGTCAGGCCGTAGTCGGTGAACGAGCTGATCCACGAGGTCAGCCACAGCATCAACGCGTTGATGACCAGGGTGAACAGTCCGAGGGTCAGAATCAGCAGTGGCAGCGACAGCAGCTTGACGAACGGCTTCACGAGGGCGTTGACGATCGTGAAGATCACGGCGAGCACCAGCAGAGCCAGAACGGTGCGGCCGGTGAGCCCGTCCTCGCCTTCCATCGCGCCGATCCGGACGCCGTCGATGAGCGTGGCGGCGAGCCACAGCCCGATGGCGTTGATGACCAATCGCAGGATCAGTGATGTCATACCGCCACTGTTACACACGTCGGCCGCTGTGGCGGGTGGGACCAGCGGGGCGATCAGGCAGCGCGGTCGAGACGCGCGGCAAGGAGTTGCCGCAGGTCCCCGCTCGTGATGTGCTTTTCGATCAGCCCGAGCGCGGTGGGGTCGTCGGAGCGCAGGATCCCGAGGAGCAGGTGTTCGGCGGTGATGGATCGCTCTCGCCGGGCAATGGCTTCGCGCAGGGCCAGTTCCAGCGACTTCTTGGCGCCGCGGGCGAATGGCATGTGGCCCCACCGGCCCGGGCGTCCTGCAGCGGGCGATCGGCGGTCGAGGATCCCTTCTCCGAAGGTGCTCTCGAGTCGTTCGCGGATGGCGTCGAGGTCGATGCCGATGCTTTCGAGGGCGTCGGCGTCGTCCGGTCCGAGCACGCCGTCTGCGGCTTCGAGGTCGGCGAAGACGGCGTCGCCGGTGAGTCCGACACCGGCCAGTTGCGCGCGCAGCGATCGGTCGGCGGTCGCGAGCACTCCGAGCAGGAGGTGCTCCGGGCGGATTTCGGTCGCGTCGAGCGCTCGGGCCTGGGCCTGGGCGTCGACGACAGCGGCACGGGCGCTGTCGGTGAATCGTTCGAACATCGCGGTCACCTGCGCTTCCGGTTGTACTTCTGGTGGACGGCCTGCCGGCTCACCTCGAGTTCGTCGGCGATGGCCTGCCAGGACCAGCCCTGGGTGCGGGCGTTCTCGACCTGGATCTCTTCGAGTCGTTCGAGCAGTCGCCGCAGCGCACGTACTGCCCGTAGCCCTTCGGCGGGATCGGGGCTGGCGGCGGATGCGGCGAGCGCCGTTGCTTCGCTCATGTTGTCAATCTAGGTTGACAACCCCACCGTGTCAACGAATGTTGACGATTCGTTGCCGATTCCGCCCACGCGAAACTCGGGCGAACGCCGCCCGATCACCCGGAGACCGCGTCGCCGGAACGGTCACCCTCGCACTGCACCTGCCGCTCGGCCGCCTCGGCGTAGGCCTCGGTGAAGACTTCGAGGTTCCGGACGAAGTCGTCGCGCGCGTCCGCTGGGAGCGCGTCCAGCGCGGCCGCGAAGATCGTCATCTTGCGTGCGAGTTCGGTTTCGAACATGCCCCGGCCCTCGGCGGTGGCTTTCAGGGTCTTGGCCCCGCCGCCGGCCTGGTCCAGGCGCTCGACCAGGCCGCGGGCCAGGGCGGCGTGGACCTGACGGTTCACCGTGGACTGTTCCAGCCCGAGAGCCTCGGCCACCTGGCGCATCGTCTGTGGCCCCTGCGTGGTGAGCAACCACAGCAGGCGGTTGTCGGCAGCGTTGAGCTGATTCAACGACTGCGCGGCGCGCTGTCCTCGTTCGAAACGTGAGGTCGCCACGACGAGTGCCCACTCGGGCATCGCGCGCACCGAATCGACCAGGCCTGTGATAGGAACCACCCCTATTCGAGTACTTCTTCACCCGCGGACATGTGTATTCTACACATCTAAATATGTAACTTACATATCTCGTTACGTCAGGAACTCATGGACACCACCGCCGCGAAGAGCGCGCCGGCACCGCTCATCTCGTCGAGCCGCGCCACCGCCGTCATCATCACCCTGTGCTTCGGTTCCCTGGCCGGAGCACTCATGCAGTCGCTGGTCATCCCGATCCAGTCCGAACTGCCCGAACTGCTGAACACCACGGTCGCCAACGCGTCGTGGGCGATCACCGCCACTTTGCTGGCCGCCGGCGTCTCGATGCCGGTCACCGGCCGCCTCGCCGACATGTACGGCAAGAAACGCGTCATGGTCGGCTCTGCTGCCGTGCTCGTCGTCGCCTCGCTGCTCTGCGCACTGGGTTCCGGCCTCGTGCCGTTCCTCGTCGGTCGCGCGCTGCAGGGTATCGCGATGGGTTACATCCCGGTGGCCATCTCGGCCGTCCGTGAGCTGGCCCCGAAGGAGAAGCAGGGCACCGCGGTCGCCACCGTCTCCGCCACCCTCGGTGTGGGCGGCGCCATCGGTCTGCCGCTGTCGGCCTGGATCGCCCAGACCTTCGACTGGCACGCGCTGTTCTACGTCTCCAGCGCCCTGGCGATCATCGTCCTCGTGGCCACCGCACTGGTCGTCCCGGCCACCCAGGACACCCACCCGGCCCGCCTCGACTACGTCGGCGTCCTGCTCCTGGCAGTCGGCCTCGTCTCACTGCTCGTCGGCGTCTCGAAGGGCTCGACCTGGGGCTGGGGCAGCAGCACCACCTGGGGCTGCATCATCGGCGGCGCGATCGTCCTGGTCCTCTTCGGTGTCTTCGAGCTGCGTCACCACGACCCGCTGGTCGACCTGCGCACCATGGGCCACCGTCCGGTCCTCTTCACCAATATCGCCGCCATCCTGATCGGCTTCGGCATGATGGCGTCCTCGATCGTCGTGCCGCAGCTCCTGCAGATGGACGAGCGCACCGGCTACGGCCTCGGACAGACGATCCTCCAGGCCGGCCTGTGGATGTTCCCCGGTGGCCTGATGATGATGATCTTCGCCCCGATCTCCGCGAGGCTGATGTCCGCCATCGGCGCCCGCCTCACCCTGGCCATCGGCGCCACGATCGTGGCCTGCGGCTATGTCTTCGGCGCCGTCATGATGGACGCGCCGTGGAAGCTGATGGTCAGCGTCGTCATCTCCTCCGCCGGCGTCGGCATCGGCTACGCCGCCTTCCCGACCCTCATCCTGGACAACGTCCCGATGGAGGAGGCCGGTTCGAGCGTGGGTGTCAACTCGCTGATGCGCTCGGTCGGCACCACCGTGGCCGGCGCCGTCATGGCAGCCGTGCTCACCAGCAAGACCATGGACCTGGGGGGCCACTCGATCCCGACCGAGTCCGCGTTCCACCTCTGCCTGTTCGTCGGTGCGGGTGCAGCCCTGGCCGGCGCCCTGGTCGCACTGCTCGTCCCGGCCCGCACCAAGCAGGCCCCGGCCGAGCCGAGCACCCCGGATCAGGAGGCCGTTCCGGCCCACGCCTGACCCGGACGGGTCGGCTTCATGCACCCACCACGGCACACGACGGGCGCCTCCCTCACCCCTCGAACTGGGGCAGCGGGGCGCCCGTCGCGTATCAGCCGGTCCGGTACACCCGTCCGGCTTCGTCGAGATACTCCCGGAGCGCCCCCAAGATCGGCCGCTGCCCCTTCACCAGCGCGGATTCCGCCACGGGCAGCGTGACCCAGCGGGCGTCGTCGACCTCGGGGAACTCCTGGAGCCGTCCCGACCGCGGCGGCCATTCGAGTTCGAACGTGTTGCTGCGGACGAACGCGAAGCCCTCGGCGTCCTCGTCGGCCTCACCCACGTACACGGTGACGACCTTGCCGGAGGGCTGCCGGAACCTCCCCAGGAGCGAGGTCGACACCTCCGGGGCCGGGAATCCGCACTCCTCCTCGAATTCGCGCAGTGCCACGACGAGGGGATCCTCGTCCGCGGTGTACTCCCCCTTCGGGATCGACCACGCCGCCTCGTCCTTCCCCTTCCAGAACGGACCGCCGGGATGAACGAGCCACACGGTGAGCAGGTCCGACGGATCGATACGGTACAGCAGCAGACCCGCGCTCGTCACCGCCATCGGCCGTCCCTCCCCGACTCCGTGTGGATACCGTGCGATGTGGATACCGTACGGCGGCGTCAATACCGTGCGACCGCGCCGTCGACCGCCCGCTGCAGTTCCTCCGCGACCCGGTGGGTGATCTCCCGCGGAGTGCCGGTGAGCCCGAGTACCGGCTGGGTGATGAAGACGCTCGCGGGTTTCCGGGGATCGTTGTCCGGTCCGTAGCAGATGCCGACGGTCACCAGCGCCGGTTTCGCGCCGAGCCCGTCGGCGCGGCGCACGATGTGGCCGATGCCGGTGCCCATTGCCTGCACCCGGGCCGGGTCGACGGTGTTGCACGTTCCCTCCGGGAAGATCGCCAGCGAATCACCCCTGCTCAGGCGCAGCGCAGCGACGTCCATCATGCGGCGGCCCGCCTCGGCGGCGGCTCGCACCCCGTAGTTCTTCGCACGGAACACCGGGATACCGCCCATCATGTCGACCTCGCGACGCTGTCGCGGCTCGCGGAACAGTTCGTCCTTCGCCAGGACCCGGGTGCGGCCGATCAGCGTGCGCAGCGGGGACCGCCATGCGGTGGCGGCAAGGGTGTACTGGTCGCTGTAGGTGAGGTGATTCGCGACGATCACCAGAGGCGTGCCGTCCGCGATCACCGCGCGCAGCGCATCGCGGGCCCCACCTCGATAGTTGACGCGGGGCCGGTAGCGGGCCGCGAGCATCGCGTAGGCGGCCAGGGCGAGCAGGCGGGGCTGCCGGTGGTCGCGGTAGAAGTCGTAGACGGCGTCGGCGTTCGCCAGGGTCACCTCGGGGCGATCCATGCGTCCACGGTACGCGGGTGCCTTCGGCCGGTGTGCCTATGTGGCGGTCCCAGCCGCCATTAAGGCACACGAGCGGCGGAGCCGCACAGCGTCAGGGAGCCCAGCCCCCGGTCTTCGCGAACAGCTCCAGGGTGTCGGCCGGGCCGGTCAGGTCCAGACCTTCGGCCGCGACCCACTCGTCGGAGTAGTAGGTCTGCGCGTAGCGTTCCCCACCGTCGCACAGCAGGGTCACGACGCTGCCGCGGCGACCCTCGGCGAGCATCTCGGCGACGAGCCCGAACGCACCCCACAGGTTGGTGCCGGTCGACCCGCCGACGCGCCGGCCGAGGACCCCGCTCGCGTGCCGTGCTGCGGCGATGGACGCGGCGTCGGGGACGCGGATCATCCGGTCGACGACCTGGCCGACGAACGACGGTTCGACGCGCGGCCGTCCGATGCCCTCGATGCGGGACGGCATCCCCGTCGTGTAATCGGCCGATCCGGTGGCATAGCCGCCGAAGAAGGCGGAGTTCTCCGGGTCCACGACCGCGAGCCGGCTGCGATGACGCTGGTACCGCAGGTAGCGGCCGATCGTGGCGCTGGTGCCGCCGGTACCCGCACCGACGACGATCCACTCCGGCACCGGATGTTCCTCGAGCTGCAGCTGCGCGAAGATCGACTGGGCGATGTTGTTGTTGCCGCGCCAGTCGGTGGCGCGCTCGGCGTGGGTGAACTGGTCCATGTAGTGGCCGCCGAGCTCGGTGGCGAGGCGCTGGGCCTCGGAGTAGATCTCCGGGGGCCGGTCGATGTAGTGGCAGCGCCCGCCCTGCGCCTCGATCAGCGCGACCTTCGCGGCGCTGGTGCTGCGTGGGACCACCGCGACGAAGTCCAGTCCCAGCAGCTTCGCGAAGTACGCCTCGCTGACCGCGGTCGATCCGGAGGACGCCTCGACGATCGGGGTGTCCTCCCGGATCCAGCCGTTGCACAGCCCGTAGAGGAACAGCGACCGCGCGAGCCGGTGTTTGAGGCTGCCGGTGATGTGGGTGGACTCGTCCTTGAGGTAGAGCTGGATGTTCCAGTCCGCGGGCAGGGGGTACCGGAGCAGATGCGTGTCCGCGCTGCGCTGCGCGTCGGCCTCGATGAGCCGGATCGCGTTGTCGACCCAGTCCCGCGGCGCGCTGTTGTCGACGACGACCGGCTCTCCGGGTTGGGTCACTTGCCGTCCCGGCCGCGCAGGCGGGCCTCGAGGTCGGCTCGTTCGGCGCGACGGCGGGCGTCGACGTCGGCGATGCCCGCGTTCACCCGCCGCCGCAGCGGCGCGAACAGCACGAGCGACAGCGGCATCGCGATGAGGACCGCGAACAGGGCCGCGATGAGGAGCGGGATTTCCACCCCGAAGGAGCGCGGAACGTAGAGGATCAGGACTGCGAGCACGAGAACCAGCAGCATCCGGGCGAGCGAGTACACGACCACGTCGCGGGCGAGTGCTCCCTTGCCGGTGGCGGTCGGTCGGTCCTGGTCGGGGCGGTTGGCGGCTGCGTCGTTCACGCATCCAGGGTAGCCGTCCGCGGCGGCCCCGAATTTTCGTGCCGCGTCCCCCTCCGGGACGGCAGACAAAACGTCCGTTTTGTCTATTACTTCCGCTTTACCAACCGTAGACCGTTCGAGCAACCAGGGGTTTCGGTGTCAACATGGCTGGGAACAACCGATCGAATCACCCGATCACGACGAAACACCCGGAGGACTACAGCAATGAGTGCACCCGCTTTCAACGGCGCCAAGGAATCTCTGCTGACGCCCGGTCAGGTCGCCGCCCTCTTCCACGTGGATCCCAAGACCGTGACCCGGTGGGCCCACGCCGGCCGGTTGGGCTCCCTGCGCACCCCGGGCGGACATCGCCGCTTCCGGGAATCGGAGGTCCTGGCGTTGCTCCGCTCGCTCACCACCGAGGCGACCCGCTGACAGCACCTCTTCTCGACACCACACCGAGAGTCGCATTCCGACCTTTCGGACGAACCCGGCACCTCGGGTCGCCGGGGGCGTCGGGGACGCCTGACGGTGTCCCCGCTGGTCGGGGCGCATAGACTGGTGGAAGAGTCGCCCACGGCCCGGTCCGGACCGACAGGGGCGCGTCCACGGCAAGGAGGTGCATCGTGCTCTATCTGCTGGCATTCATCGGTGCGGTAACACTCGCGGTTCTGCTGTGGAAGGCGTTCGGTCCGGCAATGCACACGCAATCCGGACGCGCTCTCGGTCCGGACGACGATCCCGAATTCCTGTGGAAGGTCGATCGCGAGGTACACCGGCGTCGCACCGAAGGGCCGGCCGCCCCCGATCAGGACCCCGGCGACTGATTCCCCGACCGCCGCGGAAAATCCGCGGCCACATCCGCCGCGAGCCCCAGCAGCGCGCGGCGGGTGGTTGCGTGCAGGCGATCGAGATCGATCTCGGCGCCCTCTTCGAGATGCGGGTCGAAGGGCAGCACGTGGACCGCGCGGCAGCGCTGCGCGAAGTGCCCGACGAGCCGATCGATATCGACCTTGCCCGACCGCGGCCGCACTGCGTTGACCACCGCCACCGACTCCGCCACCAGCTGCCGATAGCCGTGCGCGTCGAGCCAGTCCAGCGTCGCGGAGGCACTGCGCGCGCCGTCGACCGAACCGGAACTCACGACGATCAGCGCGTCGGCGTTCTCGAGGATCGCGCGCATCGCCGAATGCATCAGCCCGGTTCCGCAGTCGGTGAGCACGATGCTGTAGAACCGCTCGAGCGTCGACAGGACCTGCTCGTAGTCCTGCGCGCTGAACGCCTCCGATACCGCCGGGTCGCTGTCGGAGGCGAGCACCTCGAGCCGGTGCCGGTTCTGGGAGGTGTAGGCGCGGACGTCGCCGTAGGTGCGCACGCGTGATTCGTCGCGCAGCAGGGTGCGCACGGTCGCCGGGGTTTCCGACGGCACCTTCTGGCTGAGCGTGCCCCGGTCCGGGTTCGCGTCGACCGCGATCACCCGGTCCCCGCGCAGCGCCGCGAACGTCGACCCGAGCGTGACCGTCGTCGTGGTCTTGCCGACCCCGCCCTTGAGGCTGAGCAGTGCGATGCGGTAGCAGCCGTGCAGGGGCTGCCGGACCTGGTCGGCCAGCTCGACCCGGCTGCGGTCGCGGCCGTTCTCCCCGACGTTGATGCGACCGCCCGTACCCCGGTAGAGCGCCCGCCGCCAGCCCCGCGCCGGGGGTGGCGTCACCCGCCGCACCAGCAGCGACGCATCGAGATCCTGCGCCGACGGCCCCCGCTTCGTCCCGTCCGGCATCGCCCGTTCCCCCTTGTTCTCGCCCCCACCAACGATCGCGGAGACGATAGCAGGATCAGGTCAGGCCGGCGTACGAGTGCAGACCGGACACCACCATGTTGATGATGAACAGGTTGAACAGCATGGCGACGAACCCGGCCACGTTGATCCAGGCCGCGCGGGTGTTGCGCCACCCGGACGTCGCGCGGGCGTGGAGGTAGGCCGCGTAGACGACCCAGGTGATGAACGAGACGGTTTCCTTCGGATCCCAGCCCCAGAACCGGCCCCACGCGGCCTCGGCCCAGATCGCACCGAGGATGATGCCGGCACCGAACAGCGGGAAGGCGATGATCGTCGTGCGGTAGGCCAGGCGGTCGAGGGTCTGCGCGTCCGGCAGGCGCTGGGCGACGCGGCCGAACACACCGCTCCCCTCGGCGTCCTTCTGGAAACGGATGCGCAGCAGGAACAGCAGGCTGGCGACACCGGAGACGAGGAAGATGCCGCTGCCGACGCTGATGATCGTCACGTGGATCGGCAACCAGAACGAACGCAGAGCCGGCACGACGGGCGCGGCGTCCGCATAGAGGACGGTCGCGGCGAGGAACATCAGGATCAGCACCGGCACCAGCAGGTAGACCCACATGATGCGGTAGGCGGGCTTGCGGAGCGCCACCAGGCCGAACAGGACCGCGGCGGTGCAGGCCATCGCCACGAACTCGTACATGTTGCCGAGCGGGAAACGCTCGGTGGCGAATCCGCGCAGCACGATCGAGGCGACCATCAGCGCGGCGACGACGACCACGAGGGCGCGACCCATGTTGCCGAGCCGCTCCGACATCGTCCGGCTCTGCGGACCGTCGACGCGGCCCGGGGTCGGCGGACCGTCGACGCGGCCCGGGACCTGTGTTCCACCGGAGGGGGCGCCGGCGGTGACGAGTTCGCGCTCGGCGACCCGGTCGGCCCGGTGGGTCGCGTACTCGGCGACGAGCAGCACCAGCGCCAGCACCAGCACGGCGAAGGCCGATTCGAAAGCCCAGTCGCTGTACCGCGCGAGCGTCTCGTGAGCAATCATCTGTTCTTCTCCTCTGCCGAACCGGCAGCGTCGTGACCGAGCAGGCGCGCAACCAGACGGTCGAACTCGTCACCCCAGCCGGCCTGATCCGTGCGGGCCAGACCACCGAGCTCTACTACGGTTTGTCGTTCGCCGTCTGTCACTGTACCGGCCGGATACACCCGGACCCAGACGCGCCGCCGCTTGACCAGCAGCGACACGAGCAGTCCCGCCATCATCGCCAGCGCCGACACGAGCACCCACTGCTGCGCCGGGTCGTGCGAGACCTGCAGGTTCACGAAGTCGGTGGCGCCGTCGAAGCGGACCTGGGTGCCGTCCGCGAGCGTGGCGCTCTCCCCCGGCTTCAGGTTCACCCGATCCTGCTTGACCAGGCGACCCTGGTTGATCAGCTCGCCGTTGAGCGAGAACAGCGACTGCGGGCTGCCGGTGTCGAGGCCGGCGTCGCCCTTGTAGATGTCGATCGCGACGGCCGGATCCAGCATCTTCGGGAACGCCGACGACAGCAGCGATCCGTGCAGTGCGGCCGTCGGCGCGAACAGGCCCTCGATCGCGATCTGGTTCCTGCGGCGTTCGTCGGCGTCGGGGAACATGCCGCCCGGCGGGTCGAACCGCATCGCGCCGCTGCTCAGGAACGTCCTCGGATCGTCGGGGGCGAACTGCAGCGTCTCGGTGCGGGTCTCGCCGTTCGGCCAGGTCACCGTGAACGTCGGCGCGAATCCGTGCCCCTGCAGGTACACGCGGTCGCTGCCGACGCGCAGCGGATGGTTCACCTTCAGCTCGGCCTGCCGCCACGTGTTCGAGGTGATGTCGTCGCCGTACTGGTAGTCGATGTTCGAGGTGAACATCTCGGCCTGGCCGTTGTCGAGGTAGTCCGCCTCGAAATCGTTCACCCGGATGCACATCGGGTTCAGCCCGGTGCCGTCCAGGGTGACACCGGCACGGAACGAATCGAACGACGCCGGGGAGGTCGTGCAGAACTCCTCCCCGTGCGCGATGAGGATGCGCTGCCCCTCGTATCCGAAGAGCTTGCCCATGGCGACGGTGAAGAGCAGACCGACCAGGGAGATGTGGAAGACCAGGTTGCCGAACTCGCGCAGATAGCCCTTCTCGGCGGACAGGGTCAGCTCGCCGTCCTTCGCGCGCGGTCCCCCGGCACGTTCGGCGATGCGCCAGCCCTTCAGCTGCCCACGGACCCGGGCGAGAATCTCCTCGGGACTCCCGCCGACGGTCGTCTCGGCGTGGTGCGGCAGCCGGCCCAGGTTCCGCGGCGCCGGCACCGGGCGGGTGCGCAACGCCCGGAAGTGCTCGACGCACCGCGGCAGGATGCACCCGACGAGCGAGACGAACAGCAGCACGTAGATCGCGGTGAACCAGAAACTGCCGAACACGTCGAACAGCTCGAGCTTGTCCATGAACGGTCCGAGGGTGGGCCGCGCGGCGATGTACTCGTCGACCTTGCCGGCGTTGAGGCTGCGCTGCGGCAGCAGGGCACCCGGGATGGCGGCGAGCGCGAGCAGGAACAGCAGCACCAGCGCCGTGCGCATCGACGTCAGCCCGCGCCAGGTGTTGCGCACGAACGCGACGGCGCGCCCGGCCGGACCCTGCCGAGGCGGCACCGGCTGCGGCGCGGTGGTCGGGGTGTCGGTCGCGGTCACCGGTGACCTCCCACGATGCTGCGACCTCCCGTGCGGACCATCTGACCGGGCTGCATGTACTGCCTCTCGAAACGTTCGGAACTGGTGGCGACCTCTGCCGTCAGATCGGCAGCGTCACCTCGGAGATGAAGGCGTCCCGCACCCAGGACACGAACATGTCCCACGCGCCGGTGACCAGGGCGACCCCCACCGCGACGAGCATGATGCCGCCGAAGATCTGCACGGTGCGGGCGTGCGATCGCAGCCAGCCGACCCCCCGCAACGCGCGCGCCGACCCCAGGGCCAGCACCACGAAGGGCAGACCCAGCCCGAGGCAGTAGAAGACGATCAGGGCGACACCCCGCGCCGCCGTCGTGCCTTCGGTGCCGGCCGCCAGCGAGATCACCCCGGCCAGCGTCGGCCCGAGGCAGGGGGTCCAGCCGAGCGCGAAGACGCCGCCGAGCAGCGGCGCACCCGCCAGGCTCGACAGTCGGCGCGGTTCGGGCCGGGTGTCGCGCTGCAACGCCGGGATCAGGCCCACGAACACCAGGCCCATGACGATGGTGACGACCCCGCCGACCCGCATCAGGACGTCACGGTTGACCGAGAGCAACGAGATCGCGCCGAAGACGGACGCGGTGGCCAGGACGAACACCACGGTGAACCCGGCGACGAACAGCGCCGCGGCGCCGGCGACCCGCAACCGGCCGTCGCTGCGCAGCGTCGTCGTGCGGGCCTGGGCCTGCGCCTCGGTGACCGCCGGTGCTTCCGCACCGACGACCCCGGCCAGGTACGACAGGTAGCCGGGAACGAGCGGCACCACGCACGGCGACGCGAACGAGACGAGCCCGGCGAGCAGGCACGCACCGGCGGCGAGCAGTAGCGGCCCGCTCGCGGCCATCGACTGGAAGGTGTCACCCACCCCGGACGCCAGCACCGTGTCGGCGCCGGTCGCGGTGAACGCTGCGGTACTCGTCGTCACTGCCGTACTCGTCATCACTGCTGTCCGGCCGGTTCGGCGGCGATCCGCTCGACCACCGGCTGCAGGTCCTCGGCGAGCAGTTCGGTGAGGAACACCGCGGCGACGCGATGGTCGCGGTCGAGCACCACGGTCGTCGGCACCACCGAGGTCGGATAGTTGCGGCCCAGCGCGAGCAGCGACCGCATCGCCGGGTCGTAGATCGACGGATAGGCCACCTTGTTGTCGACGACGAAGTCCTGCGCCTTGTCACGCTGGTTGTCGCGGACGTTGATGCCGAGGAACTGCACGCCCAGGTCCTTGGTCGACTCGTACACCTGCTCGAGGTCCCCGACCTCGCTGCGGCAGGGAGCACACCACTGACCCCACACGTTCAGCACGACGACCTGGCCCTCGTAGTCGGCGAGCGAGAGCGTCTGCCCCTCGTTCATCAGGTCCTCACCGGACAGGTCACCGAGGGTGCCTCGTTCGGCCGGCGGATCGTAGAAGATGCGGGTCTGACCGCCCGGGGAAACGAAATCGAACGTGCCGCCGGTGGCGACGGCGTCGTCACCGGTCGCGCACGACGTCAGAGCCGCGACGCTGCACAGCAGCGCCGCGACGACCACGAAGATCCTTCTCATGCGCCGTGCACATTCGGGTCGGAGGCCCCGGCCGGCTCCGAGTACACGATGTCGACGAGGGTGTCCCCGTCGTACACCAGAGACGTCAGAGACGCGAGACTGCACTGCCGGTTCCGCGGGTCGTGCCACAGCCGCTCCCCTTCGAGGAATCGGCGCAGCGTCCACACCGGAAGCTGGTGGCTCACGCACACCGCCTCGCGGCCGACCGCGGCGACGCGCGCGGCGTTGACGGCGGCGAGCATGCGATGCGCGATCTGCAGGTAGGGCTCGCCCCACGAGGGGGTGAACGGGTCGCGCAGCTTCCACCAGTGCCGGGGACGGCTCAGCGCGCCGTCGCCCACCGCGACCTTCAGGCCCTCGAACTGGTTGCCCGCCTCGATGAGGTTCTCGTCCGTGAGGACCGGCAGTCCGTGCTTCTCGGCGATCGGCGCGGCGGTCTGCTGCGCGCGCTCCAGCGGGGACGCGACGACGTGCGCGATGTCGTGGTCGGCGAGCACCGCCGCCACCGACCGTGCCTGCGACTCACCGGTGACGGACAACCGGTAGCCCTGCAGCCGGCCGTAGAGGATGCCGGTGGGGTTGTGCACCTCGCCGTGCCGCAGCACGTGCACGATGGTGCGCTTCTCGGACGGGACGGTTTCGGTCACGTGGGTATTCCTCGCGTCGGGCGTCAGCGGATCGGGATGGAGGCGGGTCGGGTCGGGTCAGGGGGCGGTCGCCGCCGCGGCGGCCTTCGCGGCGTGCGGCAGGGCGTCGGCGATCCGCGAGAAGGCGTCGTCGTCGAGGGCGGACGAGACGAACCAGGTCTCGAAAGCGCTCGGCGGGGCATACACGCCGTGCTCGAGCAGGGCGTGGAAGAACGCCGGGAAGCGCCAGGTCTGCGCGGCCTTCGCCTCGTCGTAGTTCGTCACCGGCGCGTCCGTGAAGAAGACGCTGAGGAGGGTGCCGGCGTTCTGCACGCGGTGCGGCACGCCTTCGGCGGTGAGGGCCTCGTCGAGCAGCCGGCCCAGGGTCGCGGCGTTGCGGTCGAGGGCCGCGTACACGTCGGCGTCGGCGGCGCGCAGGCTCGCGAGACCCGCGGCGACCGCGACCGGGTTACCGGAGAGGGTGCCGGCCTGGTAGACCGGGCCGGCGGGGGCGAGACGGGCCATGACGTCGGCGCGGCCACCGAATGCGGCGGCGGGCAGGCCACCGCTCATCACCTTGCCGAAGGTCATCAGGTCGCCGGCCACCCCGTCGATGCCGTGCCAGCCGGTGGCGCTCGCGCGGAACCCGGTCATCACCTCGTCCATGATCAGCAGCGCGCCGTGCTCGCGGGTGATCTCCCGCAGTCCCTCGTTGAACCCGGGCAGCGGCGGGACGGTACCCATGTTGCCGGCGGCCGCCTCGGTGATGACGGCGGCGATCTGCCCCGGGTTGGCGGCGAACGTGGCACGGACGGCCTCGAGGTCGTTGTACGGCAGCACGAGGGTGTCCTCGGCCTGCGCGCCCGTCACGCCCGGGGAGGTGGGCAGGCCGAAGGTCGCGAGACCGGAGCCGGCGTCGGCGAGCAGCGCGTCGACGTGACCGTGATAACACCCGGAAAATTTGACGATCTTGCTGCGGCCGGTGAATCCGCGCGCCAGACGCACCGCACTCATCGTCGCTTCGGTCCCGGAATTGACGAGCCGGACCTGTTCGACGGGCGCGATGCGCGCCACGATTTCCTCGGCGAGTTCGACCTCACCGGCGGTCGGCGCACCGAACGACAGACCGGACGTCGCGGCGGTGCGGACCGCCTCCACGACCGCGGGATGCGCGTGGCCGAGAATCATCGGCCCCCACGAACACACCAGGTCCACATAGGAATTGCCGTCGACGTCGGTGAGGGTGCTGCCCGAGGCCGAGGCGATGAACCGGGGGGTTCCGCCGACCGAACCGAACGCTCGAACCGGCGAGTTGACGCCTCCGGGCGTCACCTTCGACGCCCGGTCGAACAGGGCGGCGGAAGCAGTGTCGTGGGTGCGGGAGGCATCGGGGGTCGCAGTCACGACCTCCAGTGTCCCAGTTTCGGCGGATTTGCCAAAAGGCACCCGGGCGTGCGTGACCTCCGTCTCGGTCCGGCGGGAACACCGGTTGTCCGGCGGGAACGCCGATTCACGGCACCCGGTTCACGGCGTGCCGCACGCGGAACCGCAGCACCAGCAGGGGCACCGCCCTAGGGTCGGATTCATGGCGACCACAGCTGATCATCTCCGTGACACTCTCGACGGCGCGTGGCGGCAGGCCCGCTCCCGGGCCCGCACCGACCTGGCACGGGAGGAATTCGCTCCCCATCACATCCCCGATCTGGACCGGGCCCGCGCGACCGTCCTCGACCAGATGCGGCTGCTCGCCGAGGCCGGCTACGCGTCGGCCGGTTTCTCGGAGGCGAGCGGCGGCACCGGCGACCCCGGCAGCGCGGTCGCGTCGATCGAGATGCTCGCGATGTCGGACCTGTCGCTGATGGTCAAGTCGGGCGTGCAGTGGGGCCTGTTCGGCGGTGCCATCGAGAACCTGGGCACGCAGCGGCACCACGAGCGCTACATCCGCCCGCTCATCGACCTCGAGTTGCTCGGGTGCTTCGCGATGACCGAGACCGGCCACGGCAGCGATGTGCAGGCGCTCGAGACGACCGCGACATACGACCCGGCCACGCAGGAGTTCGTCATCGACTCCCCCACCCCGTCCGCGCGCAAGGACTACATCGGCGGGGCGGCACAGCACGCGACGGTCGCGGCGGTGTTCGCGCAACTGATCACCGGCGGCGTGACGGAGGGTGTGCACTGCTTCGTCGTGCCGATCCGCGACGAGCACGGCAACGACCTGCCCGGCGTGACGACCTCCGACTGCGGATACAAGGGCGGGCTGCCCGGCGTCGACAACGGCCGCATCAGCTTCGACGGGGTGCGGGTGCCGCGGGAGAACCTGCTCAACCGGTACGCGGACGTGGACCCGGACGGCACCTACCACTCGCCCATCGAGAACCCGAACCGCCGGTTCTTCACCATGGTCGGCACCCTCGTGCGCGGCCGCGTCACGGTCGGCGGGTCCGCCGGGGCCGCGGCGCGCGTCGCGCTCACGATCGCCACGCAGTACGCGCTGCAGCGCCGCCAGTTCTCCGCGCCGAACGACGAGCAGGAGGTGCTGCTGCTCGACTACCTCGTCCACCAGCGCCGACTGTTGCCGCTCATCGCCCGCTCGTACGCGCTCGGGTTCGCGCAGAACGAGCTGATCTCGACGATGCACCGCATCCAGACCACCCCCGTCGAGGACGTCGACCCGCAGGAGCAGCGCGAGCTCGAGGGCCGCGCGGCGGGTCTGAAGGTCGCGAACACCGAGCACGCGACCCGCGCGATCCAGGAGTGCCGGGAGGCGTGCGGCGGCGCCGGCTACATGGCCGAGAACCGGCTGACGTCGCTGCGGGCGGACACCGACGTGTTCACCACCTTCGAGGGCGACAACCACGTCCTGACCCAGCTCGTCGCGAAGGAACTGCTCACCGCGTACGCCGACGAGGTGCGTGGCATGAGCCCGGTCGAGTGGATGCGGTTCGCGGCGACCACCGTCTCCGACATCGTCAAGAAGCGCACCGCGGCGCAGCAGATCATCCAGACGCTCGTCGACACCCGGCAGGACAACGAGGAGGACGGCAGCCTGTTCAACCGGGGCACGCAGCTCACGATGTTCGAGGACCGCGAGCAGTACCTGCTCTCGACGGCGGCGCGGCGGCTGCAGGCGGCGTCGAAGCGGGAGAAGAGCCAGTTCGACGCGTTCAACTTCGTGCAGGACCACGTGTTGCACGCGGCCCGCGCACACATCGACCGGGTCGTGCTCGAGGCGTTCGTCGCCGGGATCGAGTCGTGCGAGGACGAGACGACCCGGGAATTGCTGTCGGACGTGTGCGATCTGTACGCGCTGAGCGTCATCGAGGACGACAAGGCGTGGTTCATGGAGCATCGGCACCTGTCCGTGGAGCGGGCGAAGGCGGTGCTGCGCGGCATCAACGAGCGGTGCCGGACGTTGCGCCCGCACGCGGCGACGCTCGTCGAGGGACTCGGCGTGCCCGAATTCCTGCTGGGGTCGGCGATGCTCGACGGGCCGGGAACCGACGCGGGCCGAGTCTGAACCTCAGTTCGGAATCACCCGGAGGATGCGGTCGTCGTCTCCGTTGTCCGTGGTCACCAGCAGGGAACCGTCGGGCAGCGGGGTCAGCGACCGCAGCCGCCCGTAGGTGTCTTCGAGCAGGGTCGCGGAATCGACGACGCTGCGCCCGTCCTCGGACAGCTTCAGCAGGATCAGCCGGGCCGCCTGCTGGCTGCTGACCACGAGGGCTCCCGACCACGGCCCCCACGCATCGCCGGTGACGAATGCGAGGCCCGGTGTCGCGATCGTCGGGGACCCGGAACTCCACACCGCACCGATCGCGCCGGGCACCCGGTCGGGGTCGGTCATGGGCACCGACTCGTCGTAGCGGCCGGGTTCCCGGTCGGGCCGGTAGCCGTAGTTGCCGCCGGGTTCGAGCAGGTTGACCTCGTCGTCGCGGCGGGTGCCCTGTTCGACGGCATAGATGCGCCCGGTGCCGGGCTGCAGTGCCAGTCCCTGCACGTTCCGGTGGCCGAGGGTGTAGATCGGGCTGCCGGGATCGGGGTTGCCGGCGGCGGGTGTTCCGTCGGGGTTCAGGTGCAGCACCTTGCCGCCGAGGCTCGCCCGGTCCTGCGGGACGGTGGGGCGGGCGCTGTCGCCGGTGCCCACGTAGAGGGTGCCGTCCGGGTGGACGAGGATCCGGCAGCCGGCGTGGCGGCCGCCCGCGGCGACCGGCATGCCGGAGACCACGGTGCGGACCCGGGTGGCGGTGGTCCAGTCGGGGTCGACCGTCCAGGCGAACACGCGCACGTCGTCCGGGTCGCGGTGACCCTGGCACGAGTAGAAGGTCCGGTCGGTGGCGAAGTCGTCGGACAGCGCCAGCCCCATCAGGCCGGTCTCCCCGACCGCGTAGAGGTCGGACAGGTCGGCCTGCAGCGCGGTGA
Organism: Rhodococcus sp. NPDC003383; assembly: GCF_053589115.1. NCBI lineage: Bacteria > Bacillati > Actinomycetota > Actinomycetes > Mycobacteriales > Nocardiaceae > Rhodococcus > Rhodococcus sp. NPDC003383. Next base: position 308,125 of record NZ_JBSFRG010000002.1, on the reverse strand, counting down.
CCTGCCCGTCCGGGCGGCGGACGACGAAACGCCCGCCGCGCTCGCCGGTGAGGAGCGTGCCGTCGGGAGCCCGGACGACGTCCCACGGATGGTCCAGCCCGTCGATCAGTATCTCGACGGTGACCGACGGCGGGGCGCTCACGGCGGGGACCGTCACGGAGGTCTCCTCCACCGTATCCCCGGGTGGCGCCGCCACCGTGTTTCCGGGCGGCTCGGCCGCCGTGCTTCCGGGCGGCTCCGCCACCGGTGTCCTGGGCGGCTCCGCGTTCGTGCACGAGGCCGCCGCACACACGAGTGTGGCGGCGGCCAGGAGGGACCCGGCGGTCCTGCGCAGTCTGCTGCTCATGATGCCGGCGGGGTCACGGGATCAGGCGACGAGCGCGTATCCGGCTTCGTCGACGGCATCCGCGACCGCCTTCGGATCCAACTCGGTGTCGCTGACGACCACGACGGTGCCGGTCTCGAGGTTCACGTCCACCTCGGAGACACCGGGGATCGCGGAGATCTCCTCGCGCACGGCGGAGACGCAGTGTCCGCAGGTCATGCCCTCGACACGGTAGGTGTTCTGCATTGTGGCTCCTTCGAGTCTCGACATCACCACCGACGATACCCCCAGGGGGTACCTGCCGTCATCCGGTCCGTCAGCGCGCACGCCCGCTCACGAGGCCGTCGAGGCACCTGCGCAGCTCCGCATCGTCCTTCGCCCACGCCCTCACGAACGTGCCACCGCGCAACCGCAATCCGACGGCGGTGCGCTTGCGCGGTACGCCGGACAGCTCCCCGAGGGTGCGCGCATTCTCCCAGCGGGCCGGGTCCCGCGACGCGGGATCTGCGGGTGGCAGGACCGCCTCGATGTCCGCGACCGGCAGCTCCTCGGTCCCCTGCCGCAGCACCGTCTCGGTCAGTTCGACGCTCACGTGCCGACGGCCTGCGACGACCATGATGTACGCGAAAACGGCCAGTACCACCGCGATCACCGGCAGCGCGAACCAGTGCACGACCGGCCCGGTCGCCACTTCGATCAGCAGACCGACGAGGCAGAACAACGGACCCGACGCGACCGCCCGCCAGCGGGCGCCGGGTTCGTGGAACAGCGGCGCGGGCACACTGCCGTTCAACGTGATACGCCGTTCAACGTGAGACGCCGTTCAACGTGAGCCGTCCGTCGGGCGCAGCAGTCCGTCAGGCCGAGAAGGTGCCGGGAACGACCAGGAGCACGAGCGTTACGAGACCCAGGACTGCGATGAGGCCGATCAGGAGCGCCTCACGTCGACGGCTGTAGGGTCGCGGTTCCACGTACGGGTGTTCCACCTGCATGAGTCCTCACGCTCGTCGGGTACGGCCACAGACCGTTGGTCGAGCCCACCGTACTCCCTACGCGCGCAAGGTCAAATAGCCGGACGAAACCCTCTCCGTAAGCTCAATTATTAGGAATCCGAAGGAAGTACAGATTTGCGTCGCGCCGATGCATGAGTACGATCGCGCCCACCGTCAGCACCGACTGGAGGATGCCGACGATGCCGAGCACCCAGCCTTCGACGCCCGTACCGGCGCCCACACCGAACAGCGTCGGCACCGTCGACAGGGTCATGAAGACCCCGACCAGCGTCAACAGCATGCGCGCCCAGTTCTTTCCGCGGCGCATCTGTCGCACGACGAGATAGAGCAAGCCGAGAATCACGAAGCTGCCGACCGCCGCCGCGCCCAGACCGAACGGAATCAGTGCGAGGAAATCGTCGCGCGTCAACGTCTCCGACCCGGACATCTCCGGCATCTGATCCATCAATCGATCGACGAACGCCTGACGATCACGCCACATCACGGCCATGCTTGTGACCGCCGACACAATTCCGAGAATCAGGACGCCACACCACAATTGGCACGCCGTTCCGACGTCGACGGGCATCGGACGCGGTTCGCCGACCGGCCGCTGCGGCGGTGTGGGCATCGGCATGGGCCCGGTCACGACAACCAGCCTGCAGCCTCGGCGGCCCAGTAGGTCAGGACGATGTCGGCGCCGGCGCGACGGATGCTCGTCAGCGACTCGAGGACGGCGGCGTCACGGTCGATCCAGCCGTTCTGCGCGGCGGCCGTGATCATCGAGTACTCTCCCGAAATCTGGTACGCCGCAACGGGAACGTCGGAACGATCCGCGACCTCGCGCAGGATGTCGAGATAGGACATCGCCGGCTTGACCATCACCAGGTCCGCACCCTCGGCGAGATCGAGGTCGACCTCCCGGAGCGCCTCGCGCCGGTTCGCCGGATCCTGCTGGTAGGTACGGCGATCGCCCTCGAGCGACGATCCGACGGCCTCGCGGAACGGGCCGTAGAACGCCGACGCATACTTGGCCGCGTACGCCAGCTGCCCGACGTCCTGGAAGCCGGCCGCATCGAGAGCCGCGCGGATCGTCGCGACCTGCCCGTCCATCATTCCGCTCGGACCGAGCAGATGTGCACCCGACTCTGCTTGCGCCACAGCCATTTCCGCGTAGCGCTCGAGTGTCGCATCGTTGTCGACCCGCCCGGACTCGGTGAGCACACCGCAGTGCCCGTGATCGGTGAACTCGTCGAGACAGGTGTCGGCCATGAGCACAGTCGCGTCACCGAGTTCGTCGCGCAGGTCCCGCAGCCCCCGGTTGAGCACCCCGTCGGGATCGGTGGCGCCGGATCCGCGCGCGTCCTTGTCCTCCGGGCGGGGCACACCGAACAGCATCAGACCGCCGACGCCGGCCTCGACCGCCGCCGTCGCCGCGGCCCGCAGCGAGTCGAACGTGTGCTGGAAGACGCCGGGCATCGACGAGATCTCGCGGGGTGCGCCGATCCCGTCGGCGACGAACATCGGCAGCACCAGATGTCGTGGCTCGAGCGAGGTTTCGGCGACGAGTCGCCGCATCGCCGGGGTAGTACGCAGCCTGCGGGGACGAAATTCCGGATACACGGTTCACACCTTCCGATACGAGTCGTGCGCGGTTCCGGTAGCGGTGGCTACCGAAACCGCGCACGAGTGGAGTCAGCGCCGGGCTCGGGACTTCTTGCGCGGCGGCGGCAGAGCGCCCTCGGCGCGCAGCCGGGCGGCGTGCTCGGCGAGCGCCTCGACCAGCGGACCGACCTGCGCGGTCTCGGGCTGCACGTCGACCCGCAGACCGAACTCGATCGCGGTCTCCGCGGTCTTGGGACCGATGCAGGCGACGATCGTGCGCGCGTGCGGCTTACCGGCGATACCGACGAGATTCCGGACCGTCGACGACGAGGTGAAGCACACCGCGTCGAAACCACCGGTCTTGATCATCTCGCGGGTCTCGGCCGGCGGCGGCGCGGCCCGGACGGTGCGGTACGCGGTGACGTCGTCGATCTCCCAGCCGCGTTCGCGCAATCCCTCGGCGAGCGTCTCGGTCGCGATGTCGGCGCGGGGCAGCAGGATCCGGTTGACCGGGTCGAACACGTCGTCGTACGGCGCGAACTCGGCGAGCAGGCCCTCGCTGGACTGCTCCCCCGTCGGCACCAGCTCCGGGGTGATACCGAACGACCGCACCTTGTCCGCGGTGGCCTGACCGACGCAGGCGATCTTCACGCCGGAGAACGCACGTGCGTCCAGACCGAACGCTTCGAACTTCTCCCACACCGCGCGCACCGCGTTGGTGGAGGTGAACACCACCCACTGGTAGCGACCGTCCACCAGGCCCTTGACGGCCCGCTCCATCTGGGCGGGGCTGCGCGGCGGCTCGACCGCGATGGTCGGCACCTCGATGGGAATCGCACCGTGGGTGACGAGACGATCGCTCATCTCACCGGCCTGATCCTTGGTGCGCGGCACCAGCACCGTCCAGCCGTACAGGGCGCGCGATTCCCACCACGACAGCTTGTTGCGGTGCGAGACGACCTTGCCGACCGTGACGATCAGCGGGCCCACCAGCTCGGATCCGGCGTCGTTGAGGGTCGCGAGGGTCGCTTCGACGGTGCGCTGCTGACGGGTCGTGCCCCGCACCGTGATCGCGGCCGGGGTCTGCGGCGCGAGACCGTGCTCGACGAGGGCACTCGCCGTCTCGGCCAGGTGACCGGAGGTCGCGTGCAGCACGAGCGGGCCGGGTGCGGCGGCAAGCGCAGCCCAGTTCACCTCGCCGCGGACGTCGACCTCGGTGTGGCACGAACCCAGCGCCATGCCGGCGTAGCTGGGGACGGCGGAGCCGGACGGCAGGCCCGGCAGGACCTCGAACACCACCTGGGTGCGGGAGACGGCGTTGACCTCGGCGATCACCGAATCGGTCGTCATCGGATCCCCGGCGACCAGACGCACCACGTCGTGGCCGTTCCTGGCCTCGGCGACCAGCGTCTTCGCGACCTCGGCGGGCTCGCCCAGCGCGGGACGGACCTCGGCGATCGGTTCCCCGGTCTCCGGGTCGCGGCCGGCGTCGCGGCCGACGAGCGCGACGACGGCCTTGTCCACGTCGGGGTCGGTGAAGGCCATGGTGGCGCTCGTCAGCACGTCGCGTGCGCGCACGGTGAGCAGCGCCGGGTCGCCCGGCCCCGATCCCACGAACAGGATCCGTCCGGGAGTGTGCTTGCGGACTCGGCTCATCGGTGATTCTCCAGTGCGATCAAATCTGCGGTATCGGGAAATCGGAAACGGGAAGGCAGGGCGTCAAACATCTGCTGCACTTTCTTCTGCCGGTCTGCCGGCACCTTCGTCGGCGGCCATGAGGTCGCGGGCTCCGAGGTCGAGCAGCTCCCGGGCGACGGCGCGACCGAGCTCGGTGGCACGCTCGAGCGGTCCGACCGCGCTCGCGCGGATCGCGTCGGAACCGTCGATCGCGGCGGCACAGCCACGCACCGACAGCTCCTCGAACACCCGGCCGTCGTCGTCGAGGGATTCGACGACCTCGGCGAGCGCCCCGACGGGCGCGGTGCACCCGGCCTCGAGTTCGGCGAGCAGTGCACGCTCGGCGTCGACGGCGGCGCGGCTGGCCGGGTCGTCGAGCTCGGCGAGCACGGCGATCATCTCCGGATCGTCGGCACGGCACTCGACGGCGAGTGCCCCCTGCGACGGTGCCGGCAGCATCTGCACCGGTTCGAGGGACTCGGTGATGCGGTCGGTCCGGCCGATGCGGGAGAGACCGGCGCGGGCGATGACGATCGCGTCGAGCTCGCCGGATTCGACCTTGCCGAGCCGGGTGTCGATGTTGCCGCGCAGCGGCTGGATGTCGAGGCCGAGACCGAGCGCGGCGAGCTGCGCGCGGCGCCGCGGCGCCGACGTGCCGACCTTCGATCCGGGCGGCAGTTCGCCCAGCACCAGGCCGTCCCGCGCGACGAGCGCGTCGCGGGGATCCTCGCGCGGCGGGACCGCGGCGATGACCAGGCGCGGATCCTGGAAGGTGGGCAGGTCCTTGTACGAGTGCACGGCGAGATCGACCTCGCCGGCGAGCAGCGCCTCACGCAGTTCGGCGGTGAACACGCCGACGCCGATCCGCTGGACCGGGCCTGCGGTGACGTCGCCCTTGGTCGTGATGATCACCAGCTCGGCGGGATGCCCGGCGGCGATCAGTGCGTTTCTGACGGTGCCCGCCTGCGTGGTCGCGAGGAGGCTGCCGCGCGTTCCGATACGCAACGTGCGGCTGCCGGCCCGGTCGTCGCTCCGGGTGACCGATGCGGCCTCGGCGCTCATGCCTGCCTGTCCTTTCGTGGAGTCCGCAGCTCCGTTGTGAGGGCGGGATCGAGAGCTGCGGACAGGTCGGTGCCGACCGGCTCCGCCAGGGCACCCGGTTCCTTCGTCATGGGCATGGCGACGGCCTCGACCGCACCCGGTCGCAGTTCGAACAGTTCGCGCAATGCCTCGGCGTACTGGTCGCCGCCGGGAGTGGAGGCCAGTTGTTTCACGCGCACGGTCGGCGCGTGCAGGAGTTTGTCGACGACGCGACGGACGGTGCGCGCGACCTCGCCGCGTTCCCCCTCGTCGAGATCGGGCAGCCGGGATTCGAGACGCATCAGCTCGGCCTCGACGACCTCGGCGGCGCGCTGCCGCAACGCGGTGACGGTCGGGGTGACCTCGGCGAGACGCTGAGAGGTCAGGTAGTCGGACAGTTCGGCGGCGACGATCGCGCGGGCGGCCTCGGCATCCGATGCGGCCGCGCCGGCGGCGGGATCGTTCTGCAACGCCTCCATGTCGAAGACGGTGACGTCGGGAAGACCCGAGACGGACGCGTCGACGTCGCGCGGCAGGCCGAGGTCGCAGATGACGAGGGGGCGGTCCGATCCGCGGCCGGGCTCGGCGAGCGCGCGGTGTGCGTCGGCGAGGGTCACGACGGTTCCGACCGCGCCGGTACAGGTCACCGCGACATCCGCGCAGGCGAGCGCGGACGCGAGATCACCGAACGCGACCACCTCGGCCTCGACGCCGTTGCCGCGGGCCGTTTCGGCGAGTCGTTCGGCGCGCTCGCGCGTGCGGTTGGCCACGATGATCCGCCCGATCCCGGCCCGGGTCAGATGCGCGACCGCGAGACCGCCCATCGCACCGGCACCGACGACGGCGGCGGTGCGGCCGGCGAGACCACCGAGCCGGGCACCGGCCTTGTCCAGCGCGACCGACACCACCGAGGCGCCGGCGGCGTCGATACCGGTTTCGCTGTGGACGCGCTTGCCGACGCGCAGCGCCTGCTGGGCGAGTTCGTGCAGTGCCCGGCCCGCGGCCTGCTGCGCGTCCGCGCTGGCATAGGCGGCGCGGATCTGGCCGAGAATCTGCTGTTCCCCGACGACCATCGAGTCCAGGCCGCTGGCGACCGAGAACAGGTGCTCGGCGGCGGCCTCGCTGTACCGCACGTAGGCGTGCCGGTGCAGATCGGACAGGGTCAGACCGGAATGCTCGGCCATCAGTGCGCTGACGTCGGCCAGGGCGCCGTGGAACGCGTCGACGACCGCGTAGATCTCCACCCGGTTGCAGGTGGAGACGATCATCGCCTCGGAGATGTGCCCGGAGGACATCATCTTGTCGGTCAGCTTCGGTCGGTCGGTGTCGGTGACCGCGACCTTCTCGAGCACTGACACCGGGGCACTCCGGTGCGAGATCCCGACGAGGAGAACACTCACGGCGCGATCACCGATCCGTTTCTTGTCACGGTCGAACCCAGCGGGCCCGACTTCCCGGACGAGGCCCGGTGCGGGGCGCTCGTTGCCTTCACCGCGGTAGCGCGGGAACTCATCGGCTGCCCCATTCCGGTGGGACGTGCGTCCCCGGCAGCGTGTGCGAGTTCGTCGTTGCGGGCGCTGTTGAACGAGAGCACCTGCATCTCGACGGAAAGATCGACGCGGCGGACCTCGACGTGTTCGGGCACCTCGAGCGGCGTCGGAGCGAAGCTCAGGACGCTGCGCACCCCGGAACGGACCAGGACGTCGCACACCTGCTGGGCGGCCTCACCGGGTGTCGCGACGACCCCGATGGTCGCGCCGAGTTCGCGGGCACCGGACTCGAGGCCGTCGACGTGGCGGATCGTCAGATCGCCCACACGGGTGCCGACGATCTGCGGATCGGAGTCGAACAGGCCGGCCATGGTGAATCCGCGGCGGTCGAAACCCGGGTACCGGGCGAGCGCACGACCGAGATTGCCGACGCCGACCAGCACCACGCGGTGTCCCTGGTCCAGGCCGAGCGCGTTCTCGATGCGCGCCTGCAGGCGCAGCACGTCGTAGCCGACGCCGCGAACCCCGTTGGGGCCGAGGAACGACAGGTCCTTGCGGAGTTTGGCGGATCCGACCCCGGACGCGGTCGCGAGTTCCTCGCTCGAGACGATGAGCGTCCCGGCGTCCGCGAGCCCACCGAGGACCCGCAGATAGGTCGCGAGACGCGTCACAGTAGCCTGAGGGATGTCGCGCACCGGAACTCCGGGAGAGGCACCCCCGCCGCCCCCGGCGTTGTCGCGGGCGTCGTCGCCCTGCGGGGGGTGCAGCTCTGTCACGTTCGTGGCTCCTCGTCCGGCCGACGGATACACGTCGGTCCTCACGGTGATCCGGGGTTTCGTTCACACCACGGTAACCGCTTGTGAAGCCATGCACAAAGTTGCTCGAAGGGCCCCGAATGTGCTCGCTACCTGCGCGACGGACCGCGCCGACCGTGGTCAGCGAGCGAGATCGGCCCTGAGTCGCGGCTCGTCCACCTCCCAGTAACTGTGCTCGCGGCCGTCGAGCAGAACGACCGGCAACCGGTCCCCGAATTCGGCGCGCAGCTCGGGATCCGTTGCGGCAGCGGCGTCGACGTCGACGCATGTCGGAGTGAGCCCGAACTCCTCGCACACCTGCTCGAGCCGAGCGCGTGCGGGCGCGCACGCGCCGCAGCCGGCGCGGACGAGGAGAGTGACTTCGTGGGCGGGTGCGGAGGCGCCGGCGGCGTCCTGTCGAGGCTCTGTCATTCCCCTACTGTGCGCCATCGCCGGTCGAGATGAACGTCACACCCGGTCCGTGCGTTCGCTCCCGCCCGGAATGCGGTCCGGTCGCGGGCTAGGCTGGGCGCGTCGTCCGTTGCCCGCGGCGACACGGCCGTCGTGACACGGAGGTGCGAGTGCCTGGACGTTCATTGCCGTACGGGTGGGGAATCGGCGAGTTTCTGTCCGGCCTCATCCGACCGGGACGCCGCCGGTGGTTCAGCAAGTTCGGTCCCAGCGAGGCCGAGGTGCGCGCGAACCTGGCCGGTGAGGCCAGCGCCGACGCCGCACTGGCGCTGCACGAGGCGCGCGCCGAGGCCGAGGTCGAGGCCGGGATCGAAACCGAGGCCGCGACCCCCGCGCCGCGCGATCTGACCGCGGCGGCGTTCTTCGACGTCGACAACACGATGGTGCAGGGCGCCTCGATCATCCATTTCGCCCGGGGTCTGGTCGCGCGGGACTACTTCCGCAAGACCGATCTGCTCGAGTTCGCCTGGCAGCAGGTGAAGTTCCGGGTCACCGGCAAGGAGAACTCGAACGACGTCGCGAGCGGCCGCGAGAAGGCGTTGTCGTTCGTGCAGGGACGGTCGACGGAGGAACTGCGCCGCCTGGGAGAGGAGATCTACGACGAGATCATCGCCGACAAGATCTGGCCGGGCACGCGCGCGCTCGCGCAGATGCACCTCGACGCGGGCCAGCAGGTGTGGCTGGTCACCGCGACCCCGGTGGAACTGGCCGACGTCATCGCCAAGCGGCTCGGGTTGAGCGGCGCCCTGGGTACGGTCGCCGAATCGAAGGACGGCGTCTTCACGGGCCGGCTCGTCGGCGACATCCTGCACGGGCTCGGCAAGGCGCACGCGGTGCGTGCCCTGGCGATCCGGGAGGGCCTGAACCTCAAGCGGTGCACCGCCTACTCCGACAGCCACAACGACGTGCCGATGCTGTCGCTGGTGGGTACGGCCGTCGCGATCAATCCCGACGCGGACCTGCGGGAACTCGCCAAGACCCGCGGCTGGGAGATCCGGGATTTCCGGACCGCCCGCAAGGCCGCGCGGATCGGTGTGCCGACCGCGCTGGGGATCGGTGCGGCGGGCGGAGCGCTCGCGGTCCTGCTCGGGCGGCGGCGGGACCGCGCCGCGTAGTTCCGGTTCCGGTGCGCGTCAGCCGAGGAAGACGTTGCGGCGCCGGGTGAGCAGCTTGTACAGCGTCTGCTGAATGGTCTCCCGCACGTGGTCGGTGACCTCGAACAGCACCATCGGGTCGTCGGCGGCCGCGTCGTCGTACACGTCGGTGGTGATCGGGGTGCCGAACTCGATGTACCACTTCGACGGCAGCGGCACGAGGCCGAGCGGACCGAGGGCCGGGAACAACGGCGTGACGGGGAAGTAGGGCAGGCCGAGCACCCGCGCGAGCGACGTGAGGTCGGCGATGTTCGGGTAGATCTCCTCCGAACCGACGATCGAGCACGGCACGATCGGGGCGCGCGTCTTCAGTGCCGCGGACACGAATCCACCGCGGCCGAACCGCTGCAGCTTGTACCGCTCGCGGAACGGTTTGCCCAGGCCCTTGTAGCCCTCGGGGAACACCGCGACCACCTGGTCGTCGCGCAGCAGCCGCTCGGCGTCCGGGTGGCAGGCGAGTGTGTGGCCGGCCTTGCGGGCGACGTTGCCGATGACCGGCATGTCGAAGGCGAGGTCGGCGGCGAGCATCCGCAGCGGCCGGTGGGCCTGGTCCCACACCGCGACCGAGGTCATCAGCGCGTCGAGCGGCAGGGTGCCGGCGTGATTGGCGACGACGAGGGCGCTGCCGTCGGCGGGGATGTTCTCGATGCCACGGACCTCGACGCGGAACCACTTGTCGAACAGCGGCCGCAGCACCGGCATCACGACGTGCTCGGTGAAGTGCGGATCGAATCCGAAGTCGTCGACGTCGTAGTCACCGGTCATGCGGCGCCGCACGAACTCGGCGGTCCCGGTGACCTGCTCGATCAGGGTCCGGCGGAGGTCGTCGAGGAAACCGTCCGCCGGGGTGTGCTGTTTCGGCAGATCGAAGGGCTCGAGGTCGCGGCCGGCGGGATGACCGCTGCCGGGTCTCGCACCGCCGCGGCGCTGCGCATTCGGTCCGCCGTGCAGCGGAATGACCTTTGCAACCTGCGTCATCGCGCCTCCGTCCTCTCTCCCAGTGCGGAGAGCACCATCGATTCGGCTCGATCGACCCATTCGGTCTTCACGATGCGGCTGCGCCCGATGCTGCGGGCGAAGTCGTCGAGTGCGTCCATCGTCGTCCAGCGCGGCTCGAACCCGAGTTCGGTACGCATCCGGGTGGTGTCGAGTCCGCAACCGAAGTGGAAGTAGTCGAGTTCTTCCTTGGTGAACGATTTCATGACGGATCCCATGAGGGCCTGTCCCGCCGTGCGGAAGAGCCCGTACGGCATGGGAACCGGGATCCCGCCCGCGCGGCGGACGGCCTGCGAGACCATCACGACGCCGTCCCCGGCGATGTTGAAGGTCCCGGCGGGACCGGCGACGGTGGCTCGTTCGAGTGCGCCCAGCGCATCCTCTTCGTGCAGCAATTGCAGCCGGGCGTCGCGCCCGAACACGGTCGGCACCAACGGCGAGGTCAGATATGTGGACACCGAACCGGGCATCCGGTTCCCGACGGTCGGGGCGAGCCGCAGGATCGTGGTCGAGATGTCGCTGCGCCGGCGGGCCAGACCCCGCAGATAACCTTCGATCTCGATCATGTCGCGGGCGAAGGCGCCGGTCGGCCGACGACGGGCGCTCATCTCCTCGGTGAACTTGGCGGGGTCCTTGGCGCTGGATCCGTACACCACCGACGACGACCGCAGCACCACGCGCCGGACGGACGGCACCTTCTGGCACACCGCGAACAACTGCATGGCACCGAGGACGTTCATGTCCTTCATGGCGGTGCGGCTACCGGACTTGGGGGCCTTGGTCACCGTCGACGCGTGGACGACGGTGTCGACGTCCATGTTGCGGATGACCTTGCCGATCAGGGGGTTCCGGATGTCGGCGAGGACGAACTCGGCGCGGCCCATGCGGCGGAGCATGTCCTTGGTGGGCGACTGGGTGTCGACCGCGATGACCCTTTCGATCGCCGGATTCTGAGCGAGCCGGGTGACGAGGAATCCGCCGAGGAAACGGCTGGCACCGGTCACCAGAGCTACCTTCGGCGGCTCGATGTCAGCAGTCGAAGTCACGCACAACCCCCTGTTTCCAGACCTACCGGCTCTCCGGACCCCACGTGCTCGGCGAACCGGCGCTCGTCATGTCGGCAGACCGACCTCGTGGTGTCGACCGAATCGACTCGTATCACGGAACGACTCTCGCGCGGTATGGGTCCCAACAATACGGTGAGTTGCGCGACACCGCATTACACAGAGGTCAACACTCTTCCCGAAGTCCGCACAACGGACGAATCACCCCCGGAATGCCGGATGCCCGCCACCGAAACGGTGACGGGCATCCGGAATGTCGAAATTACTTGCCGAGTTTACGACGCTGAACGCGCGTACGGCGGAGCAGCTTGCGGTGCTTCTTCTTCGACATGCGCTTGCGGCGCTTCTTGATCACAGAACCCATGGTGGGCTTCCCTCGTTCTCTCTATCGGTCCTGCGCACGCCGGTGACGTACGCCTGTATGTCGACGCTGGGCCCCGTGGTGACGAGCGCAGCGCCTTACGACACCGGCTGGCCGGTACGACGACTTGCAATCGTACCGGGGCGAATCCGCCGAACGAAAACGAGGTCCGCTCCGCTCGTCGATGCGCCCGACGACAGTTACCCGACGTCGAAGTACGAAGTCTCCAAGTAGTCGTGAACGGCCTTTGCGTGGACGCGGAACGACCGTCCCACGCGCACGGCAGGCAGCTCGCCACTGTGGACCAACCTGTACACGGTCATCTTCGATACCCGCATCAACGCCGCAACCTCGGCCACGGTGAGGAACTGGGTGCCGGCGAGGACCGACTGTCCGTCCTGAGGCTGTTGCCCCTTCGACGGTGTGTTTCCAGAAACCATTGGACACCTCCGGCACGTCCCGCGCCGCCGGCTTCCCCTCCGGCGGAACAGACACGCACGTGCTAATCCGAGCTTAGCGTGACGATTGGTTCCTGTGCGACGGTGCGGACGACGAATTTGACACGCCGTCCGATCCGTCCGTGTTCTACTCTCCGGTTGAGCCGAGCTGGGCCGACCGGTTGCGGGCTGCGGTCAGCGCCTCGTAGAAGGCAGTGCGCACCCCGTGGCGTTCGAGTTCGCGGACGGCCGCCGCGGTGGTTCCGCCGGGCGAGGTGACCGCCGCGCGGAGGTCCGCCGCGTTCTCCCCGGAGCGGTCGAGCATCGCCGCCGAACCGGTCATCGTCTGGACGACCAGTTCGGTCGCCACCGCGCGGCTGAGGCCGAGCGAGACACCGGCGTCGATCATCGCCTCGGCGATCAGGAAGAAGTAGGCCGGACCGGAACCGGACACCGCGGTGACCGCGTCGATCTGGGATTCGGGGACGACCGTCACGGTGCCGACGGACGACAGGATCTCGCGCACCAGCTCGAGGTGGTCGGCCTTGGCATGCCGGCCCGCAGCGATGACGCTGGCACCCTCGCCCACGAGCATCGGAGTGTTCGGCATGGCCCGCACGACCGGGAAGCCGGCGGGCAGCTTGTTCTCGTACCGCGCGGTGGGGATCCCCGCCGCCAGCGACAGCAGCAGTTGTTCGCGATCACCCTCGAGGTCCGCGTTGGCCAGGTCGTTGAGGACGGCGTCCACGTCACCGGGCTTGACCGCGACGACCAGGACGTCGGCGCCTTCGGCGGCGTCCGCGACGGAGCCGGTCACGCGGATCGAGTACTCCTGGGCCAGCGTCTCGGCTCGGGCCGGGAACTTCTCGGAGACGACGAGGTCCTTCGTCGCGAATCCACCCTGCAGCAGGCCCGAGACGAGGGCCTCGCCGATTCTGCCGCCACCGATAACCGCAATTCTCGTCATGGCCGTAAGCCTGCCACGCCGCCGGAACCGGGCCTAGGCCGCCCTACCGGGGCGGAGAGCCCCTACCTACCGGGGCATCATCGCGAGCTGGCGACTCTGCACCACGACGGCACCGGTGGAGTCCACGACGGTGTGGTCCTCCTCGAACCACGTGCCGCCGAGGACGGTGCTGCTCGCCATGACGCGCAACCAGCCCGGCTGCGGAAGCCGACGCAGGTATGCGGTCAGCTGCACGGTCGGCGCCCAGCCGAACCGGCCGAGGTTCATCGCGACCGGCGCGGAGATGTCCCCCGCCATGAGCGCGAACAGCGCCGCGGTGTTCCGGTCGGCCTCGTCCTCGGGACGCGGTCGTGCCCACATCCGTACGACCGGGTCGCCCTGTCGTCCCGTGAGGAAGTGCGCACTCGTCTCGTCGACGCACAGGTCCGCGCCGCCGCTCACGTTGACGATCTTCCCCATCGGATGCTCCGGCGTCACCAGCCTCGATCCTAGCGTCGGTTCGGCCGGCAGGTCCGCGAGCGGCTGTGCCGCGGCGAACACGTCGTCGCCCTCGTCGGGGCAGCCGAGGGTGATCGAGGCCCGCACGGCCACGCGGTCGCCCTGCACGAGTTCGACGTCGACGAGGGAGACCTGCTTACCCTGCTTGCGGACCGTGGTGATCAGGTCGACATCCCCCGCGTCCGGTGCCGCCACGAACGAGGCGCTCACGGCGAGAGGCTGAATCGCGCTGTCGCCGGTGTCGTCGGCGAGCAGCGTCCGGCGCGCGGCGGCGGCGCACACGGCGAGCATGCAGCCGCCGTGGACCTTGGGCCCGATCGTCCAGGTCGGATGGATGTGGGCGCGCCATCGGCCGTCGCCGAGGGCGTCGACGGTGGTGAGGTCGCGGAACGGGTGGGGGCCGAGCTCGGTCACTGCTGCTCCTGTCGGGGGCGGGGGTCGTCGAAGAAGATGCGGGACGCGAGGTCCTGGTGGGCGAGCCGGCGCATCGCTGTCAGCACCGGCTCGTAGAGGGCGGTGCCGAGGACCGCGGCCTCCACGGTGTCCTGACGCGATCCGGTGGGCAGCAGCGCGAGCTCGAGCTCGGCGATCCCGCGGATGTGCCGGCCGTAGACGTCGATGCGTTCGTCGGTCATCGGCAGCCCGGCGGCTTCGAGCGTTTCGAGCGCGCGTTCGAGCTGGGCGACGGCCGCGAAGCGCGGATCGTAGATCTGGCCCAGACGTTCGAGGACGCGCCGGGCCCGCGGGTGGTCGCGGGTACCGGGGTCGCCGGTTTCGGTGTCCGGCGCATAGGGCGGCAGCGCTTCGATGGCGCGCCCGAGGACGGTGAACAGCGGGTCGTCGCGGTTGTCGATCAGGTCGACGACGATCTTGACCTGGTTCAGCGGCAGCCCTCGGGTGACGAGCGCGCGGACGAGGGCGAGACGCCGCACGTGCCGTTCGTCGTAGCGCGCCTGGGTGGCGCTGGTGGTCTCACCCGGCATGAGCAGGCCTTCGCGCAGGTAGTACTTGACGGTCGCGAGCGGCACTCCGGTGCGGGCGACGAGTTCCGAGATTCGCATGTTCACCTCCGATCCTTGACACCGGATACTATAACTATCCAATATTGGATAGTTATAGTATCCAATGATTTCCCGGCCCGGCAGATCAGCGAGGAACCCTCATGAATCCCGTGCTCACCATCGTTCTCGGCATCACCCTGCTCACCGTCGTCGGCATCGCCTTCGGCGGCACCTTCCTGCTCCGCGTCGGCAACGGCAGTGTTCCGGCGAACGACCTGCAGAAAACGTTCTTCCGGGCGGGCCACGCGCACGCCGGTGTCCTCGTGACGCTCGGCGTCCTCGTCGCGGTACTCACCCACGTCGCCGGCACCTCGACCGTGTGGGGGACGACGGGCGCGATCGCCGTGCTGACCTCGGCAATCCTCATCCCGGCCGGATTCTTCCTGTCCGTTCTCGGAGCCGACCCGCAGCGACCGGGACGGATGTTCACATCCGTGTGGGCGGGCGCGGTGTCGCTGGTCGCCGGGCTGGTGATCTCAGGAGTCGCGGTCCTCGCCGCGGGCATCACCGCTCTGTGAACCCGCCTCGATCCGCGCGATCGCCGCGGAACGCGGCTGCACCGGACCCGCGGTGATCGCCCGGCGGGGCGCCCGCTCCAGATGTTCGCGCGCGAACTCGAGCGCCCGCCGCAGCAGGACCGTCCGCTCCGCCCGGGTGCGGGCGCTCTGCGTGCTCACCTCGAGCACCACCTGCCCGGCGAAGTCGCTGTCGGCGAGCCGGCGGCAGATCTCCTCACACGGCTGCGTGCCGTCACCGGGCAGCAGGTGTTCGTCGAGCGACGCACCGCGACCGTCCGCGAGATGCAGGTGGGCGAGCCGCTCCCCCATCCGGTCCGCCAGCGCCGTCGCATCCATACCCGCGGTCGCGGTGTGCGACAGATCCAGCGTGTAGTTCGCGTAGCCGGTGTCCGTCGGGTCGATCGACGGACTGTACGCCGACACTGCCCGCCCGGGACCTCCGCGACGACGCATCCGTTCGGCGCTTCGGCTGCCGAAGAAGGCGTCGGCCCGCATCGGGTACATGTTCTCGACCGCCACCGACACGTGGCTGCTCTCCTCGAGCCGCGCGACCTGGTCGGAGAACCCCTCCGCGTAGCGGCGCTGCCACCGGAACGGCGGGTGCACCACGACCGTCCGCGCCCCCAGTTTCTCGGCGGTCCGGACCGACCGATCGAGTTTGGCCGCGGGATCGGCGCCCCACACGCGCTGGGAGATCAGCAGGCACGGGGCGTGCACGGCCAGCACCGGCATCGCGTACTTGCGGATCAGCGACTGCACCGAACCGACGTCCTGGCTCACCGAATCGGCCCAGACCATCAGCTCGACGCCGTCGTAGCCGAGGTCGGCCGCGAACCGGAATGCCGCCTCGGTGTTCTCCGGATACACCGACGCGGTGGACAACCCGACCAGGATCCGTTGCGCCGTCCCCATACCGGTGCGACCTCAGCCGTTCGGCAACAGGAACAGGAGCGGACCGAACGTGACGAACGCCCCGACGGCCAGCGCGATGAGCTGGCTGGTGATGTCGTCGGTGCGGCGCAGGATGCGCACGACCGCCACCAGCCCGACGATCACCAGCAACGCCAGCGCGAACGCGACCCACGGGAGCGAATCCCACAGGCGTTCGAAGCCCTTGAACAGCAGGGCGCCGGCGACGATCGCGGCGATGCTCTCACCGGCGAGCATCGCCCACTGCTTGAGACCGGTCGCGGTGTCCTCGGAGGCCTTCGAGTCGGATTCTTCGCCCGCGTCGGCATCCTCACCGTCCTGGACGGCGGCGCGGCGGCGCTTGCTCCGGCCGCTCGTCTTCGAGTCCTCGGCGCCCTCCGCCGTGTCCTTCGCGTCCTTCGAGCCGGCCTTCGACTTGGCGTTCGTCTTCTTCGCGTTCGCCTTCTTCGGATCGGCGACGGCGCCACCGATCAGATCCGTGTCCTCGAGCGCGTCCGCGTCGTCGGGTCCGGTTCCGTGCAGGTCGCTGGCAGGTCCCGACAGCAACCGCGGTTCCGGGCCGTCGGCCGGTCGCGGGAGGACCGGCGCGGGAGGCACGATCGCCGCGGCGGCCGCGGTCGTCTCGAGGTGGGCGCGCGCGCGGCGCGGGAGCGCGGACGGGCGGATCACCTCGGTCGGCGATTCGACCTTCGCGCCGTCCGCGGTGGTCGGCGCGTCCTCGGTGGTCCGCGCCTTACCGGCGGCGGGTGCCGGCTTCGCCGTGACCGGCTCGGGCTTCGAGACCGTGACCGGTGCAGGCTTCGGGGCCGGGACGGGTGCAGCCTTCGGGGCCGTGACCGGTTCGGGCTTCGGCGCACTCGGGGCGGGCGCCTCGACCACCGCGGGGGACGGCGACGGGACGTCCCGCTTCGGGACCTCACGCTTCGGAGTATCGCGCTTCGGGGTATCGCGCTTCGGAGCCTCCGGCTTCGGGACCTCGAGCTTCGGGGCGTGGAGCTGCGTGGCTTCGAGTCCGAGGGGTTCGGGCTTCGGGGCTTCGACCACCGGCTCGGGGGCAGGCGCGGGCGCGGCCTTCGCCTCGACGATCGGTTCCGCCGGGGACGGCTGCGCCGGCGTGACGGGGATCTCGCCGGTCAGTTCCGCGACCGAGATACCCCCGCTGGTGCCGCGACGACGTCGCCCACCCGCGCGGGTGTCCACCTTCTTACCGTTGCGCGCGAGCAGTTCGGCAACCGAGATCTGCCCGGTGTCGGGCTTGTGCTCCGTCATTGCGCCACCACCAGTTCGCCCCCCATCTCCGTGTCCAGCTTGCGCAGGATAAGCCCTTCGCGCAGCGCCCACGGGCAGATCTGGACCGACTCCACACCGAGCGCCCGCATGCTCGCTTCCGCGACGAGCGCGCCCGCGACGAGTTGCTCCGAACGATCGGAGCTCACGCCCTCGAGTTCCGCGCGATCGGACGTGGTCATCCGGGAGATGAACGCGATGAGCTGACGCAGCCCGCTCGCGGTGAGGGTCCGTTGCACCCGGATCCCCGCCGACGACGGCGCCGCACCCGTCAGCCGCGCCAGGGTGCGGAACGTCTTCGAGGTCGCAACCATCAGGTCCGGGTCCCCGGCGGCGCGCAGGTGCTTGGCCGGAGCGGCCAGTTCGGCGTCGAGCCAGTCCCGCAGCGCCGAGATGCGGCGTTTGCCCGGCGGATCCTCGCGGAACCAGTCGCGCGTCAACCGGCCCGCACCGAGCTGCAGCGAGTACGCGACGTCGGGATCCTCGTCGCCGCCGTACGCGAGCTCGAGGGACCCACCGCCGATGTCGAAGTTCAGGATGCGTCCGGCGCTCCACCCGTACCAGCGGCGGACCGCGAGGAAGGTCAGCCGGGCCTCGTCCTCGCCGGAGAGCACGTCGAGGGTGACGCCGGCCTCGGTACGCACGCGCTGCAGCACCGCGTCGGAATTGCAGGCGTCGCGCACCGCGGAGGTCGCGAAGGCCATCAGCTCACCGCACCCGGAGGTGCGGGCGATGCTCTCGAAGTCGTGCACCGTCTCGACGAGCCGGTCGGCGCCCGACTTCGAGATGTTGCCGTCGTCGTCCAGGCTCTCGGCGAGCCGCAGGGTTGCCTTGGTCGAGCTCATCGGTGTCGGGTGTCCGCCCCGATGAGCATCCACCACGAGCAGATGAACCGTATTGCTTCCGACGTCGAGTACCCCTAGCCGCACATACACAAGGTACTGGGTCTACCGTCGGACACTGTGACAGCAGGTATGTCCGGCAGCGAACCCAAGCTCGACCCGGCCCCGGAAGTTCCCCTCGATTTCCCACGAGAATGGGTCGAGTTCACCGACCCCGACAACGACGAACATGTGATCGCCGCAGACCTCACTTGGCTGCTTTCGCGCTGGACATGCGTGTTCGGCACACCCGCATGCCAGGGCATCATCGAGGGCAGGCCGGACGACGGCTGCTGCTCGCACGGTGCGTTCCTGTCCGACGACGAGGACCTCGAGAAGCTCAACGCGGCAGTGAAACATCTCACGGCCGACGACTGGCAGCTCATGAAGAAGGGGCTCGGCAAGAAGGGCTACCTCGAGGAGGACGACCTCGACGACGAGCCCGCGCTGCGCACCCGCCGCTACAAGGGCGCGTGCATCTTCCTGAACCGCCCCGGCTTCGAAGGCGGCATCGGCTGTGCCCTGCACAAGATGGCACTGCGTCGCGGCATCGAACCGCTCGAGATGAAACCCGACGTGTGCTGGCAGCTGCCGATCCGGCGCACCCAGGATTGGGTCGAGCGCCCGGACGGCACCGAGATCCTCCGCACCGTCATCACGGAATACGACCGCCGCGGCTGGGGTGAGGGCGGGCACGACCTGAACTGGTACTGCTCCGGCTCCCCCGACGCGCATGTCGGATCCAGGCCGGTGTGGCAGTCGTACGCACCGGAGCTGCGGGAGCTGCTCGGCACCGCCGCGTACGACGAACTCGCGCGCCTGTGCAAGCGCCGCGAAGGCCTCGGCCTGATCGCGGTGCATCCCGCCACGGCCGCCGCCCAAAAGTGACCCGTGCGTGGTTTCGGTAGCAGCCGCTACCGAAACCACGCACGAGGATCAGGGTTCGAGTTTGTACCCGAGGCCCCGGACGGTGAGCAGGTGCCGGGGCTTGGCGGGATCCGCCTCGATCTTCGAACGCAACCGCTTGACGTGCACGTCCAGGGTCTTGGTGTCGCCGACGTAGTCGGCGCCCCACACCCGGTCGATGAGCTGTCCGCGGGTGAGCACGCGACCGGAATTGCGCAGCAGGTACTCGAGCAGGTCGAACTCCTTGAGCGGAAGCGTGATCGGCTCGCCGTCGACGTGCACGACGTGCCGGTCGACGTCCATCCGCACCGGCCCCGCCTCGAGGACCGCGTCGTCGACCTGGCTGTCGGCATCGCTCTCGGCACCGCGGCGCAGCACCGCGCGGATGCGGGCGATCAGTTCCCGCGCCGAGTACGGCTTCGTGACGTAGTCGTCGGCGCCGAGCTCGAGCCCGACCACCTTGTCGATCTCGCTGTCCCGCGCGGTCACCATGATCACCGGCACGCTCGAGCGGCTGCGCAGCCGTTTGCACACGTCGGTGCCGCTCATTCCGGGCAACATGAGATCGAGCAGGACGATGTCCGCGCCGGCACGATCGAATTCCGCCAGAGCCGACGGCCCGTCGGTGACGACGGTGGTTTCGAAACCCTCCTTGCGCAGCAGGAACGCCAGCGGATCCGCCAGCGATTCCTCGTCCTCCACGATCAGCACATTCGTCACCGCAGGCCTCCGTACCTTTCGTCGTCCGCGACCGCGACAGTCGCGTGGTTCGCCACACGAGATGCGGCAGAATCTTCCTTCTCAGGGCAGCTGGGATCGTTCAACGCTGTCCGGCCCCCGCCTCGGGCTTCGCCCGGACCTCGTCCTCGTCGCTCTGTTCGAAATGGGCCGGGATCAGCAGGGTGAAGGTGGAACCGGTCCCGGGTCGGCTCCACAGGGTGATCTCGCCGTTGTGGTTGGCCGCGACGTGCTTGACGATCGCAAGACCCAAACCGGTGCCGCCCGTCGCCCGCGACCGCGCCTTGTCCACCCGGAAGAACCGCTCGAACACCCGCTCCTGGTCTTCCTTCGCGATTCCGATGCCGCGGTCGGTGACCGCGATCGCGACCTTCCCGTCGCGCAGCGACCGGCTCACCGAGACGGGCGAGCCCTTCGGCGAGTACGCGATGGCGTTCTCGATGAGATTGGTGAGCGCGGTGACGAGCAGGCTCTGGTCCCCGAGTACCTCGTAGCCGGTGGACCGATCGGTGGCGACGACGATGTCGGCGTTCTCCGCGGTCAGCGCGGTGCGTTCGAGGGCTTCCTTCACGACGGAGTCGACGTCGACGATGTCGAGGTCGGGCATCTTCTCGGCGCCCTGCAGTTTGGACAGGGAGATCAGTTCGGTGACCATGTTGCCGAGCCGATGCGCTTCGCTCTGCACCCGCTGCCCGAAGTAGCGCACAGTCTCGGGATCGTCGACGGATTCGAGGAGTGCCTCGGCGAGCAGCGCCATCGCGCCGACCGGCGTCTTGAGTTCGTGGCTGACGTTCGCGACGAAGTCGCGCCGGGTCGCTTCCATACGCACCATCTCGGAGTCGTCGATGGCGTACAGCGCGACGAAGCGGGGATCGTCGTCGAAGAGACGGCTGGCACGGCAGCGCACCGCGAGTCCGTCCCGGCCGCGCCGGTTCGGATCGCCGAGGTCCAGTTCGATGACCTGGTCGCGATCGAGGATCTTGTTGGCGACGACCCAGGCGCGGTCGTCGATGCGCCGGTTGCGGACGAGTCCGAGTTCCTCGGCGCGAGGATTGAACAGAATCACGTCGTGGAACTTGTCGACGACGGCGATGCCGGTGGAGGCGGAGTAGACGACGCGGTCGAGGACCTGCCCCATGGTCAGTTCGGTCTCGCTGCTTCCGCTGCTGCGGGACCGGGCGATCCACATCAGTCCGGCGCCGACGGCGGCTCCGACGACCGCGGCGAAACCGGCGAGCAGAACGCTCTGCAACACACTCACGATTCGAATCGTACGTACGGCCGGGGAGATGAGAACGGCGGGTTCGCCCGTTTCGGGGCACGTCACACGGCATTTTTGCGAGGTTTGCCGGTTGTTAACCGGCAGTTTGCCGGGACCGCACGACGTCGCGCGCGGCCCCGGCAGAGCTCCTCGCCCGAGCTCCCCGTCCGGATCCCGGCTCCCGCTCTCCCGATCCGAGCGAATGTATCCTTCGTCTCCTCTGACTGATCGAGCGAATGTACCGTTCGCTCGGAAAAGGGCGGGGGCCGAAGAGGCGAGGGGTGCTACCGGCCGCCCTGGGAGGCGACGGCGGCGGCACCGGCCGCGGCGGCCTCGGGATCGAGGTAGGTGCCACCCCGGTTCAGCGGGCGCAGGTTCTCGTCGAGGTCGTAGCGCAGCGGGATGCCGGTCGGGATGTTCAGGCCCGCGATCGCCTCGTCGGAGATTCCGTCGAGGTGCTTGACGAGCGCACGAAGCGAGTTGCCGTGTGCGGTGACGAGCACGGTCTTGCCGGCGAGGAGGTCCTTGGAGATGGTCTCCTCCCAGTACGGGATGAGCCGCTCGACGACGTCCTTCAGGCACTCGGTGAGCGGGATCTCGTCGACGCCGGCGTAGCGCACGTCCGCGTCCTGGCTGTACTTGCTGCCGGGCTCGATCGGCGGCGGCGGGGTGTCGTAGCTACGACGCCACAGCATGAACTGCTCCTCGCCGAATTCGTCCTTGATCTCGGCCTTGTTCTTGCCCTGCAGCGCACCGTAGTGCCGCTCGTTGAGGCGCCAGTCGCGAACGACGGGGATCCAGTGGCGGTCGGCGGCGTCGAGCGCGATGTTCGCGGTGCTGATGGCACGGCGCAGCAGCGAGGTGTAGAGCACGTCCGGGAGCACGCCGTGCTCCTTGAGCAGTTCGCCGGCGCGCTTGCCCTCTGCGATGCCCTTGTCGGTCAGGCGCACGTCCACCCAGCCGGTGAACAGGTTCATCGCGTTCCATTCGCTCTCGCCGTGGCGGAGCAATACAAGTGTTCCGATACTCATAGCTCCCAATCCTGGCACGTCACGATCGCCATTCGGCCACGGGAGGGCCGTCCCGTCGACTATATGTGACAACAAGCGTTTTCACTCGACTCGCGAACGCTGGGGGGTTCACATGATCGACGCCCGTTTCTCCCGCCGCACCGCTCTGACCGCCCTGGGACTTCTCGGTGCCGCCGCCGCACTCCCGGGCGGCGCCGGCGCAGGTCCCGCACCCCGGCTCGGACCGCGCTCACCCGCGCTGCGGTCGACCGGTCGCCGCGTCGCGGTTCTCGGTGGCGGCATGGCCGGACTGACCGCAGCCCACGAACTGATCGAGCGCGGATTCGAGGTCACCGTCCACGAACCGACCGCACTCGGCGGCAAGGCCCGGAGCATCCCGTCGCCCGGCACCGCGGCGGGCGGCCGGCTGGACCTGCCCGGCGAGCACGGATTCCGGTTCTTCCCGGGCTTCTACCAGCACATCCCGGATACGATGCGCCGAATCCCGTTCCCCGGCAACCCGAACGGTGTCTTCGACAATCTCGTCGCGGGCGACGCCTTCCGGCTCGCCCTGCCCGGCGCCCCCGATCTGACGGCACCGGCGACGATCGCGCCGCTGCGCACCGACATCTACGACCCGGCGACTCTGCAGCAGTCGCTGGCCGCGGCGTTCTCACTCGGTGGCGCGATCCCGCCGCACGAGCTCGCCGTCTTCCTGCGCAAACTCGTCATGTTCCTCACCAGCAGCATCGAGCGGCGCGACGGGGAATGGGAGCACCAGACCTGGTCGCAGACGCTCGAGAGCGACGGAAAATCGCAGGGCTACCGCGACATCCTGGTTTCCGCGCTGACCCGGCAACTCGTCGCGGCCCGTCCCGCGGTGGTGTCGACCCGCACCATCGGGATCATGGGTCAGGCATTCGTCTGGAATGCGATGGGCACCGTCCCCACCTACGGTCACCTGGACAGGCTGTTGTCCGCTCCGACCAACGAGGCCTGGATCGAGCCGTGGGCGCAGCTGTTGCGCGACCTCGGCGTCCGGTTCGAGATGGGTTGGGCAGCAGAGGCATTGGAGATGTCCGGCGGCCGGATCAGCGCGGCCCGCATGGTCGACCGCTCCGGCGGCACTCGGACCGTCGAGGCGGACTGGTTCGTCGCGGCGATGCCCGTCGAACGCGCGGTGCCGCTGTGGTCACCGGAGATCCTCGCCGCGGATCCTCGCCTGGAGGGGATGCGGCAGCTCCACACCGACTGGATGGTGGGCATCCAGTACTTCCTGCGCCGCCCCACCCCGATCGCGAAAGGCCATGTCGCCTACCTCGGATCACCGTGGGCCCTCACCTCGATCAGCCAGGCACAGTTCTGGCGCGGCGACTTCGCCGCGCGCTACGGCGACGGCTCCGCGCACGACTGCCTGTCGGTCGACATCTCGGACTGGGACACCCCCGGCATCCTGTTCGGCAAGACCGCCAAGGAATGCACTCGCGAGGAGATCGCGAAGGAAACCTGGGCGCAGATGTCGGTCTGCCTCGCCGACAGCGCCGGAACACTCGACGAGAACGACGTGGTGTCTTGGTTTCTCGACCCCGGATTACGCTGGGGCGCAGGAGGAATCACCAACGACACGCCGCTGCTCATCAACACCGTCGGATCGAGGGCGAACCGGCCCGAGGCGCGGACCGCGATCCCGAATCTGTTCCTGTCCGGCGACTACGTGCGCACCGACATCGACCTGGCGACGATGGAATCGGCGAACGAGTCGGCCCGCGCCGCGGTGACGGCACTGCTCGAGGCCGCCGACTCCCCCGCCGCCCCACCGGCGATGTACCGCCTGCACGAGCCGCCGGAACTCGAACCCGCGCGGCGCATCGACGCGGATCGGTATCGGGCGGGCCTACCGCACCTGCTGGCGTAGCAGCGACACGGCCGGAAACGCCACGCACCGGCATACCGGAGACGACAATCGTCGCGGGATTCCTCGACGAAAGGCCGGACGATGACCGACGCACGCACCGACAGCGACGTACTCGTGGTGGGCGCCGGCCCGGTGGGATTGACCGCGGCGCTCGAACTACGCCGGCGGGGCATCGACGTGACCGTCGTCGACCGGTCGGCCGAACCCATGCAGTACGCGAAAGCCGTTGGTGTGCAGCCACGTACCCTCGAGATCTGGGACACGATGGGGGTGGTACGGCCCGCGCTCGATGCCGCGACCCCGTTCCGGGGACAGCTCATGTTCGTCGACGGGGAA
This sequence comes from Rhodococcus sp. NPDC003383, assembly GCF_053589115.1. Lineage (NCBI taxonomy): Bacteria > Bacillati > Actinomycetota > Actinomycetes > Mycobacteriales > Nocardiaceae > Rhodococcus > Rhodococcus sp. NPDC003383. The sequence continues at coordinate 283,371 of NZ_JBSFRG010000002.1, read as the reverse complement.
CCCGCCGGGCGGGTCGACCTGTCGTTGCCCGACGACGTGCCGTACCGCTTCGTCGCACTCCCCCAGAACGAAACCGAACGGGTGTTGCGGCAGGCACTCGCCGACCACGGCACCGTGGTGCACCGCGGCGTCGAACTGACCGGGTTCACGCACGACGACACCGGGGTCGTGGCGACCTTGCGCGACGGCTCCGGCGCTTCGTCGCCGTTCACCGCCCGGTACCTGGTGGGATGCGACGGCGCCCACAGCACCGTCCGGAAAGGTCTCGGTCTCGAGTTCGAGGGCGACGCGTTCCCCGAGGAGTACATGCTCGCCGACGTCGAGGTCGACTGGTCGCTGCCCGAGGGTTACGCGGTCCGGTCGACCCGGCAGGAGAACGGCGCCGTCACCGATCTGCTCGTGTGCATTCCGCTGCCCGGCACCGGCCGCTACCGGATGTCGATGCTCGCCGCCGACGATCTCCTCGTGGGTGCGCGGAGCGGCGAGATCGCGCACGGTCTCGAGAGCAGTCGCCGCCCCGAACTGGGCCACATCCAAGCGGTGCTCGACCGGCTCGCTCCCGAACCGGTGCGTGCGCGAAACATGCGGTGGTCGTCGGTGTTCCGGATCAGCCATCGCATCGCCGCGCACTACGGTTCGGGCCGGGTCTTCCTGGCCGGCGACGCCGCGCACATCCATCCGCCGACCGGCGCGCAAGGAATGAACACGGGAATCCAGGACGCCTACAACCTGGGCTGGAAACTGGCCCTCGCGGTTCGCGACCGCGCCGCGGACGGACTGCTCGACAGCTACGACGCCGAACGCCGGCCCGTCGGAGCGGAGGTCGTCGGCCGCACGGTCCGCGCCGCACGCAGCGGGATCGGTGCCGGCGAGCAGGACGCCGCCACGGTCATCGCGCGCGAGGCGCAGTTGCTCGTCGGATATCCGGGAAGCCCGATCGTCGACAAGTCCGGGTCGGACGGTCGCGCTCCCACACCCGGGGAGCGGGCACCCGACGCGACCGGGCTACGGCAGGACAGCGTGGCCCGCGACCTGCGGGTCCACGGGTTGTTCCGGCACACCGGCCACACGGTGCTGCTGTGGGCGCCCACCGAACCGGCGCTGGCGGCGACGAGCGAGCTCGCGGCGCGGCTGATCGAACGCTTCGGGGAATGGATGCGGGTGTACACGCTCGTGCCGTCCGAGCTGCCGGTCCCGGCCTGCGGTCGCGTGCTGCGCGACTCCCTCGGCAGCTTCGCCCGCGGCTACCACCTCGACGGGACCGCCGCGGTGGTGGTGCGACCCGACGGATACGTGGGTTCGCGCGCGCAGGATCCGGATTTCGACACGCTCGAGGCGTATCTGGACCGGATCCTGCGCGCTTGAACTCAGGCGTTCGCCGCCCGCAGATCCTTGCGGAGGATCTTGCCGGCCGCCGACTTCGGCACCACGTCGATGAACTGCACCTGACGGACCTTCTTGTGCGGCGAGACGCGCTCGGCGACGAACGTCATCACTTCGTCCTCGCTCAGCTCGGCGCCGGGCTGCCGCACGACGAACGCCTTGGGAACCTCTTCGCCCTCGTCGTCGAGCACACCGATCACGGCGGCGTCCGCGATCTGCGGGTGCGTGAGCAGCAGCGCCTCGAGCTCGGCCGGCGGCACCTGGTAGCCCTTGTACTTGATGAGCTCCTTGAGCCGGTCGACGATCGTGACGACGCCGTGCCCGTCGACGGTCGCGATGTCACCGGTGTGCAGGTAGCCGTCGGCGTCGAGGGTTTCTGCGGTGGCTTCGGGATTGCCGAGGTAGCCGACCATGATGTTCGGGCCCTTGCACCACAGCTCTCCCGGCTCGGAGACGCCGTCCCCCTCCGGGTACGCGACCTCTTCCCCGGTGACCGGGTCGACGATCTTGCATTCCATGTTCGCGATGGTCGGGCCGACGGAGTCGAGGGCGGTGTCGTCGTCGTCGAACGGGATGGCGTGGCTGACCGGGCTCATCTCCGACATGCCGTAGCCCTGCCGGACCTTGCATCCGAGCCGGCTCGCGACGGCGCCGCCGAGTTCCCGGTCCAGAGGCGCCGCACCCGAGAAGATCGTATGCACGCTGGACAGGTCGTATTCGTCGACGAGGGGGTGCTTGGCCAGTGCCACGGCGACCGGCGGGGCGACGAACACGTAGGTGCACTTCTGCTCGGAGACGAGCGTGAGGAACTGGACAAGGTCGAACTTCGGCATCGTCACGAGCGACGCCCGGTTGTACAGGGCGGCGTTGAGCAGCACGGTCATGCCGTAGATGTGGAAGAACGGCAGGACGGCGAGGATGCGATCGTCGGCGGCGATCCCCATGCGCGGGGTGATCTGACAGACGTTGGCGACGAGGTTGGTGTGGGTGAGCATGACGCCCTTGGGCCGCCCGGTGGTGCCCGAGGAGTACGGCAGCACCGCGAGGTGGGTGGCGGGATCGAAGCTGACGTCCGGGGCGGGGGCGCCTTCGGTGAGCAGGTCACGGAGCGAGGGATGTCCCTCGGCGCCGTCGATGACGACGAGCAGCTCGTCCGGGATGCCGACCTTCGCGGCGGCCTCCTTCGCCTGCGGGAGCAGCGGCGAGATGGTGACGAGCGCCTTGGCGTGCGAGTCCTCGAGCTGCTTGGCGATGTCGTCGGCGGTGTACAGCGCGTTGATGGTGGTCGCGGTCGCGCCGGCCCGCAGGATGCCGTGGAACACCGAGCCGAATGCGGGAATGTTCGGTGAGAGCAGGCCGACGACGTCTCCGACTCCGACGCCGCGCGCGGCGAGTGCCCCGGCCACGCCGTTGATCTGCCCGATGAGCGTGCGGTAGTCCGTCACCTGACCGGAGAGCCCGTCGACGAATGCGGGTCGGTCCAGGTCGGCCTCGGCGACGGAACCGAAGAGAAAATCGAAGACACTCAGTGCCGGAATCTCGACGTCGGGGAACGGGCTGCGGAAACTCATGACATGTCCTCCGGTACAGACGTGGTGGCACTCGGTGCCAGGTAGGTCGCAGGTAACATTACCCGACCGATGTGAATGAAGTCACATCAAGATCCGAACATTACCCGCGATCGCCCCGAGGATCACGCACCCCGTGGTTGCCCGCACCGTGTTCCACACGTCCACTGCACCGTGTTCCACACGTCCACCGCACCGCGTGCCACATACACGGAAGCCCCCGGACGCGAATGTCTCGCGCCCGAGGGCTTCGTGGATGCGTCACCGGCCGACAGCCGGGAGACGATCAGAGGTACTGACCGCAGACCGGCCACGCGCCGCGACCCTGGCCCGCCAGGACGTTCTCCGCGACCGCGATCTGCTGATCGCGGCTGGCCTGGTTGGCGGTGGGGGCGTACTGCGTGCCGCCGTACGCGGCCCAGGTGCTCGGGGAGAACTGGAGGCCGCCCTGGTAGCCGTTGCCGGTGTTGATGGCCCAGTTGCCGCCGCTCTCGCACTGCGCCACGGCATCCCAGTTTCCGGAGGCGGCGTTGGCGGTACCGGTGCCCAGGGCAACCGGGGTGATCAGGAGGGCGGCGCCGGCAGCGATGGAACCGAGGGTGCGCTTGGTGAAGGTGAGCTTTGCCATGTGGGGTGAATCCTCTCCGCGTCTGCTGACGGGACGATCTGCGAAAAGTGCGCCCGGAGAACACATGCACCTGAAACCGGCTCTTGTGAGCGCTGGCTCCCGAAACACGCGGGTCCGGAACTGCGGATCGTTCCGCCCCTGCCCCTCGAAGGTTTTGTGTGACCGATCCCGCGGGGGCAGAGCAAGCGGCGGCGGGTCGGTATTCGGTAAGGCCCGTTGAGTTCGGGCCGGGCTCGTCGTTTCGAGCCGATAACGACGTTAAGCGCCCGTCTCGGAAAGGTCACGCCCCAATTTTTCGGGACGCCCGTCCCACATTCCAAGATCAACTACGGAAAAACGCCAGGTCGCTCCCGAATTATCGGCGCGCACCCACCGTTTCGTTACAGCGGTGTTTCGTGACGAGCGTCACATGGATTCTGTGGACCGGGTCACGCGTATCGGACAGATCACGAACCGCCGGGCGTGCCGTCCTCGGACGTGACATTGCCGGCGTCTGGCGTGGGAATGTCGGACTTGCCCGGTGATTCCGTTCCCGCACCGTCGTTTTCGATCAGGTGACGGAAAGGCTCCAGATTGCGCAGCGACTCCCCGCGCGAGACCCGCCAGTCCCATTCCCGCTTGATCGATGTCAGGAAGCCCAGTCCCAGCAGCACATTGAAGTCGTAATCGGCCGCCTCGAGGATCTGCCCGAGCACCGCGTCGAGTTCCTCCGGCGTCACCGACTGCTCCGACAGCCGGCCGACCAGATAGATGTCGCCGATCTTGTCGAGGGTGTACGCCACGCCGTACAGGCGGCGATTGCGCCGCAGCAGGTACTTGTAGACGCCCTCGAAGTTCTCGTCGGGCTTGCGGCACACGAACGCCTCGAAACGCACCCCGTGGTTGCCGAGCGTCAGCAGCGTCGTCGTCTCCAGCTTGTTCTCTCCGGGGAGCGTGACGACGAAGTGCCCGCCCTCCTTCCGGGAGAACTTCAGGCCGCGGTCGCGCAGCGTCGACTCGATCAGTTCGCTCAGGTCCGCACTCATGCCTTCACCCCTCCTGTCCGACGCAGCTTCCACAATCCGCGCTGCCTGCGCATCGAGAACTCGCCGGTCCCGAATGCCCGGTTCCGTCGCGCGCCGGCTCTGCGGTAGGCGGCGAGCAGTCCGTCTGCGGTGTGTTCCCACGAGAAGTTCTCGGCATGCCTCGGCGCCGCGGCCGCGAGCACCTCGCGGCGGCCGCGGTCGGCGACCAGCGATCCCAGGGCCGCGGCCCAGTCCTCGGTGCGGTGGCCGTCGACGAGCACACCCGTCTCGCCGTCGCGCACCGCCACACCCAGACCCCCGACGTTCGCAGCGATCACCGGGACACCGCACGCCTGTGCCTCGATGGCAACCAGCCCGAACGACTCCGAATAACTGGGCACGGCAACGAGATCCGATGCGCGATACACCTGCACCAGGCGATCCGAGGGCTGCGGCGGCAGGAACGTCACCCGCGCCGTGATACCGAGTTCGGCAGCGAGTTCGATCAGCGAATCCGGGCGTTCGAGGCCGGTACCGGAGGGACCGCCGACGATCAGCACCCGCAACGGCAGGTCCGGTGCGTCGGCTACGGCACGCGCGGCGGCACGCAGCAGTACGTCCGGCGCCTTGAGCGGCTGGATGCGGCCGACGAACGTCACGATCGTCTCGCGCGGATCCAGCCCGAGTTCGAACCGGGCGCGGGCGCGGTCGCCGGGGCGGTAGCGCGAAAGGTCGGCGCCCGGCGCGACCACGTCGATCTTCGCCGGATCGGCGTGGTAGATGCTCTCGAGGGCGTGCGCCTCGTCGACGGTGTTGGCGACCAGCCGGTCCGATTCCGCGACGACCTGCTGCTCGCCGATCTGCCGGGCCACCGGTTCCGGGGTGTCCCCCGCAGCCAGCGACGCGTTCTTCACCGCGGCGAGCGTGTGGGCGGTGTGCACGAGCGGCACTCCCCAGCGGTCCCGTGCGAGCCAGCCCACCTGGCCGGACAGCCAGTAGTGGGAATGCACCAGGTCGTAGTAGCCGGGCGCGTGGCGGGCCTCTTCGCGCAGGACACCGGCCGCGAACGCGCACAACTGGGTGGGCAGATCGTGCTTGTCCAGGCCCTCGAACGGCCCGGCCTCGATGTTGCGGACCAGCACACCGGGTGCGGCTTCCTGCACTGCCGGGTCCGCCGACGACGTGGCCCGGGTGAAGATCTCGACCTCGACACCGCGGCGGGCGAGCTGCAGCGACGTCTGCAGCACGTAGACGTTCATTCCGCCCGCATCCCCGGTGCCGGGTTGCGCCAGCGGGGAGGTGTGGACCGAGATCACGGCCACGCGTCGGGGTCTGCCGGGCTGAGACGTCACGGGCTCCATACTGCCCTGTCCGGCACCCACGCTCCCATCTGCCCCCGTCGCCGCCCCGCGCCTACCCGAGCGTGTCGACGAAGCGCACGACGTCCTCGGCGAACCGACGCGGGTCCTCCACGAACGGCCCGTGCCCGGCACCGTCCCAACAGGAGGTGGTCGCGCGTGGCAGGAGGCTCGCCGCGTGCTCGGCCGCCGACAGGTCGACCACCGCATCGGCCGTGCCGTGCAACACCAGGACCGGGAGGTCGAGTTCACGCAGCAGGTCGTCGTTTCCGACGGCGCGGGCGAACAACGCGGACCGGACCCGCGGCGGTGTCCTCAGGCTGCTCCCGAGCAGCGCCTGGGCGGTCTCCCCGGTCGCCTCGGACCGGCCCGCCCCGACGAGGGATTCGGCGAACGCGCCGAGGGCCGGGACCGCGATCTGCGGGTCCTCGGACATCGCGGCCGGGATCGCCGCGCGCATCGCCGCACCGACCTTGCCGCCCTTCTCGCCGCGGCCGATGCTCGTGATCGCACCCACCAGCACGACACCGGCGACGTCCGCGGTCCCGTGGACGGCCAGGTAGTCGCAGACGACGAGGCCGCCGTAGGACCAGCCGAGCAGTACCGCGCCGGTGCAGTTCTCGGCGGTCAGCACGGTCCGCACGTCCGACGCCCACGCGGCGCGGTCGTCGTATCCGTCCGCGGGCGCGGCGGAGCACCCGTGCCCGCGCAGGTCGACGGCGATCACCCGGTACCGGGCGGCGAGGTCTTCGAGGAGCGGGTCACCCCAGCAGTGCGACGACTGCGCCCATCCGTGCAGCAGGACCAGCGGCCGCGACGAAGGATCCCCGAAGGTCCGGTAGACGATGCGAGTGCCGTCGGCACCGCGAACTTGATGCACGGTCATGGCGGCTACGTTAGCCGCGTCCGCAACCGGATCCCGGCGGCCAGGGTGCAGGCGATCAGTCCCGCGGCGAGTGCCACCCCGATGCCCGCGGACGTGCCGGACCGGTCGATGACCTGCCCGACCAGCGCCGATCCGGCGGCGACGCCGACGCCGAGCCCGGTGACCGTCCAGGTGATGCCCTCGGTGAGCCGGTCGGCGGGGACGAGACGTTCGACGAGCGACATCGTCACGATCATCGTCGGCGAGATCGTCATCCCGGCCAGCAGATACAACGCGGCCAGGGCGGGGACGGTGCCGGCGAGCAGCAGCGGCCACAGCAGCACGGCGACCGCCGCGGTGGCGACGAGCAGTTGCCGGGTGAGCGGGGCGGCCACGCGGCGTGCCCCGAAGACCAGTCCGCTCACCGCGGACCCGGTCGCGAACAGGGCGAGCACGAACGTCGCGGCGCCGGGCGCGTCGCGCTCGGCGGTGAACGCGACACCGACGACGTCGACGACCCCGAAGATCGTGCCCATCGCGACCATCACGGCGGTGAGGGCGATCAGCGCCGGGCCGAGCAGTGCGCCGTGGTGCGAACGCTCCGGATCGACAGCGTCGGGACGGTGCCCGGTCACGGGTGGTTCGGTGCGCCGCTGGGCCGCGAGGGCGAGGGTGCCCACCAGCAGCAGCACCGCTCCCAGCAGCGGTCCGGCCTCGGGAAACAGAGCGACGCTCAGACCCACCGACAGCACGGGGCCGACGATGAAACACACCTCGTCGATCACGGCCTCGAGGGCGAACGCGGTCCGCAACCGGTCGGTGCCGCGGTACAGCTCGGTCCATCGGGCCCGGACCATCGCGCCGATCGTCGGCATGAGCCCGGCGGGGACGGCGCACAGGAACAGCAGCGCGGTCGGCGCCTCGAACCGGACTCCGGCGAGCATCGCGACGGTCGCGGCCGCGCTGATCGCCGACGCCGCCGGCAGCACCCGGTACTGGCCGTGCCGGTCCACCGCGCGGGACACCAGCGGCGTCAACGCCGCGTACGACAACGCGAACACCGCCGACAGGGCACCGCCGAGCCCGTAGTCACCGCGGAGCTGGGAGAACATCGTGACGATGCCGATCCCCACCATCGCGATCGGCAACCGCGCGACGAACCCGGCGGCGCAGAACGCGGCCGCACCCGGTGCGGCGAACAGGGTGCGGTAGGAACCATCGGCTCTCGGCGTCACCGACGCTCGTCCTTCTGTGTCACCGATGCTCGTCCTTCTGTGTCACTGATGCTCGTCCTTCTCTCCGGTCCCCCGCGTGTCGGTCATTCGTGCCAGCATGCACGGTATGGGTGTCCTGGTCTGCTTTCACGCACATCCCGACGACGAGGTGTTCGGCACCGGCGGGGTGATGCGCCTGGCCGCCGATGCTGGCCACCGGGTGGTGCTGGTGGTCGCGACGGACGGCGCGGCCGGTGAGGTCCCGGAGGGTCTGCTGCGTCCCGGCGAGAGCCTGGCGGAGCGGCGGCTGGCCGAGGTCGAGCGGTCCGCCGACGCGCTCGGGGTGGCCCGGCTCGTTCCGCTCGGTTACCCCGACTCGGGGATGGCCGGCACCCCCGAGAACGCGAACCCCGCGGCGTTCTGCAACGTCGACGTCGATTCGGCGGCCCGCCGGCTGGCTGCGGTGCTGGACGAGGAGGGCGCCGACGTCGTCACGATCTACGACCCGAACGGCGGCTACGGGCACCCCGATCACGTGCAGGTGCATCGCGTCGGGCTGCGGGCGAGCGAGATGGTCGGTCATCACGCCGTCTACGAATCGGCGTTGAACCGTGACCATCTGCGGCGCCTGATCGCGGCGAATCCGGACATGACCGACGGCCGGACGCCACCGGACATCGACTCGTTCGGGCTGCCCGAGTCGGAGCTCACCACGACGGTGGACGTCTCGGCGACGATGGCCGCCAAACGTGCTGCTATGCAGGCTCATGCGTCGCAGGTCGGTGATTTCGGCCCGATGCTGACGCTTCCGGACGACATGTTGCGGGCGGCCTTCGGCATCGAATGGTTCCGCCGGCGCGGTGCCGCCCCCGGTCTCGCGGAGACCGCCCTCCCCCTCTGAGCCCGGCCGAACTCCGACCCGCCCCAACCGAAGGAGCGCACGTGGAACACCGGATCGCACTGAGCAGATCGATCGCGGCGCCGCCGAGCGCCGTGTGGCGAGTCCTGACCGATATCGACGACGCCGCACGAACATTGAGCGGTGTCACCGGAATCGAGCGTCTCGATGCGACCGGCTACGAGGTCGGCACCCGGTGGCGCGAGACCCGGGTGATGTTCGGCAAGTCCGCCACCGAGGAAATGCGGGTGGCCGAGGTCGAACCGGAGCGACGCACCGTCGTCACCGCGGAATCCGGAGGCACGACCTACCGCACGGTGTTCGAGTTGGCGCCCCGGGGCGACGGCACCGAACTGTCGGTCGAGTTCTCCGGTGCCACGGAGTCCCCCGGACTGTTCACGCGGATCATGATGACGGTGTTCGGTCCCCTGGCGATGCGTGCGACGAGCAAGGCGCTGCAGCGCGACCTCGACGACATCGCCACCGCGGCGGAGCGCACGACGTTGTGACCTGATCGTCGGCACTCCCCGGGGCGGAGACATGTCCTAGCCGCGCGAGCGCCGCATCGAGCCGAGCGGATCGGAGTACAGCGAGCTCAACGACACCACGCCGGCCGCATGCGCCTGCACCCGGTTGCCGAACCCGGTGATGCGAATGTCCTTGCGCGGAAGGTTCGATGCGCGTGCGAACGCCTCGGCCACGTGCGGCACACCGGCGGGGTACTCGGTGAACGCCTGGCCGCCGAGGGTGACGCGGTCGGGGTTGAACAGGTCGCGGAGCATCGCGACGGTGCGGCCGAGGACGGTGGCACGGTCGACGAGGATCTCGTGTGCGGGTGCCGAACCCTCGCGGGCGAGCTTGTAGAGCGCGCCGATCGTCGGATCCTCGACGTCGCCGAGCAGGCCGGCCTCGCGGGCCTTCAGCAGCACCGCCCGGTCGCTGACGGTGGCCTCGAGGCAGCCGGTCGCACCGCACGAGCACACGGCCGTCGAGCCGGTCGGCAGGTGCGCGATCGACCCGGGACCACCGTTCGGGGTGTGCACCCGGCCGTCGAAAGTGATTGCGATACCGGTGGTTTCGCGAGCGTAGAAGTAGAGACCGGTGCCCTTGACGTCGGCCTCACGATCCGGGGTGAGCAGCAGTTCCGACGCGGCCATCGCCTCGACGTGCGCGGCGACCGAGACCGGGAGACCCATGCCGCGGCCGATGATCGCGCCGACACGCGCGCCGCTCCAGCCGAGTCGCGGGTGGTCGACGAGGCCGGTCTCCGAGTCGACGCGGCCGCCGAGCGCGACCCCCACCCACAACGGGGTGCGGCGGTGCCAGCGGGACGCGAACGACCGCGCGCTCGCGGTGATCGCCCCCAGGACGACATCCTGATCGCCTCGGGGCGTGGGGATTTCGACGGCACCGATGATGCGGCCGCGCAGATCCGCCGCGACGATCCCGGTGACGACGGCACCGATGTGGATGCCGATGGTCAGGTACGGCTCGTGGTCGACCTCGAACGGGACGCGCGGACGACCGATGGCGCCCGAGGCCGCGAGATCGGCACGCTCACGGAGCAATCCGGCCGAGAGCAGCGCCGACACCTGCCGGTTGACGGTGGCGATGCTCAGGCCGGTGACCTTGGCGGCGACGTCGCGGGACACCGGCCCGCGGGCCGCGGCGACCCGGAACACCGATGCCGCGGTGCCGTCGGCGATCCGCAGGTCCGGCGCGACGATCTGCACCCGAGCGGTGGAACGGGCCCGGGCGGTCGCGGTCTGCGCGATGCGACGGGAACCGGTGGTGGAGGTGCGAGCGGACTGGACGGGAAGCGTGGAAGTCGACACAGGTGTGGAATCCTCGTGATTCGGCCCGGACGGGCTGGCGTGACACGGTCATGAACGCGCCGAACCGCTGCGACGTGCGTGGACGTCGTCGAACAGTCGATCAGAGGGAAAGCCAGAACAGGCTCGGGACCCGGCGCGAAACTACTGGATGGCACCGTGACAACGACAACAGAGTTCCCGTGCCAGAGGCAAGCGCGAGCCCAGCGCGGCGGTCACGTACGTGACCCGCGGGGCGGAGTGGCGGCCTGCTGACATGCCGTCGAACATAACGCGTGCGGACGTGGCTGTCCAATTCAGGCCGAAAAGGTAGGGAATTCTCGCGGCGCCGACCACACCCCGAATCAGGCTGAGTCGAATGGTTCTGCCATGAAGGACCTGATGTTTGCATGGGCGCATCCACCCATTTCCTCGCGAAAGGCCAGTCATGTCCGTCGATTTCGCATCCCCCACCACCGTCCCGACCACCCCGACCGTCGTGAAACTGGGCGCACATCTCGGTGCCCGCATCGACGGCGTCCGGCTCGGGGGCGACCTCGACCCGGCGACGGTCGCACTGATCCGCCGTGCGCTCGGCGAACACAAGGTGATCTTCTTCCGTGGGCAGGACCACCTGGACGACGACGCGCAGTACGCGTTCGCGGAACTGCTCGGCACACCGACGACCGCGCACCCGACCGTCAAGTCCCGCGGAGTCCGGATCCTGCCGATCGACTCCGACTACGGCAAGGCCAACAGCTGGCACACCGACGTCTCGTTCGTCGATCGCATTCCGAAGGCGTCGATCCTGCGGGCGGTGACCCTGCCCGAGTACGGCGGGTCGACGGTGTGGGCGTCCGGTGTCGCCGCGTACGAGGGACTCCCGGCTCCACTGAAGGCGCTCGTGGAGAACCTGTGGGCCGTCCACACCAATGTCTACGACTACGCGGCCGAGAGCGCCGAGCGTGCCACCGAACGGACCGCCGAGTACCGCGACGAGTTCCGCTCCGAACTGTTCGAGACCGAGCATCCGGTGGTGCGGGTGCACCCGGAGACCGGGGAGCGGTCGCTGCTGCTCGGCCACTTCGTCAAGAACTTCGTCGGTCTCAGCGGCAACCAGTCCCACGCCCTGTTCCGGCTGCTGCAGGACCACCACCAGAAGCTCGAGTACACCACTCGCTGGAACTGGCAGCCCGGCGACGTCGCGATCTGGGACAACCGCGCCACCCAGCACTACGCGGTCGCCGACTACGACGAGCAGTACCGTCGCCTGCACCGGATCACCCTGGCCGGGGATGTTCCGGTGAACATCCACGGCGAGCGCAGCCGTCCGCTCGCCGGGGACGCCGGCGAGTACTCGATCGTCGAGACCGACACCGCACCCGCCCGATAGGGGCGGGCGGGTCGCACTCCGGCCGACGCCGGCAAGAGTGATCGATCCGATACAGCCGTCCCCGACCGCACCCGCCACTATGGAATGCGGTGACACGGTGAGCGGGACGGAGTTGACGGATGTGGTGGCCGAGCAGGTGCGCGTGCGGCCGGTGGGCGCGACCCGGGGAGAAGGTCGTGGACGGCCTCTGCCCCCGGTGCCGGGCCACCCGGGACCGGTACCGGCCGCGGCCTGTCCGGGCCGGATCCGAGCAGTACCGGTCCCGAACTGCCGGGTCCGCGGCACCCGGGTCTGCGCCGCGGCCGGGACCGCCCCCGAATCCGCAGTACCGAACGCCACCGCAGTCATCGCCCCGCCGGGGGCTGCAGTGGCGTCCTGCACCGTCCCGGCCGAGCGCCCCGACGTGGCCGCGCCCCGCGCAACCGGACACACCTCCGGTTGCGGCCGGCCGACGTCGTCGACGACTGCGTGTCGCGGCCGTCGCGGCCGCCGGGGTCGTGGTGCTGCCGCTGTCCGGAATGGCCGTCGCCGCGGCGTCGCTGCGCTGGTGGACACCGTCACAGTCGAACTTCATGCGGATCGACGATGGACCCATCGCCTACCAGTACGTCTCGATCGACCACATCAGCCGCTACGTCATCGCGTCCGCCGTCGCGCACGAGGACGACCTGCTCGGACTACGGAAGCAGGCGTTCCACTGGGGTGACTTCATCGACCGCGCCACCGCCGTCCTGTCCGGCGAGCGTCAGCAGACGTATTCGACGATTCCCCAGCAGCTCGCGAAGAACATGTTCTTCACCCCGGACCAGAGCATGCTGCGCAAGGCCGTCGAGGTGGTGCCGTCCGTCGCATTGCGGGCCACCGTGTCCGACGCGCGGATCATGGAGCTGTACCTGAACTACGCGCAGTTCGGACCCGACCTCTACGGGGTGTGCGCAGCGAGCTGGTACTACTTCGACACGCCCCCGTCGGAGATGTACCCCTATCACGCGATGCAGCTGGCCGGGATGCTGCCGAACCCCGAGGACGTCGTGCGGCTGCCCGGCGGTGGCGTCGACACCTCGCCGGACGCCCCGTATCCGAGCGCGGCGTTCCACATCAACGGCGCCGCCAACGTCGACCTTCCGGCCCGCTTCGACGCGTGGGGCGGCTGGCAGAACATCACGGCGTCGCTCGGGATCGAGGACTCCGCAGCCGATCACGCCGACGCCCGCCCGAGCGCGGATTCGTGCTCGACGATGCCCGACTCGGTCCGTGAGCGGCTCGCCGTCGAAGATCCGGGCTTCGTCTCCGCTGGGGGCATGTGAGTCCGGGGGCATGTGAGGCGCGGCGCCGTCGCCCGGTGACGGGCACGGGCGCGTCCTAGGATCGACGCATGAGTATCTCCCCAGATTCGCGCGTCGCCGTCGTCACCGGGGCATCGTCCGGCATCGGCGAAGCCACCGCCCGCACTCTCGCCGCGCAGGGCTACCACGTCGTCGTGGGTGCCCGCCGACTCGACCGCCTCGAGAAACTCGCCGAGGAGATCGGCGGCACCGCACTCGAACTCGACGTCACCGACGAGGATTCGGTCACCGCGTTCACCACCGTCCTGCCGCGCGTGGACGTGCTGGTCAACAACGCCGGTGGCGCGAAGGGACTGGCGACGGTCGCCGAGGCCGACGAGGACGACTGGCGCTGGATGTGGGAGACGAACGTCATCGGCACCATGCGCGTGACGAAGGCGCTGCTGCCCAAGCTGATCGAGTCGGGGGACGGACTGATCGTGACGATCACGTCGGTCGCAGCGTTCGAGGCGTACGACAACGGCTCCGGATACACCTCCGCCAAGCATGCACAGGCGGTGGTGCACCGGACGCTGCGCGGAGAGCTGCTCGGCAAGCCGGTGCGGCTGACCGAGATCGCCCCCGGCGCCGTCGAAACCGAGTTCTCGCTCGTGCGATTCGAGGGCGATCAGGAACGTGCCGACAAGGTGTACGAGGGCATCACGCCGCTCGTCGCACAGGACATCGCCGAGATCATCGGGTTCGTCGCATCGCGCCCCTCGCACGTGAACCTGGACCAGATCATCGTCAAGCCGCGTGATCAGGCGAGTGCGGGCCGGTTCCATCGCGTGAGCAAATAACACCGCGTGAGCAACTAACCTCTGGAGGTATGCAGCAGCAGCGTCTTTCGCCCGGGCCACTGCTCGACGACCGCGGCCACCTCGAGCAGGCGGGCTGGGCCACCGCCGAGATCCGCACCTACGACCGGGCGCGGATCTCGGCGTCGCGGCTGCGCATCAAGGAGTGGGACTACTACTGCATCGTCTCCGACCCGACCTCCGACCCCGCTTCCGGTCCGGTCGGACTCGCGCTGACGGTCGCCGACAACGGGTACATGGGCCTGGTCGGGTTGAGCTGGCTGGATCTGGCCGCCGGCACGGAAACCACCGAGAACAAGCTGATCCCGTTCCCGCTCGGCCGGATGCGGATGCCGTCCAGCGCCGACACCGGCGACGTGGTCGTGCGCCGGGGCGCGCTGCGCGTCGAGTTCCGCCACGAGACGCAGGGGCGCCGCCTCATCGTCGACCATCCGGGCTTCGACGGCGGCCGCGGCCTGTCCGGGGACCTCCTGCTGCAGCAGCCCGACGACGACCGCATGGTGATCGCTACACCGTTCCCGCGGGCCCCGAAGGCGTTCTACTACAACCAGAAGATCAACTGCCTGCCCGCGGCGGGCACGATCGAAGTCCGCGGTGTCCGGCACGAGTTCGACCCGGCGTCCACCTTCGGCGTCCTCGACTGGGGCCGCGGTGTGTGGACCTACGACAACACCTGGTATTGGGGTTCGGCGTCCGGGCTGCACGAGGGAAAGCGGTTCGGTTTCAACGTCGGCTACGGCTTCGGCGACACCACCGCCGCCTCGGAGAACATGCTCTTCCACGACGGGGTCGCACACAAACTCGACCGCGTGCACTTCCACCGTCCGCACGGCAGCTACGACGGCGCGCCGTGGCGTTTCACGAGCAACGACAGCCGTTTCGAGATGGACTTCGAGCCGATCGTCGATCGCGCCGCCGACGTCAACGCGCTCGTCGTGCGGTCCACCCAGCATCAGGTGTTCGGGCGGTTCAGCGGACACGTGCTGCTCGACGACGGCACCCGCCTCGAGATCGAGAACCTGCTCGGTTTCGCCGAGGAGGTCCGCAACCGCTGGTAGACCCGCCCGGAAGACCTACAACGCGGACATCGACTGCCAGGTCTGCCAGTCCACGGCCCAGTCCCACAGGTCCCCGTCCGCCTCGGACAGGTCGATCGAGGTGCCGCTGACCTCCACCGGATCCCCGTACATCGCGATCGCGAAGTACTCCTGCGCGTCGGACATCGACAGGTTGATGCACCCGTTGGTGACGTTGGAGGCGCCCTGCTGGCCGGTGGTGAGCGGGTTGGCGTGGATGAACTCGCCGTTGTTGGAGATCCGCACGGCCCAGCGCTCGCGCACGTTCTCGTAGTACGGCGGGTTCGACATGAGGAAATCCTCGTGCTTCTCGGTGACCACGTGGATGCCGCTGCGCGTGACGTTGCGGGCCTCGGAGCCCTCGCCGTAGCTCACCGGGATGTCCATGACCGTCTGCCCGTCGCGCACCACCTGCATGCGGTGGCTCTGCGCGTTCGCGACGACGACCTGGCTGCGGCCGATACCGAAGTCGAGGGTCAGGTCCGCGGCGCCGTACGCGCCGTCGCCGTAGGCAAGTCCGTAGAGCCGCGCGTCCAGGCTCACCGTCGTACCGGGCGCCCAGTACTGCCGGGGCCTCCAGTGCGCCCGCGCGCCGCCGTTGTCGTCGGGCAGCCACGCCCAGGCACCCTCGGTCGGCGGGTTCGTGGTGACCACGAGCGCCTTCTCGACGGCGGCCTTGTCCTCGATCGGACCGTCGAACTGCACGATGATCGGCGCGGCGATCCCCACCTCCTGACCGTCCGCGATGTTGAGGGTCGCGGAGACCACCTCGTCCGGTTCGACGGTCGAGAAACTGCCCTCCACCGCGACCTCGTCACCGTCTGCGCCGATCACGGACCCCGACCATTCGTAGGTCGCGCCGTACCCGAGCGGTTCCGTGACGGTGTAGCTGTGGCCGTCCGCGGCGAGTTCACCGGCGACGACGACCCCGGACTCGGTGTTGGTGAGCGCGATATCGGTGAGGGTGCCGTCGGTCGCGGTCACCGAGATCGGTGCCGTGGGAGCCACGTCGGTGGCGCCGTCTGCCGGGTTCATGGTGGCCCCGACGGCCGGTTGCGGGTCGCCGGCGATCGAACCGCCGTTCGACGTCGAGCAGGCGGCGAGCACCGCGACGAGAGCGAGGCACCAGAGCCACACCAACCGATTTGTCCGTTTACGCAGGTCGTGCACCCTCTCCACGGTACGCGCGGGGCAGATGTGACCCGGACCTCGGCGGATTCAGATCTCGACGCCGACCGGCACCGGTTCCGGCTCGAGCCGCACACCGAACACCTTCTGCACCCCGTCCCGCACCTGCCGGGCCAGCGCCACCAGATCCGCGGCGGTCGCGTTCCCGCGGTTGGTCAGTGCGAGCGTGTGCTTCGTCGACAGCCGCGCGGGGGCGTCCGCCGACGGGAAGCCCTTGCCGAATCCGGCACGTTCGATGAGCCAGCCCGCGGACAGTTTGGTGCCGCCCTCCGCGGGGAACTGCGGGATCCGCACATCGGCGCCGACGCGTTCGGTGATCGCCGCGAGCACCGCGGGCAGCGCGCCTTCGGGCACGACCGGGTTGGTGAAGAACGAGCCGGCGCTCCACGTGTCGTGATCGGTCTCGTCGAGCACCATGCCCTTGCCGCGACGCAACGCCAGCACCTGCTCGCGCACCTCCGCGGCCGGGCGGCGCTCACCCTCCTCTGCGCCGAGCGCGGTCGCGAGCTCGCGGTAGCCGAGCGGCGCGCTCGACCCGTCGGGCCGGACCTCGAGCTCGACGTCGACGACGAGCGCCGCGTCGGAATGCTTGAGCACACTCGTCCGGTATCCGAGACCCAGGTGCTCCGGACCCACCCAGCGCACCTCACCGGTCCGGCGGTCGAGCAGCCGCACCCGCCGCAGCACCGACCCGACCTCGACCCCGTACGCCCCGACGTTCTGCACGGGGGTCGCCCCGGCGGACCCGGGAATCCCGGACAGCGCCTCGAGGCCGCCGAACCCGGCCGAGACCGTCCGGGCGACGACGTCGTCCCACACCGCGCCGGCTTCGATGCGCACCGAGTCGGTGTCGAGTTCGACGCCGGTGGTCGCGATCTTCACCACGACACCGTCGAATCCCGCGTCGCCGACGACGAGGTTGGATCCGCCGGCCAGGATCAGCGTCGGCACCTGCTCGGCGTCGAGCAGGCGCACGACGTCGACGAGAACGTCGGTGGTGGCGCATTCGGCCAGGACTCGGGCGGGTCCGCCGAGCCGCAGCGTCGTCAGGGTCGACAGCGGCACCTGCTCGGACACCGTGGCTCCCGACTCGGCGAGGCGGGCAGCGATACGTGGATCGGACACCCGCAAACGGTAGCGTGACGAGCCATGGGTACCCCTATCGACCATTCCGCGCACTACGAGTTCCCCGCCGCGAACGTGCACGCGGCGCTCGTCGACCCGGAATACTGGCGTGAGCGCCTGGCGCGGGTCGGCGGCCCCGGCGCCACCATCGAGGACGTGAAGACCTCCGCCGGAACGATCGACCTGCACATGACGCAGGCCATCCCCGCCGAGCACCTGCCGAGCGTGGTCACCAGCATCCGGCCCGGCGACCTGGTCATCCACCGGCACGAATCGTGGGAGCCGCTCGACGGCGAGCGTGCCCGCGGCCGGTTCTCGGCCGGTGTCGACGGGATGCCCGGCAGGGTCGAGGGTGCCTTCACGCTCGCGCCGGGCCGGACCGGGACGGTCGTCGAGATCGACGGCGAGGTCGAGGTGAAGATCCCGTTCCTCGGCGGGAAGATCGAGGGCATGATCGTCGAGCAACTCGTCGAACTGTTCGACGCCGAGCAGGAGTTCACAGCCGGCTGGCTGGGCCGATCCGGCTCCTGACGATTTTCGCGTGACCGGGGCGAACCGGTACCCTGGCCCGCTGTGGCACGGCGCATGAACTACTCCGCCCGCTATCCGTATCCGGCGGAGCGGGTGTACGAGGCGCTGCGCGATCCGGCCCACTGGGAGGCCCGGATGGTGGAGATGCGCAAGTATTCGCAGAACCACGTGGAGTCCTTCGAGGCGTCGGACTCCGGCATCTCGCTGGTGCTGCACCACATCCTGCCCCGGTCCGAACTGCCGGAGATCGCGCAGACGGTGATGAAGAAGGACCTGGTCATCACCCGCAAGGAGTCCTACAGCCCGTTCGACGGGAAGGCCACCGGACGCTACGAGGCGTCGATCCCGGCCGGACCGGGCAGCCTCACCGGCACGATGGAACTGTTCGCCGGCGACGACGGGTGCACGCTGCGCACGACGTCGGAGGCGAAGGTGCATCTGCCGTTCATCGGCGGCAAGCTCGAAGAGCTGATGCTGCAGAACCTCGTCGACCTGTTCCGCACCGAAGCGGAGATCACCGCCGACTGGCTGGCAGGACAGTAGGCCGGTCCCGACAGTGCGAACGCTACGCCCGGAAGGTGTCGTCACCCGCGGCACCACCGGCATCAACCGGCTGCGCCGCAGCGACCGCTGGGCCGTGCACCATTCCGGTATCGCCCGCGTCCTGCGGTCGGCACCGGATCCCCTGGTCGTCGATCTCGGCTACGGCGCGATGCCGGTGACCACGCTGGAGCTGGCGTCGCGGCTGCGCACCGTGCGCCCCGACGTGCGGATGGTCGGCCTCGAGATCGACCCCGAGCGGGTGGTTCCCGGCCGCGACGGAGTCCGTTTCGCGCGCGGTGGCTTCGAGCTGGCCGGGTTGCGGCCGGTGCTGGTCCGCGCGTTCAACGTGCTGCGGCAGTACCCGGAGGACGCGGTCGCACCCGTGTGGGAGCGGTTGCGGTCGGGGCTGGCGCCGGGCGGTCTGCTCATCGACGGCACGTGTGACGAACTGGGCCGGCGCTGCGCGTGGGTGCTGCTGGATCGCGACGGTCCGCGCAGCCTGACGCTGGCGTGGAGTCCGTTCCACATCGACACCCCGTCCGACCTGGCCGAGCGGTTGCCGAAGGCGCTGATCCACCGCAATGTTCCCGGCGAGCGGATCCACGATCTGCTGCAGGCCGCCGATCGGGCGTGGGCGACCGCCGCTCCGCATGCCGCGTTCGGGCCGCGCGTCCGCTGGCGGGCCACCCTCGATCTGCTGCGCGGGCAGGGAATTCCGGTCGCCCCGCAGCGTCGCCGCCTGCGCGACTGCGTGCTGACGGTGCCGTGGGAGACGGTCGCGCCGAGCTGAGTGCGCTACGCGCCGGTGTGCCTTTGTGGCGGCCCCAGGCGCCACAAAGGCACACCGCTCAACCGGCCGCGAGCAACGCGAGTTCGATGCGGTCGGCGACCGCAGCCGGCTGGTTCGCGACCGCGGCATGCAGCTGGTCGGAATCGACACGGCCGATCGCGAGGGCGTCACCGACCAGTTCGTCGAGCACCTCCTGGGACACCCCCCCGGCGGCGAGATCGACGGCGGTGCGCGCGGGGGTGGTCACGCGGAAGCACCCGACCATCTCGCAGTCCTCGTTCGACAACGCCCGATGGTGCAGCGCGAGCCGGTTGCTCGGCACGGTGCGCTGATCGAGCGTCGACAGATGCAGGAACCGCGGCTGCAGGTGACCCATCGCGTGCAGCTCCGCGGCGCTCTGGTGCGACACGACCGCGGCACCCTCGTACCACGCACACCACTGCGCGAACTCGTCGAACTTCGTGCGAGGGCTCTCGGCGAGCCGGAACAGGTCGTTCTCGACGCGCATCCACAGCCCCGCATCGATACGCGTGACGAACGCGTCCGCGTCGATACCGTGCCCGATCGCCTGTCGGGCGGTGAAGAATCCGGCCTGCGTCAGTGCGAGTCGACGAAGCGCTTCGTCCGCATCGGCCCGCCCGGAGGCCCCGTATCCAGAACCCGTCCAGCTCGTCATGCCGCCAACAGTACCGAACAATTGTGGCCCAGCTCACAAATTCGAGGGCAGGTTGCCGCGCGCGGCTCAGAAGATCCTCAGAGTTGTCGGAAACAATCGGGCTCATGCCCAACTCGAAGCGCTCCACTCTCGCCACCGTCGCCGCCGTGGTCGTCGTCGCGCTCGTCGCGGTGCTCGTCGGCGCCGAGGTCTACGTCCGCAACCGGGCGACGACCTGCCTCGCACAATCGCTCGAATCCGAACTGGGAACCGGCGTCGACGTCGATCTCAGCTGGAAACCGGTGTTGCTGCAGGCGATCGACAAGAAGGTTCCGTCGGTGACGCTCGACAGCGACGACACCGCGTTCGGTCCCGCGAAGGAGATGACCGTCCACGCCGTGGCGAAGGACGTCGATCTGAACGCGACGGCCGACAGCGCCGGCACGATCGGCAGCTCCCGCGCCGACGTCGTGTGGCCCGCCACCGGCATTCTCGCGACCGTTCAGAGCCAGGGCCTCGGCTCTCTCGTCACCGCCGTCACCCCCGACGCCGACGCGGGCACCCTGCGGTTCACCGTCGGCGGTGCCGGTCTCGCCGAGTTCACGGTGCGCCCGGTCGTGCAGGGCGGCGTGGTCTCGGTCGAGACCGTCGACGCGTCCGTGCTGGGGTTCGGTCTGCCGACCGCGCTCGTCGACGGTGTCGTGCAGATCCTCGCGACCGGTCTGCAGCAGTATCCGCTCGGCATGCAGGCCACCGCGGTCTCCGTCGACGACAACGGTGTGAACCTCACCCTCGAGGGCGGCCGCTTCACGATGCCGGCCCCGCAGGAAGGTCAGCAGCAACAGCAGGGCTGCAGCCTGATCTGAGGCAGCTGCCCGCTCAGTCCGGCAGTCCGTCGAGCACAGCCCGCGACGACGACAGGCCGAGCCGGGTGGCGCCGGCGTCGATCATCTCCAGCGCCGCCTCGGCTGTGCGGATGCCGCCGCTGGCCTTGACGCCGAGCCGGCCACCGACCGTCTCGGCCATCAACCGCACCGCGTGCGCCGACGCACCGCCGGCCGGATGGAACCCGGTCGACGTCTTCACGAAGTTCGCACCGGCGCGTTCGGCCGCGCGGCACGCTTCGACGATCGCGTCGTCGGACAGCACCGCGGATTCGATGATGACCTTGAGGACGGGGTCGAAACCGATGGCCTCGCGGACGGTGAGGACGTCGGCGAGCACCGCGTTCCAGTCCCCCGCGACCGCCGCGCCCACGTCGATGACCATGTCGACCTCCCGCGCGCCCTGTTCGACGGCCAGCCGCGCCTCGGCGCCCTTGACCAGAGAATGATGCTTGCCCGAGGGGAATCCCACGACGGTCGCGACGGTGACGCCCTCGGCGCGCAGCGGCAGCATGGACGGGGACACGCACACCGCGTACACCCCGAGTTCGACGGCTTCGTCGACGAGCGCGCGCACGTCGGCGGCGGTCGCCTCCGGCTTGAGCAGGGTGTGATCGATCATCGCGGCGACCTGGGCGCGGGTGTGTGCGGTGTCCGGCATGCCGCCAGCCTCCCACACCTTCCCTGCCGCCCCGTCCCACGGAATGCGGGAGGATGGTCGGCGTGCTGATCCGCCGCGAACTTCCCGCCGACGTCGACGCGATCGCCGAGGTGCATCGCTCGGCGTTCGCGCCGCTCACCCCGCCCGGGTCCGAGCCCGTCGAACCGGGACTCGTTGCGGCGCTGCGGGCGAGCAGCGCGTGGATTCCGGCGCTGTCGCTGGTCGCCGAGGACCGCGACGGCACCGTCGTCGGTCACGTGGTCGCGACACGCGGCACGATCGCGTCCGCTCCCGCCCTCGGACTCGGCCCGCTCGGCGTGCGGGCGGACCTGCAGTGCAAGGGCGTCGGCGCGGCCCTGATGCACGCGGTGCTCGGGGCCGCCGACGCTCTGGACGAAGCGGCCGTGGTGCTGCTCGGCCACGTCGACTACTACCCGCGGTTCGGGTTCGTGCCGGCCGCCGACCTGGGCATCGCCCCGGACGTGGCGGAGTGGGCGCCGCACTTCCAGGCCCGCGCGCTGACCGCCCACCGACCGGGTGTGAGCGGTGTGTTCCGGTACGCCCCACCGTTCTACGAGATCGGCTAGCGTTTCGGGCATGGCCGATCCGATCGATCAGGTGGCCCGCACGTTCGACGACGCGAGCGACCGGTTCGACCGCCTGACCGCGACCGTGTGGGGCCCGGCCGGGCAGTCGCTCGTGTTCGCTCTCCGCCTCCACCCCGGCGACACCGTCCTCGACGCGTGCTGCGGTGCCGGTGCGTCCGCGTTGCCGGCGGCCGCGGCGGTCGGCCCGACCGGACGGGTCCACGCCGTCGACGTCGCCGCGGACCTGCTCGAGCTGGGCCGGTTGACCGCCGAGGAGCGCGCCCTGCAGAACATCGACTTCGTGTGCGCCGACGCCACCACGTGGGAGCCGCCGTCGTCGGTGCCGGAGGCCGGATACGACGCGCTGGCCATCTCCTACGGGGTGTTCTTCCTCCCTCACATGGACGCGAGTTTCGCGCGGCTCGTCAGCCTGGTGCGGCACGGCGGCCGGGTCGGTGTGACCGTGTGGCGGGCCGGCGCGATGACCGAGTTCACCGCCGTGGTGTTCGACGTCGCCACCCGGTACTCCCCCGCGTTGGCCGATCGGCAGTCGCTCCGCGACCGCACGCCGCTGCACCGCATCGACACCCCGGAGACACTCGAGGCATGGCTCGCCGCCGCGGGATGTCACTCCGTCCAGGTGGACGTGATGCCGAATCTGCTGCCCGCCACCGACGAACTGTGCTGGAACCTCGTCGTGGGCACCGGTTTGCACAGCGTCCTCGAGGGACTCGACGAGCCGGCCGTGGAGGCGCTGCGGCAGGATCTGCTGACCGAGATCACCGAACGCGGCCTGCACACGATCGACGCGACCACCCTGGTCGGCACCGCGACCGTGCGGCGTCCCCCGGCGACCGTCTGACCGGCGGACCGGCACCCCGAACGCACCTGAGACAATCGGCGGCATGACCGCTGCTTCGACGGACGACCGCCGTTACGTTCTGACCCTCGGCTGCCCGGACACCACCGGCATCGTGGCCCGCATCGCCACCTTCCTCGCCGAGGTGGGCGGTTCCATCGTCGAAGCGGCCTACCACGCCGACCAGGACAGCGGCTGGTTCTTCACGCGGCAGGCGGTGCGCGCCTCGTCCATCCCGTTCGGGATCGACGAACTGCGGGAGAAGTTCGCGGTCGTCGCCGAGCAGATCGGCCCGGACACCGAGTGGACGCTGTCGGACACCGGCGAGACCAAGCGCGTCGTGCTGCTGGTGAGCAAGGAAGCGCACTGCCTGCACGACATCCTCGGACGCGTGGCGGCCGGCGAACTCAAGGCCGAGATCTGCGCGGTCGTCGGGAACCACCCCGAACTCGAGACGGTCGCGAAGCGGCACGGCATCGACTACCACTACGTGTCGTTCCCCAAGGACCCGGCCGAGCGCGGACCGGCGTTCGAGCAGGTGCGCAAACTCGTCGACGTGCACGACCCGCACGCGGTGGTGCTGGCCCGGTTCATGCAGGTGCTGCCCTCCTCGCTGTGCGAGCACTGGGCCGGGCGGGCCATCAACATCCACCACAGCTTCCTGCCGTCGTTCATCGGTGCCCGCCCGTACCACCAGGCGTTCACGCGCGGCGTCAAGCTGATCGGTGCGACCTGCCACTATGTCACCGCCGAACTCGACGCGGGCCCGATCATCGAGCAGGACGTGATCCGCGTCGGCCACGGCGACACGGTCAGCGACATGGTGCGTCAGGGCCGGGACGTCGAGAAGCTGGTGCTGGCCCGCGGTCTGCGCTGGCATCTCGAGGACCGGGTGCTGGTGCACGGCCGCAAGACCGTGGTCTTCAACTGATCGGTCTTCAACCGATCGGGACCGCTCTCACGCGACGACCGTGACGGTCCGGCTGTGCAGCCCGGTCGCACCGTCCGGGACCGGCGGACGCCGTTGCTCGTCCTGGATTGCCCCGGTGCCGTCGACGGCCCGGACCTCGAGCGTGTGGTCGCCGGGGCTCGCGTCCCACACCCACCGCCATTGGCGCCAGGTGTCCACCGAGTACTCGGTGGCCGGTTCCGCCTCCTGCCAGGGACCGCCGTCGACGCGGACCTCGATCCGGTCGATCCCGCGGTGCTGCGCCCACGCGGTGCCGGCCACGACGACGGGCCCGGTCGTGAGCCGGGCGGATCGAGCCGGCACGTCGATCCGCGAGGCGGTGCGGATCGGGCCCTTCGCCGCCCAGCCGCCCCGCGTCCAGTAGGCCTCCGCGCGGTCGAACCGGGTCAGCTCCCAGTCGACAACCCACTTCGTCGCCGAGACGTAACCGTAGAGCCCGGGCACCACCTGCCGCGCCGGGTAACCGTGCTGGAGAGGGAGCGGTTCGCCGTTCATCGCGACGGCCAGGAGCGCGTCACGACCGTCGCGCAGCACCTCGACGGGTGTTCCGACGGTGAACCCGTCGACGCTGGTGGACAGCAACATGTCGGCATCGGGGTGGACCCCGACACGGTCGAGGATGTCCGCGATCCGGTAGCCGGTCCAGCGGGCGTTGCCGGCGAGGTCACCGCCCACCTCGTTCGACACGCACGTCAGCGTCACCAGACGCTCGACCGTCTCGAACGCCGCGAGATCGTCCCAGGTGAGCGTCGTCTCCCGATCCACCATGCCGTGGATGCGCAGCCGCCAGTCCGCGGTGGTGAGGCGCGGCACCTGCAGGGCGGTGTCGATCCGGTAGAAGTCGCGGTTCGTCGTGACGAAGGCGGTGGCGCCGGGCACCGCGCGCGGTCCGGTCGTCAGGTCGGCGCCGGGCGGAATCGCCGGTGCCGCGTCCGCGGCGAGGGGCACCCGGAACCGGTCGCGGTCCTCGAGCACCACCGCCAGCCGATCCGCGAGATACCGGCCGACGGCACCGGCCACGACCGCGACCGCGACACCCGCGCCCAGGACCACCAGGAAGCGCCGGCGGTCCGGGTTCGGCGACGCCGGATCCTCCCCTCCCCGCGGCGTCCACAGCGCCCGGATCGCGAACTGCAGGAACAGCATTCCCACGACGACGGCGATCACCGTCGGGATCGCAGCGGTCGCGGTCGCTTCGGGCCGGTGCAGCGCCGCGTACACCCCCACCGCTCCGAGCGCCGCGAGCAGCGCTCCGCCGTAGGGGCGCCGCGGCCGTTCGATCAGCCCGGCGACGACCGCACATACCGCGAGCAGCACCGACATGCCGACGAACAGCGCCGGTTTGTCGGCGGTGCCGAACGTGCCGATCGCGAATTCGCGGGCCCAGGCGGGTGCCCGATCGACGGTCGTGCCGCCGACCGCGAAGAACGGGGACGCGTCCGGATCGGTCGCTGCGGCCAGCAGCTCACCGACCCCGAGGACGAGGAGAACCGCGACGACGCCGGTCGCCGCCCGCGAGAGCATCCCCGGCGAGCCGGTGCTCGGTGGTCGGGTGCTCGGCGTTGTGGCCATGGCGATCCTCCGGTGTGTCACCGAGGGTTCGGACCCGCAGCCCCGTCGGATGGGCCGGCGGTTCAGCCGCGGACGAGCCGGCCGGCGCGTTCGAACAGATGCTGTAGTTCGGAGTTGAACACGTCGATCGCCTCGACCGAGCTCATGTGCCCGATGCCGTCGACGACGACGAGATGCTCGAGGTGGCCGGCTTCGTCGAGTTCTGCGGCGAGTCGATGCGCGTGGCTCGGCGGGGTGAGCCGGTCGGCGGTGCCCACGAGGACGGTCGTCGGGACGGTGAGGTTCGCCAGACCGTGGTGGACGTCGAGGGCGCTGAGCGCGACACCCCAGCCGCCGCGGGTGCGGGGCGGGCAGCCGAGCACGATCTTCTCGCAGAACGCGACCGCGGCGGGTGTCGCGGTCGGTGACAGAGCGACGTACTTGAGTGCGCGGGTCGTGACGGGAGACGCGACGAGCGGCACGGTGGCGCCCATCAACCGGCGTGCGACGGGCACCGGCACGCGGGGCGCGCGCTGCGGCAGCGGCACGATCGTCGACGCCGCGACCAGATTGTCCATGCCGGTGCTCGCGAGCAGCACGCCCGAGACCCGGTCGCGCACCTGCTCGGGATGCCGTTCCGCCCACGCCATGATGCTGATACCGCCCATGCTGTGACCGGCGAGCACCGCCGTGCGGCCGGCCGGGACGGTCGCGGCGAGTACCGCGGCGAGGTCGTCCGCGAGCACGTCGGGCCCGAAGACGCGGCTGCCGACGTCGCTGCGCCCGTGTCCCCGCTGGTCGTAGACGACAACGCGGTACTTCTCGGCGAACGCGTTGATCTGCGGTGTCCAGAATTCGGTGGAGCAGGTCCAGCCGTGGCTCAGCACGAGGACGTCGGCGTCGGGATCGCCGTAGGCGCGGACGTGCAGGCGCGCACCGTCGTCCGTGACGACCTCGACCTCCTCGTGCAGGACCTGCGGTTCCGCCAGCAGGGCTTCGCTGGGATCCCCGCCCGTCACGACGCTCCGGGCCGTGCTCCTGCGGCGGGCCGCCACGGCTCCGAGTGCGGCACCGGTGGTGACGAGTCCGGCGACCGCGAGCGCGGTCCGGCGTGAAGGCTTCTTCACCTGTGTTCTACTCCGATCTGGTCCGGCGGTACTTCTGGTCAGAGGATGTGCGCGCGGCGCAGCAGCGCGGTCGAGGGGCCGCCGATCAGCCCCACCCCGTCGAGGAATTCGACGGTGCGGCGCGAGGCGTTGCGGATCCGGTCGTGGTAGTGGGCATTGCTCCGGGCCGCGGCCCTGGCCTCGTCGACGTCCAGGCCCGCCGCCGCGTAGACGCGCGGGTTCACCAGGTTGGTGACGATGAAGTACGCGGAGACTCCGAGGTGCATCCTGATCCAGGCCCGTTCGGCGCGGGACGCGTCGCGCATCCGGCGGGCCGTCTCCTCGCGGGCGTAGCGGATATGCCGGGATTCCTCGATCACGTGGATCCGGCTCACGGTTCGCGTGATGGGCTGGACGCGTTCGTCACGCATGAAGTCGCGCTGCATCGCGTCGAGGATCTCCTCGGCGAACAGTGCCCCGCCGAAGGCGAGTGCGCCGCCGGCCACGGCCTTGAAGGCGCGTCCGGATTCGCGGACCCAGCGCGGCGGCCGGTACGAGGGGATGCCGAAGTGCTGCGCGGATCGGGCGAACATCGTCGAGTGCCGGCATTCGTCGGCGATCTCGGTGAGGCCGAACTGCACGTAGGGCGTCGCGGGGTCGTGCCGGTAGAGGTCCCGGACGAGCATCTGCATGAGGATCATCTCGAACCAGATCCCGGTGCCCGCGATGCTGGCGGCTTCGTGCCGGGTCAGGGTGAGGCGCTGGTCCTCGGTCATGTGGTCCCACAGCTCGGTGCCGTAGAGACTGGACCATTCGGGACTCATGCCGTACTTGTCCGGCGGGATCGGAGCGTCCCAGTCGATCTCGATCCCGGGATCGAAGGACGAGCGTGAAGCGGATTCGAGCAGCCGCGCGGCGGTGTCCTGCCGGTCACCGGTGCGGAAGGGTCGGGTGAGCGTCACGGCGATCACCTCGTCTCGGAAATTTAGCCGTAACTCCGAGTGTCACTATCTTGCCGTCCGGTGTCAAGGGACGGCAGGGGTCACCAGCGCGGGCGCTGCACCTCTTCCACGCGCGGCCGTACGTCCACCAGGTACACGCACACCGCGACGACCCCGACGATGCCCAGCATCCCGATGGCCCCGAACAGGAACAGCACGACCAGCGCCACGGCGAGGATCCCGACCCACACCGGCTTGGTGAGCTTGTCGACGGCGGGGAATGCTTCCGCCGGCTGACGCACCGCGTGGACGAGCGCGAACACCGCCCCTGCGATCGCGAGGATCTGCAGAGCGAAGAGGATCAGACCGGCGAGAGAATCGACATTCGGCACGCCTCCATCCTACGAGCATCGGCTCCCGTGCACTGGGCACGGGAGCCGATGCTCTGTGTTCTCACGGGAGCCGATGCTCCGTGTTCTACAGGAGATGTTCCGCGTTCTACCGGAGAGAAGCCTTAGATCAGGCGCCGGTGGTCTTGCGCGGGGCCGCCTTCTTGGCCGGGGCCTTCGCCGCGGTCTTGGCGGGCGCCTTGGTCGCGGTGGCCTTGGCGGCAGGCTTCGCCGGAGCAGCCTTCTCCGTCACGGACTTGGCCGCCTCGTCCACCTCCACAGCGGCGGCCTCGACGCGGTCGGCAGCCTCGTCGGCAACCTCTTCGGCCTGGTCCGCGATCTCGAGAACCCGCAGCGCAGCCTCGTCGCCGGCGTCGGCGATGGCGTCGCCGACCTCCGAGGCGGTCTCGGAGATGCGGCCGGCAGCGAGACCGGCGAGCTTCGCGGCCCGCTCACCGACGGCGCGGGTCTGACGGGCGACGGTGCCGAGGGCGTCCTCGGTCAGGTCGACGGCGTCACCGAACGCCGCCTCGGCGCGCTCGAGGCCCTCTTCGACCGCGGGCTGCTTGCGGAGGCGCTCGACGGTCTCCTCGCCACGTTCCGCGAGCGAGGTGTACAGGTCGGACGCGACCTTCAGGTACGCCTCGGCGACCTTGCGCAGCTCCTCGGGGCTGAACTTCTCGCGCAGTTCCGCGAGTTCCTCGGGCAGCTCGGACGGCAGCCCGGCGAGACGCTCGCGCAGCGATTCGACGGTCTCGGTCAGATCGCCGGGCAGGGCGAGAAGCTTCTCGCGGGCGCTGTCCACGCGCTCGTTGACGTCGACCCGGTTGGTTTCGGCGCGCTCACGCACCTGAGCGACGACGTCTGCGACGGCCTGAACGACGGCGTCGCCCGCGCCGACTGCGGCGTAGAGGGAATTGCGGATGGAGACATTGGGATCGGTCATGTCATTTCTCCTGTTCATCGGGGTCGGTCTCGTACCGGTCGGCGGTCCCGGATTTCACGTCCGGCGCCGGCCCGGGCGGGGCGGACTCGTTCTCGCGACAGAACGAGTCGTAGATGTCGAGCAGGACCTGCTTCTGCCGCTCGGTGAGAGCGGAATCGGCAAGCAGCGCGTCACGTACCGCGCTCTGCGGGCGCTGCTCGAGAATCCCGGCCCGCACGTAGAGAACCTCCGCGGACAACCGGAGGCCCTTCGCGATCTGCCCGAGCACCTCCGCGGAGGGCTTGCGGAGCCCACGTTCGATCTGACTGAGATAGGGATTGCTGACGCCGGCGAGCTGCGACAACTGCCGCAACGACACCTGCGCCGCCTCGCGCTGGGCGCGGATGAATCCGCCGATGTCCTGCGCTGCGGAGTTCACGACTCGCGACGCGAGATCGCTCGGTCCGCCGGTTCCGGATCCCTCACCGTCCGGGTTCTCGACCGGCACGGTGTCCCCTTCGTTCGTGGGCATGACCCCAGCATACGAGCAGGTGCTAGCTACAGCAAGCACTCTGCTAGCAAGTGAGGGACCTCACGAGAACAGCAGCTGGGACACGGTGTAGATGGCCAGACCCGCGAGCGACCCGACGACCGTGCCGTTGATGCGGATGAACTGCAGATCCCGTCCGACGGCCAGCTCGATCTTGCGGCTCGCCTCGTCGGCGTCCCAGCGCTCGACGGTTTCCCGGATCACCGCGGTGATCTCGTCGGCGTAGTTCGCGGCGATGTAGCGGGCACCGTCGAGCAGCCAGCCGTCGACCTTGCCGCGCAGTTCGTCGTCGTCGCGCAGCCGTGCCCCGAGGTGCATGACGTTCTCTGCGACCTTCGTGCGCAGGGTGCTGTTCGGATCGTCTACGGATTCGAGGATCATGCGCTTGGCGGTCCGCCACGTGGCGGCCGCGAGCTGGGTCACCTCGTCCCGTCCCATGATCTCCGCCTTGACGCGTTCGGCCTTGGCAATCGTGGCCGGATCGGTCTGCAGGTCGCGCGCGTAGTCGGCGAGGAACTTGTTGGCGGCGAGCCGGACCTCGTGGGTCGGGTTGGACCGGACCTTCCAGGTGAATTCGACGAGTTCGCGGTGGATCTTCTCGCCGAGCAGCATGTCGACGAACTTCGGCGACCACGACGGCGAGTCCCGCGAGATGATCCGGTCGATGGTCTCCTGGCTGCCCAGCGCCCATTGGTGGGCCCGTTCGGCGAGCATGTCGATCAGCGGCAGGTGACGCTCCTCGGCGATGAGCTCGGTGAGCACCCGGCCGATCGGCGGCCCCCACTCGGGCTCGGCGATGCGCTTGACGATCGTGTGGTCGATGACCTGCTGGATGTCCTCCTCGCGCAGCACCGTCACGATGCCGCGCAGCACCGTCGACGTCTCCTGCGCGACCCGCTGCGCGTTCGCGGGCTGGGCCATCCAGCCCCCGAGCCGCAGCGGGATCTGCGCGGACTCGATCTTCGCGGACACGACGTCCGGAGCCAGGAAGTTGGTGCCCACGAACGAACTCAGGCTCGCCCCGAGCTGGTCCTTCTTCTTCTTGATGATCGCGGTGTGGGGCACCGGGACACCGAGGGGGTGCCGGAACAGGGCCGTCACGGCGAACCAGTCGGCGAGGGCACCGACCATGCCCGCTTCCGAGGCCGCTCGCACGTAACCGACCCACTCGCCGGCACCCCGGGTTTCCTGCCAGCGGCAGAACAGGTACACCACCGTGGCGAACACCAGGAATCCGGTGGCCACCGCCTTCATCCGGCGGAGATCAGCGCGCTTGGCGGCATCGTCGTTGGTGAGAAGTTGCACCTTCGCCATTGTGCCGAAACCGGACGGACACCCGCGGGACGTGCCGCGACACGAAGCGGCTCGCCGTAGACTGAGCCGACGATCGAAACCGAACGGATGTGCCAACCCAGTGCCCAGCAAAAGCGCGCCCTCGCCGACCACGACCCCGGAATCACCAGCGTCCACAGCATCCGCAGCGCCGCAACCGGCGCCCGCCAAGCAGGACGGACGCAAACGCCGGTGGCACGAGCACAAGATCGCGCGGCGCGAGGAGCTCGTCGACGGCACGATCGCCGCGATCCGGGTACGCGGCCACGACATCGGGATGGACGAGATCGCCGCGGAGATCGGCGTCTCCAAGACGGTTCTGTACCGCTACTTCACGGACAAGAACGATCTGACGACCGCGACGATGATGCGGTACGTCGAGCGGATCCTGGCGCCGAGGATCTACGCGGCCGTCGGCGAGGATCTCGACGAGTACGAACTGACTCGGGTCGCGATCGCCGCGTACGTCGAGACCGTTGCCTCCGACCCGGAGGTCTACCTGTACGTGATGAGCAACAGCTCGTCGGCGAGCCGCGATGTCGTGGCCGATTCCGAGCGGATGATCGCCGAGCTGGTGGCGACCGTCCTCGGTGAGCGCCTGCGGTTGCTGGAGATGGATTCGGGGGGATCGGTGCCGTGGGCCTACGGCATCGTCGGCGGAATCCAGCTCGCGACGCACTGGTGGATCTCGAACAAGTCGATGACCGCGGAAGATCTCATCGACTACCTGACGATGATGACGTGGGGCGGCTTGACCGGCATCGCATCGGCGGCCGGCTCGCCCGTCAAGTTCAAGTCCCAGCCGCATCCGCTCCGGCGCGACGACCGGGAGGAAAGCGACGAAGTCGCGGAGTGACATTTTCACGTAACTTCGGGTTACGTGTAAAATCGGGTCATGTCCGAGGGATTCCGAGGCCGCGCGGAGGTCGCCGTCGCCGGCAGGCAGGTCGTCGTCGACGTCGAACTCGCCGACTGGTTCGATCCGATCAGTGGCCGGCACCGCTGGCGCGGCCGGCTGCGCGACCTGGCGTCCGCGTTCGCTCCGGATGCTCCGCCGTCCACCGGCACCGAGCTGACGCTGACGCTTCTCGACCCGGACCACGCTGCCACCGCGACCGCCCGCGTGACCGACATCGATCTGTGGGGCAGCCACATGATCGACGGCATTTCGCCGCCGCCCTATCCGGTCGGACCCGACGAACTCGATCTGCCGGACGACGACACCTTCGGCGACACTCACCCCGAACACCGCTGACGACGGCCGGCGTGTGGCACGCTTCGTGCCATGTCGAAGGACGCCGAGAACAGCCCGTGGACGATTCCTGCCACCGAGGCACTGCGGGCCGGGCCGCACACCCGCGTCGCCGAAATCGACGCGGACGCCACCCCGGGGTTCGAGGGCGACAAGGAACTCGGCACACGCCTTCTCGAGGAACGCGGCGCGTACCTGTCGGACCTGCAGGAGAAGCTGTTCGCGAACGGCCGCTCGGGTGACCGACGATCGGTACTGCTGGTGCTGCAGGGCATGGACACCGCCGGCAAGGGCGGAATGGTGCGCCACGTCATCGGGCACGTCGACCCGCAGGGCGTCGACCACACATCATTCGGAGTCCCCACCCCGGAGGAGAAGCAGCACCACTACCTGTGGCGGATCGCCAAGGCACTGCCCCGCGCCGGCCAGATCGGCGTGTTCGACCGCTCGCACTACGAGGACGTGCTCGTCGTCCGCGTGCACAACCTGGTCCCGGAGAAGGTCTGGAGCACCCGGTACGACGAGATCAACCAGTTCGAACGGGAAATCGTCGACAGCGGGACCACGATCGTGAAGGTCGCCATGTTCGTCTCGCTCGACGAACAGAAGAAGCGCCTGGCCGAGCGCCTCGAGCGCCCGGACAAGCACTGGAAGTACAACCCGTCGGACGTCACCGAACGCGCCTTGTGGCCCGAGTATCAGGAGGCGTACCAGGTGATGCTCGACAAGACCAACACCGATTACGCACCGTGGTACGTCATCCCGTCCAACCGGAAGTGGTTCAGCCGCATCGCGGTCGGCGAACTCCTGATCGACGCGCTCGAACGCCTCGATCTGGACTGGCCCGCAGCAGCATTCGACGTCGAACTCGAGAAACAGCGCCTGGCGCAGTCCTGAGGACTGCGCCAGGGTGATCGGGTCGACTCCGGATCGGGAACAACACCGGGTCAGAACAACTTGGGCGTGACCTGGTGCACCTTGTGGTCGTGGTGGATCGTGCCTCCGATCATCGCCATCGCGATTCCGGCGACGACGAGGGTGGCGATCCCGGCGACGATCGCCGGTCCGGTGTGGCCGTATCCCGCCGCGAGCAGGAACAGGGCCAGGCAAGCGACCGCAAGCAGCCCGAGGGTGTATCCCGCCCAGGCGACGAAGAGGTTGAGTTTCATTCCGACACTCCTTCCGCAAGGACGACTACCGGTCCGGTGCTGCCGACGGTACCCCACGGTGATCCGCGTCACAAGGTTGCGAAACGCGCACATCGCCCATGCTGAGCCGGGGAACATGGCAGGTTTGACTGATGACGAGTTCCAACCCGTTCGAGGACGAGGACGAGCCACCCGAGGCCACGTACTCGCGCCGTTACGAGAGCGAGGCCCAGCAACTCGACCGGAATTGGTCCAGCTTGCTGCAGGAACTGCGTGTCGTCCAGACCGGCGTGCAACTGCTCACCGGTTTCCTCCTGACCCTGCCGTTCCAGAACGCATTCAACGCCCTGTCGAGGAACGAGAAGGGCATCTACCTGATCACCGTCCTCGCCTCGATCGCGGCGACCATCCTCCTCGTCGCGCCGGTCAGCATGCATCGGCTCCTCTTCCGGCGCAGGCAGCTGGACCGGCTGGTGCTCACCGCGCACAGGTTCGCCCTCGCCGGACTGCTCCTGCTCGGGGTGTCGCTGACCGGGGTCGCCATGCTCGTGGTCGGGCTCGTGATCAACTCGACCGCGGCGACCGTAGCCGGAGTGTGCACCGCCGCGCTGTTCATCGCGATCTGGATCCTCTACCCGTGGCGCTTCCGCCGTCGCGCCAGGCGGCACCCCGACCCGAAGCAGAGCGAGGAGCACCGGAACGAGTAGCGGGATGCACCGACCGGACCGCGGGCGGCATCGATCGACCGCACCGCGGGCGGCATCGATCGACCGCACCGCGGTCAGCATCGATCGACCGCACCGCGGTCAGCATCGATCGACCGCACCGCGGTCAGCCGGGTAGCGTCTCGCCCCCGATCGGCGCCAGCACCTCACCGCTGTAATACGACGACATCGTGTTCGACGCGAAGAACACGTAGGACGGTGCGATCTCGTCGGGTTGCGCCGCGCGCCCGTACGGTGCCTGCTTGCCGAAGTCGGCGACCTTCTCCTCGTCCATGGTGGCGGGGATCAGCGGAGTCCACACCGGCCCCGGTGCGACGCAGTTCACGCGGATTCCTCTGTCCTGCAACGCCTGTGCGAGCGAATAGGTCAGGGCCAGCACAGCCCCCTTGGTGGCCGCGTAGTCGATGAGGGACTTGTTGCCGCGCAGCCCGTTGATCGAGGAGGTGTTGATGATCGACGATCCGGACGGCAGGTGCTCGAGCGCGGCCTTCGTGACGTGATAGAAGCTGTCGATGTTCACCGCGAACGTGCGGCGCCACTGCGCTTCGTCGAGATCGGCGAAGTCGTCGACCGGCTCCTGGTAGGCCACGTTGTTCACCAGGATCTGCAGGCCACCGAGTCGAGCGGCCGCCTCGGACACCACCTCCCGGCAGTGCGCCGGATCGGCGAGATCGCCCCGGAACAGGTGGCAGTCACACCCTTCCCGCCGTACCAGCTCCGCGGTGTGCTCGGCGTCCCGGTCCTCCTCGAGGTACGCGATGGCGATGTCCGCGCCCTCCTTGGCGAACGCGACCGCGACCGCGCGGCCGATCCCCGAGTCCCCGCCGGTGATCAGCGCCTTGCGCCCTTCGAGCAGTCCGCGACCGCGGTATCCGCGCATCTCGTCCCTGGGCTCGTCGGCCATGTCCGCGGTTTCGCCGGGATAGTCGATCGTGTGCGGAGGATGTACATGTTCCTGGTCATCGCTGCTCATGACCGGCGGATACCCGCCGCTGCCCGGTTCACACCCGCCGGTTTCCTTCCGCCCCGCTCCGGGTATCCGCGACCATGCGTTCTCCAGCTGCCGCCCCGCTGCCGCGGCCGCGCGGGCCGATTTCCGATGCGGTCGTCACCCGGCTCACCGGGACACCGGACGAGTCACCGTGGCCGCACCCACCCGCCGACGTGGACCCGTACGGCGACGACGTGCAATTGGCGCTGACGGTGCTCTACGAACTGCACTACCGGGGATTCCCCGAGGTCGATCCCGGTTGGGAGTGGGCGCCGGGTCCGCTCGGTGTGCGCGCCGCGCTCGAACGGTCGTTCCTGGACCGGCTGCGTGCCGACGTCCCGGGAGGTACGGATGTCGACGCGACCTTCGACGCGGTGTGCCGCGAGCCCCGCGACGCCTGGAGCGTGTCCCACCACCTGGCCGAGCAGGGCACGTGGTCGCAGCTGCGGGAGTACTTCGTACACCGGTCCATCTACCAGCTCAAGGAAGCCGATCCGCAGGCCTGGGCCATTCCGCGCCTCACCGGCCGGGCCAAGGCGACGCTGGTGGCCGTCGAATTCGACGAGTACGGCGCGGGGCACCACGACCGTGTGCACGCGCAGCTGTTCGCCGATCTGATGGTCGCGGCCGGGCTGGACGACACCTATCTGGGATATCTCGACCGCGTGCCGGCGCTCACCCTGGCACCGGTGAACTTCATGTCGATGTGCGCCCTGCATCGCTCCCGCATCGGCATGCTCGTCGGCCAGTTCGCGGCCGCCGAGATGACGACCGGTCCGAGTGCGCGCCGGATGGTGCAGGCACTCGAACGCCTGGATGCCGCCCCGGAATGCGTCCGGTTCTACACCGAGCACGTCGAGGCAGATGCGGTGCACGAGCTGGTGTTACGGCACGACGTCGTCGGGGACCTGCTCGACCGCGATCCGGATGCGGCCGGTGACGTGGTGTTCGGGGCGGAAGCCATCGAGTTCCTCGAGGGCCGGCTCGGCAGCCATCTGCTCGACCGGTGGTCCCGCGACGAATCGTCGCTGCTCGAACCGGTGGAGGCCGTCTGAGACCCGTTCAGCCCCTGTCGATGTCGTCCTCGTCGACGACGTGCACGGCCGCTTCCTCGGCTCCGGCTCCCCCACCGTCGATTCCGACGTCCTCGGCGACGAGTTCGGCTTCGGTGTCCTCGCCCGTCCCCTCGTCCGGTGCGACGAGCCGCCCCGCGCGGCCGGTGTCGGCACCGCCCGAGCCCGTATCGGGTTCCTCTTCCGCGAGGCGGGAATCGAGGTCGTCGTGCGGCTCGAGGGCGACCGGGCGGTCGGGCGGCGAGAACCCTTCGTCCAGAACGTCGTCGACACCGCGATCGACGAGGGTGTCCTCGGGCTGCAACTGATCTTCGTCGTCGACGCTGTACTCACCGGGGACGCTCGCCCCGGGGTTCTCGGAAGTAGGCATGCTTCGACCATGCCACCCTTCGGCGGGTTGCGCTACGTCTGTGTATTGCGATGCGGGAACAGGTATCCGATGCGGCCGCGGATGCCCGGGCGTCCCTCGACGAGTTGATACTCGACGGTTTGAAATGCCGGGATCGGGGTATTCTCCCCCATCGTCCGAGCCGATTCGAGCACGGGCACCGACAGCAAGGTAGACGATCATGATCATCCTCGGCCTGATCCTTCTGGTGGTCGGATTCCTGACCGGGATCTCGATCCTGTGGACGCTCGGTATCATCCTCCTCGTGGTGGGCGTCATTCTGGCATTGCTCGGCGCCACCGGACGGGCCATCGGCGGCCGCAGGCACTGGTACTGACTCTTCTCACCGCCGGGGCGCGCGAGCGCTCCGGCGGTGACTGGTGTCGCACAACGGATAGATGCCGCTGCGATGGCAGCGGCACACTGCGACCACGAACCGATCGGACGTCACCTCGGTGCCGTCCTCACCCACGATCCGCACCGGTCCCTCGACGAGCATGGGACCGCCCGGCACCAGCCGGACGGTCCGCGTATCCACCCGCGTGTCATCCCGTGTGTTCCGGTCGGTCGGCACGGATCACCACCACTTCCTCGGTCTCGATTTCGGTCTCGTTCTCGACGGTGAGAACGGAAGCGTCTGCCGCAGAATCGTTTCGAAGCTGCTTCAGATATTCGGTTCGACTTCGCATCACGGGGCCGAACGGTATGCGCTCCCGCGCGACCACGGTGGCCTTCGCGCCCCCGGCGCGCAGCATCTCCAATGTGGCGTCCACGCCGGTGAACTCCGAGTGCACGACGAGCGCGAATCCTCCGGGCCTCAACAGCTTCGGGATCTCCCGGCACAGCGGGTCGACGACGGAACGCCCGTCCGGGCCGGCATCCCAGCGCGGATCGTAGGCTCCACCGGGCGCCGGCACGTAGGGCGGATTCGAGACGATCACGTCGAACGGCGCGAGCCTGTGCGCAACGCCGAGGCCCCCGCGAAGCACCCGGATGGGCAGTCGCCGCGACCACGCGTTGAGCCGGGCGGTGAACACCGCACGGGACGCGATGTCCAGTGCCGTCACCGATTCGGCACCCGCTCGCGCCGCCGTGACCGCCAGAATTCCGGTGCCGGTACAGAAGTCGAGGACCTTCGCACCCGGCGGCGGGCCGGCGGAACCGTAGGCTTGCGCCAGCAGCCACGAATCCTCTTGCGGCCGGTACACTCCCGGCATTCTCCACAACATGTCGGGTCGCACCACTACAGCACTCCGGGTTCGTGGGTGGACGTGCCACCGGATCCGCCGAGCCGACGGCTTCGGAAGTTGAGCACGATCATCACTGCCCCCACGACGATCAGGGCGACGGCAACGATCGTTCCGACAGCCGTCCAGCCTTCGAAACCGCCACCGGCGGCCGTCAGGACCAGAGCTATCGCGGCAACGCCCGCCAGGACGCACACATACCCGGCCCATCCTGCGAACCGGCTTCCCGTCGTGGAGCGACCGCGATTCGTTGTATTCGCCATGCGGGCGGTTACCCGGCCGCACGGACAACGAAACCGGGCATCCGGGGAACAAGATTCCGGGTCCGATCGTTGGTCCGGGCATGACTGTTGCGAACCCGGCACCGAATGTGACTCTCGACGACGGAAACTCGATCCCGCAGATCGGGTTCGGGGTGTGGCAGGTACCCGACGACGAGTGCTTCACCGCGGTCACCAGCGCTCTGACCATCGGATATCGCAGTATCGACACGGCTGCGATCTACGGGAACGAGGTCGGTACCGGCCGGGCGATCGCGGCGGCGGGAGTACCGCGCGACGAACTGTTCGTCACCACCAAGCTGTGGAACAGCGCGGACGGTCCGTGGACCCGGGACCGCGTGTTCACCGAGTTCGACGCGTCCCTCGACCGTTTGGGGCTGGACTATGTGGACCTGTATCTGATCCACTGGCCGCGGCCGATGCGTGAGGACTATCGAACGATCTGGCAGGCGTTCACCGAGTTGAAGGCCGACGGTCGTGCCCGGTCGATCGGTGTGTCCAACTTCCAGCCGGAGCAGTTGCGAACGATCATCGCGGACACCGGCGTGGTGCCGGTGATCAATCAGATCGAGGTACATCCGGATTTCGCGCAGACCGAACTGCGGCGGGTGCACGACGAACTCGGCATCGTCACCGAGGCGTGGTCGCCGCTCGGCCAGGGCCGTGGCCTGCTCGACGATCCCACCCTCGCGCGGATCGCGCTCGAGCACGACCGCTCGCCCGCGCAGGTGGTGCTCCGGTGGCATCTGCAGATCGGCAACGTGGCGATCCCGAAGTCGGTGACCCTGCACCGGATCCGGCAGAACCTGGACGTGTTCGACTTCGAACTCGATGCGGCCGAGCTCGACGCGATCTCGGCACTCGACACCGGGAACCGGCTCGGCGGCGATCCCGCCACCTTCGACGTGGGGTGACGGCCCGAGGGTCGATTCGTTCGCGCGACTACGATTCGCCGGGTGACCGATTACGACGATTTCGACATGTTCGGCGGCCTCGACGCCTCGACCCTGCCGCTGCGGCAGCAGCAGATCCTGGCGGTGATCCGGGACTGGGCAGCGGCCAACGGGTGCGCGCCGAGCACCCGGCAGATCGGGGACGCGGTGGGCCTGCGGTCGACGTCGTCGGTGTCCAAGCATCTGCGCAGTCTCGAGGACAAGGGGTTCCTGCGGCGGGGTTCGGCGGTGGCGCGTCAGCTGGACGTGCGCCCGTTCCTCGCCGCGTCGGCGCCGGCCGGGTCCGATCGGACGGTCCCGGTGCCGGTCGTCGGCGACATCGCGGCCGGCGTGCCGATCCTCGCCGAGCAGCACGCCGACGACGTGCTGGCGCTGCCGCGGGAGCTGGTCGGTTCCGGCACCGTGTTCGGGTTGCGGGTGCGCGGCGATTCCATGGTCGACGCGGCGATCTGCGACGGCGACGTCGTGGTGGTGCGGCAGCAGAGCGAGGCACATTCCGGCGAGATCGTCGCCGCGATGATCGACGGCGAGGCCACCGTCAAGGTGCTGCGCCGGCGGAACGGGCACGTGCAGCTCGAACCGCGGAATCCGGCGTATCCGGTCCTCGACGGAGATCGGGCCGTCGTGCTGGGCAAGGTGGTGTCGGTGATGCGCCGGATCTGAGCTGCCCGCCCGCGCGGACGCCGGGTGAGTTCTACGACAAGACGTAGTAAAAGGGTCCGGATCGGCCCTACCATCGGCCTGTGACCACCACTCACCCGGTGAAACGACCCAAGAGTTGGCACCAGCGCGCAGGTAAGCCCGTGCGCATCTGGCTCGCCCTGCTGATCGTCGCGGGTCTGACGCACCCGTTCCTGCCCGAATCGCGGTGGCTGCTGGTCCACCTGTTCACCCTCGGCGCCGTCACCAACTCGATCGTGGTGTGGTCGCAGACCCTCGCCGAGCGTTTTCTCGGCTATCACCTCCCCGACAGCGCCCGCGGACCGCAGCTCGTGAAGATCTACCTGCTCAACGCGGGCATCGTCGTCACCGTCGCCGGTGTCCTCACGGGGTGGTTCCCGGCCACGCTCGTCGGTGCGGTCCTCGTGGGTGCGATGCTCGCGTGGCATGCCATCTCGCTTCTGCTGCTGATCCGGCAGGCGCAGCGAGTACGGGCCCTGGACGGTGAGGAACCCGCCCTGCACGCCCAGAGCGTGTGGTTCCTCGTCGCATCGTCGGCGTTGCTGCCGGTCGGTGCCGGATTCGGTGCCGCCCTCGCCTACGGGCAGACCGACAGCACCCAGGCCGGGTTCCTGCTCGCCCACCAGGCGATGAACCTGCTCGGCTTCCTCGGCCTGGCCGCCGCCGGAGTGCTTACGGTGATGTACCCGAACCTGATCGGCATGGACGCCACCGGGGCGCGGCGACGACCCGTCGCACTCGTGGTCCTGCTCGCCGGTATCGCCGTGCTCCTCGTCGGCGCCCTGACCGCGCATCCGCTCGTCGCCGCGGCAGGCTGCGCGCTCTACCTCGCCGGATGGGTCGTCGTCGCCGGTCCGCTGCTGCGCGGAGCCGTGTCGCACCCTCCCACCGGGTTCGCGGCCGCCTCGATCACCGCGGCGATGCTGTGGCTGCTCGGGTCGCTGCTGAGCCTGACGATCGTGCTCGCGACCGGTCCCATGACCCCGGACCGCGCCACCCTGATGACCGTCCCGTTCCTGGCGGGTTTCGCGGCACAGTTGCTGTTCGGGGTGATGAGCCACCTGCTGCCCACACTGATGGGTGGCGGACCGGCTGTCGTCGGCGCCGGCGTCGACAAGATGAACCGCTGGTGGGTGTGGCGGCTCGTCGTCGTCAACGTCGGGTTGCTGCTGTTCCTGCTGCCGCTCGCGAGCTGGATGCGGGTGGGCGTGTCCGCGATCGTCATGCTCGCGTTCGTGCTGTTCCTGCCCATCATGGTCACCAGCGCCAAAGCCTCGATGGCGGGACGCCGCGCCGTGATGTCGGGCAAGGCTCCGGCCGAGTACACAGCCGCACCGCAGCACCGCGGGTTGCAGGCCACCGCGGCCCTCGCATGCCTCGCGCTCGTCGCCGCCGTCACGTCGGGGATCGGCGGCGCCGGTCTCGGATCCGCGGACGTCTCCGCTGGCGTGACCCCGACCGGCAACACCACCGAAGTGCAGGTCCAGATGGTGGGGATGCGCTTCGTCCCCGACCGCATCTCGGTGCCGGCCGGCGACCGGCTGGTCCTCACCGTCACCAATTCCGACGATCAGGTCCACGACCTGGTGCTGTCCTCCGGCCACGACAGCGGCCGGATCGGGTCGGGGCAGACCGCGACCGTGGAGGTCGGGGTCGTGGGCACCGACATCGACGGGTGGTGTTCGATCGTCGGGCACCGGCAGCAGGGGATGGTCCTGACCATCACCGCGGACGGCGCCTCGGGCGGCGGTGCAGGCGTGCACGATCACGGCTCGGGCGGTGCCCCGGCCGTCGATCTCGCGATCGCCCCGGGCGACGACTTCGTCGCCCGCGATCCGGTGCTCGCGCCGGCACCGGGCGGCACGACCCACCGCTACACGTTCGAGGTCACCGAGGTTCCCGGCGACTACTCGGTCGGTGCGCCCCAGACCATGTGGACCTACAACGGGCGGCCGATGGGCCCGACGCTGCGAGGACGGCTGGGCGACGTCTTCGAGATCACGCTGGTCAACAACGGGGCCATGGGGCACTCCATCGATTTCCACGCCGGAACGGTCGGGCCGGACGAGCCGATGCGCACCATCGAGCCCGGCGAGCAACTCGTCTACCGGTTCCGTGCCGAGCACACCGGAATCTGGTTGTACCACTGCGCAACCGCGCCGATGGCCGTGCACATCGCCGCCGGCATGTTCGGCGCGGTCGTGATCGACCCGCCGAGCCTCGCGCCGGTCGACGCCGAGTATCTCGTGGTGCAGTCGGACGTGTATCTCGGCGACGGCGAGGTCGACGCGGACAAGGTCACCGCGGCGACGCCGGATCTGGTGGTGTTCAACGGTTTCGCGGACCAGTACGTGCACCGGCCGCTGCACGCGAAGGTCGGCGACCGGATCCGCATCTGGGTGCTCGACGCCGGTCCGGCCGAGAACATCTCTTTCCACGTCGTCGGAAGCCAGTTCGACACCGTGTACAAGGAGGGCGCGTATCTGTTGCGTCCGGGCGACCCCGATCGCGGCGGGGCCCAGGTGCTCGATCTGGCCGTCGCGCAGGGTGGATTCGTCGAAATGGAGTTCCTCGAACCCGGTACCTACACCTTCCTCAACCACCGGATGTTCGACGCCGAACGCGGCGCGAAGGGCAAGATCGTCGTCGAGTGACGGTTCCGCCACCGGCAGTTGCTCGTCACCGCAAATGCTCACGGATTCGGAATCTGCCCACTCCACACAGCGTGGGCGGATTCGAACCCGGCGCGTGGATCGGTGGCGGGCCGGCCGTTTTCCCGCAGGGCCACCGGGGTACGCGTCGAGCATGTCGAACATCCCCACACAGACTCCCCACCCATCCCCGCCGCTCGCCCGGCTGCTCGAGAGCACCGAATCGGCGTCCTGGCTCGACCGTCCCGCCACGGTGGTCCGCGCCCTGGTGAGGCCGGTCGCCGACGGCCCCGCCGGAGGTGTGCTGCGCGGTGAGTTCCTCGGCCATCCGCTGCATCCCGCACTGGTGGCGGTCCCGATCGGCGCGTGGTCCTCGGCTGCGGTCTTCGATCTGGTCTTCCGCAAGCCGGACGCGGCCCGGCGACTTCTCGGAATCGGTCTGGCCGCGACCCCTCCGACCCTGCTCACGGGGTGGTCGGACTGGTCCCGCGGCACCACGATCCAGCGGCGGGTCGGGCTGATCCACGCACTGACGAACGCCACGGGCATCGCGCTGACGGTCGCATCCTTCCGACGGCGGCGGTGCGCCCCGGAATCCTCGACGTCGTCGGTGGCGCTGAGCCTCGCGGGCCTGGGGATGATCGGTGTCGGCGGCGTCCTCGGCGGTCACCTGGCGTACGCACTCGGAATGGGCGTCTCCCCTCGCGCACACACCCACGACACCGACGCGACCGGCCCCGCCTACGACCCCGTCCTCGCCGAACCGGTCACGCCCGCGGATCGGTGAATCAGGGCTCCAGCTGGATCTTCACGGCACCGTCCACCTTGCGCTGGAAGATGTCGTACGCGTGCGGCGCCTCGGACAGCGGGAGCCGATGCGTGGCGAAGGTGTCGACGCCGAGCGGGTCGTCGTCGGTGAGCAGCGGCAGGATCTCCGGCACCCAGCGATTCACGTTGGCTTGCCCCATGCGCAGCGTGATCTGCTTGTCGAACAGGGTCAGCATCGGCATCGGGTCGGTCGCGCCGCCGTACACACCGCTGAGCGAGATGGTTCCGCCGCGCCGCACCACGTCGATCGCGCTGTAGAGCGCGGCGAGCCGGTCGACGCCGGCCTTCTGCATCAGCGGTTCGGCGACCGCCGACGGCAACAGCCCCGCCGCGGCCTGGGCGAACTTCGCGACCGGGCTGCCGTGTGCCTCCATGCCCACCGCGTCGATCACCGAGTCGGTGCCGCGCCCGTCCGTGAGATCACGGATCCGGTCGCCGAGCTCCCCGTCGGTCCCGTTCAGGTCGATCGTCTCGATTCCCCGCGCCTGGGCTCGGGCCAGCCGCTCCGGCACGAGGTCGACGCCGATCACGCGGGCACCGTGGTGGTGCGCGATCCGAGCGGCCATGTCGCCGATCGGTCCGAGGCCGAGGACCGTGACCGTGCCGCCCTCGGGAATGTCGGCGTATTCGACGGCCTGCCAGGCGGTCGGCAGCACGTCGGACAGGTACACGAACCGGGAATCGTCCGGACCGTCGGGGACCTTGATGTGCGTGGACTGCGCGTGCGGGACCCGCAGATACTCCGCCTGCCCTCCCGGAAGGCTGCCGTACAGCTTGGAGTATCCGAACAGCGCTGCACCACTGCCGTATTCACGTACCTGGGTGGTCTCGCACTGCGAGAACAAGCCGTGCCCGCACATGAAGCAACCACCGCACGACACCTGGAACGGGATCACCACCCGGTCACCGGCCTTCAGGTTCGTCACCTCGCTGCCGACTTCCTCGACGATGCCCATCGGTTCGTGTCCGAGGATGTCGCCCGGCGACATGAACGCCCCGAGCACCTCGTACAGGTGCAGATCCGAGCCGCAGATGTTGGTGGTGGTGACGCGGATGACGGCGTCGGTCGGCTCCTCGATCCGCGGGTCCGGCACCGTGTCGACCTCGACCTTGCGCTTGCCCTGCCACGTCACGGCCTTCATCGTTGCGTCCTTCCTCTCGCGTCCCCCGAACCGGATCTCCCCTGCCCCGGTTACCGCCGGGGGTTGCCGTTCAAACGCCGCGCACCGACAGCGCGGGCGTCACGATCGACGGAGCAGCCGGATCACCGCGCGTTCGACGATCTCACGGGCCTCGTCGTCGGACTTGCTGCGGGCGGCTCGCCGCAACGCGGCCCGTACGGTGCGGCCCTGTTCGTAGGCCGCAACGACTCGCGAATCGACGTACGAGGCGCGCGCCACCGCCGGCGTGTTGCCGAGTTCTTCCGCGACCCGGCGCATCACCTCGGCCTCGGCGTGGACCAGGACGCGGTCGCCGGCCGGGGGCTCCTGCTCGGCGAAGGCGGCGGCGGCCAGCACGGTCGCGTTCCAGGTGCGCAGGTCCTTGGCGCTGCAGTCGTCGCCGGCGAGTTCCTTGAACCGTGCGTTGATGTC
The DNA here is from genome assembly GCF_053589115.1 of Rhodococcus sp. NPDC003383. Taxonomy (NCBI): domain Bacteria; kingdom Bacillati; phylum Actinomycetota; class Actinomycetes; order Mycobacteriales; family Nocardiaceae; genus Rhodococcus; species Rhodococcus sp. NPDC003383. The sequence goes on along the minus strand of NZ_JBSFRG010000002.1, from coordinate 238,633 downwards.
GTCGGCGTGCAGTTCGCGCACGGTCTTTCCCTCGCGGTAGGTCAGCAGCCGGCCGCTCTCGCTCGGGACACGACGCAGCGCCCGCACCGCGGTCGCGAGATCCGGGTCGTCGACGGCGACGACCCGCCGGATCCCGCCCTTCGCGGGATAGTCGAAGGTGAGAACGTCGCCGCTGATCCGGACGTGACTGCGCAGCAGGGTCGCGACGCCACGGGTGCCGTTCTCCTCCGCGTACTCCTCCCCGCCGACGCGGAACACGGCCCGGTCCAGCAGGCGCAGCGCCACGGCCTCGGCGCGGCGACGCCCGGCTCCGCGGCGCACGAGATCGTCCTGCACCTGCTGTCGCCACTGCGGCAATCGGGACGCCATCGCCAGCACGCGATCGTGTTTCTCCTCGTCGCGTTCGGCGCGCCACTGCTCGTGGTACAGGTACTGGCGGCGACCGGCGATGTCGGTGCCGTACGCCTGGATGTGACCGTTCTCATGGGGGCAGATCCAGACCTGCTTCCACGCGGGCGGGATCACGAGGGCCTCGATGCGTGCACGGACCGTCGCCGTCACCGCGGCGCCGTCGACGCCGATGTAGGCGAATCCACGTCCGCGCCGCACTCTCCGGATACCGGGCGTGCTGGTCACGCTCCGCCGCAAGATCATCCGTCCCTCCACCGGCACTGTCGCATTCGGGGGAATATCCCGAATCGACCGGGCCTACACAGCGTGTTTGTTCTCGTGCTCGCGGGTACCCGGGGCGGACGACGAAAGGACGGTGAACCATGAATTCTTCGGAAACGGGCCCGCTGGCATCGCGACAGGTCGCCATCCTGGCCACCGACGGCGTGGAGGAGGCCGAACTCGTCGAGCCCCGGCGTGCCGTCGAACGCGCCGGCGCCGAGACGAAGCTGCTCTCGCTGTCCGCCGGGGAGATCCAGGCGATGAACTCCGACGTGCATCCGGCCGGCAAGTATCGCGTCGACCAGGCGGTGGCCGACGCCTCCGTCGACGATTTCGATGCCCTGCTCCTGCCGGGTGGAACGACGAACCCCGATCACCTGCGGCAGGACTCCGCCGCGGTGGCATTCGTCCGGGACTTCGTCTCGTCGGGACGTCCGGTGGGCGTAATCTGTCACGGGCCGTGGACACTTGTGGAGGCGGACGTGGTGCGAGGCCGCACCCTCACGTCGTATCCGAGTGTGCGCACAGACATTCGGAACGCCGGAGGCACGGTGGTGGACAAGGAAGTGGTCGTAGACCGGAATCTCGTGTCCAGCCGCAACCCCCGCGATCTGCCCGCGTTCTGCGACGCCATCGTCGACGTGTTCTCACGAGTGACGCAGAGCTGACACCCGCACACCGCACGCTACACACGAAAGGTCGGCCGCACACGGATATCCGTGTGCGGCCGACCTTTCGACGAAATCTGTGGTGCCGACGGAAGTGACGCGCTAGGAGCGGGCCTTGTCGGCAGCCTTCTGCTCGGCGGTGGCACCGCTGCTGACGAGCGCTCCGGCCGCGTTCTCGAGATGCGCGCGCACGAACCACTGGAACTTCTCGAGCTGACCGGTCTGCCCGATCAGCAGGTCCTCGGTGATGGGATCGAGTTCTCCCACTTCGGATATCGCCTTGCGGTTGTCCGCGATCAATCCGTCGTACACCAGATCGAGGGCGGCGAGGTGCGCCTGCGCGCTGTCCCGCCCCACCGAATAGTCGTCCCAGGTACGATTCTTCACGATCGCTCCGGGCGTGCCCTGCGGCGACGCACCCAGCGCCGCAATACGTTCGGCGGCATCGTCGGCGTAGCCGCGCACGAGCTCGACCTGCGGGTCGATCATCTCGTGTACCCCGATGAAATTCGGGCCCACCACGTTCCAGTGAATGTGCTTGAGAGTCAGGTGCAGATCGTTGTAGGCGCTCAGCCGTTCCTGGAGGATCTCCGCCACGCGTCCGCCGTCCTTCTCGCTCAGACCAGGAACTGTGAACTTACCCATGCGTTCTCCTCTCTCCAGCGATGTCCCTCCGGCGTGCGGAATCGGCATCGCGGTACCGGTCGATGTACGACATCTACCCGGCCGGTTCCAATGCTAAACACAGACAGCGGTTCCGGGGATCCGAAACGGTGACCTGATACACTCTCGCCACCGGAGCGGAAGTACGGACCGCAGTTCCGTTGAAGACTTTCGGGGACGAATCCCGAAAGCCCAGGCACCGCTACGTTTCCGCGGACCGCCGCCGCTGCCGAAATTGTGCGAAATAGGGGCTGAAAATCGTGACGAATACGACCTCCTCGGATTTCCTGGTAGTGGCCAATCGGCTGCCCGTCGACCTCGAACCCGATCCGGACGGAGGTCCGGGAACCTGGCATCGCAGCCCCGGAGGCCTCGTCACCGCGCTCGAACCGATCCTGCGGCAGACCAACGGCGCGTGGGTGGGCTGGCCGGGAACCCCCGATGTCGACCTCGAGCCCTTCGTCGAGGACGGGTTGACCCTGCATCCGGTTCGGCTCACCGAGACCGAGGTCGCCGAATACTACGAAGGTTTCTCCAACACGTCCCTGTGGCCGCTCTACCACGACGCCGTGGTCACGCCCACCTTCGACCGCAGCTGGTGGAAGACGTACGTGCAGGTCAACGAGCGGTTCGCCCGAGCGGCCGCGCAGGCGGCGGCGCCCGGGGCCACGGTCTGGGTGCACGACTACCAGCTCCAGCTCGTACCGCGCATGCTCAGGGAGATGCGCCCCGACCTGACGATCGGTTTCTTTCTGCACATCCCGTTCCCGCCCCCGGAACTGTTCCTCCAGCTACCGTGGCGCAGGGAGATCATCGAGGGTCTGCTCGGAGCCGATCTCGTCGGCTTCCATCTCCCCGGCGGTGCCGACAACTTCCGCTTCCTGACCCGGCGGCTGCTCTCCGCGCCCGCTCCCCGCCCCGGCTCGGCCGGCGCGGTCGAAGTCGGCGACCGCCTCGTGCGGGTCGGGGCGTATCCCATCTCGATCGACTCCGCCCACATCGACGAGCAGTCACGCTCCGCATCGACCCAATTGCGGGCCAAGCAGATTCGTGTCGAACTCGGCGACCCCGACACGGTCCTGCTCGGCGTCGACAGACTCGACTACACGAAGGGCATCGACATCCGGCTCGAAGCGCTCCGCGAACTCCTCGAGGAGGGCACCCTCGATCCGGAGAAGATCGTCATGGTCCAGCTCGCCACGCCGAGCCGTGAACGGCTCACCGCCTATGCGCAGCTCCGCGACGACGTGGAACGACAGGTCGGGAACATCAACGGCAAGTTCGGCCGGCTGGGCCGGCCCGTCGTGCACTACCTGCACCGGCCCGTCGATCGCGACGAGCTGATCGCGATGTACGCGTGTACCGACACCATGCTCGTCACACCCCTGCGCGACGGCATGAATCTCGTCGCGAAGGAGTACGTCGCCTGCCACGGCGACGGCAGCGGTGCCCTCGTGCTCAGCGAGTTCGCCGGGGCAGCGTGGGAGCTGCGACGCGCCCATCTGGTGAACCCGCACGACCTGGACGCGGTCAAGCGCGCGATCGTCGCTGCCGTGACGGAGGAACCCGCCGTCAAGGCACGACGGATGCGCTCGATGCACACCCAGGTGATGAAGCACGATGTCGACCGGTGGGCGCGCACTTTCCTCGACGATCTGCGCGCCGCCCGTTCCTGACCATCCGGTCCCGGTCGGTCACGTGCTGGGTTCGGGCAGGCGGCAGTCCTCGATCCTCGGATTGACACCGAAATAGTTCAGCGGGCCCGCGAGCACCGTCACGACCACCGTCGCGACACCCGCGCAATTCTGCTCGGTTCCGCTGAAGTAGCCACGCTGCCCGGCCGCGATCGCACCCACGACCAGCCAGATCAGCACCACGAGCGTGACGATCCGCACGTTGGCGACACCTCCTGTGACGACGGGGGCGGCCGGGTCCCGCAGGACTCCGGCCGCCCCCGGACGACATCTTGCTGTGAGCGTTACTGCTGGGCGCGCTGCCTGGCCTCGTCCGCTTCGGCTTTCGCCCTGGCCTTCTCCGCCTCCGCTTCCTTGCGGGCGACCTCGCGCTGATCCTCCGCCTTGTCCTGCTGGGCGCGGCCCTCGCGGGTCAGATCGTCCTGGCCGGTGACGGCACCGACGGCCTCCTTGGCCTTACCCTTGACGTCCTCGACGACGCCCTTGACGGCCTCGCTGGGGCCGCTCTTCTCGTCTGCCATGCGAATCCTCCTGTCGGAACTCTTCACTGACGCACAGGGGCTACCCCGCCGTGGCCGGTCTCAACCCGCCCGGAAATCTTGTTCACATCATCGCGGCGATCAGACCGACGATGACGGCGACGAACACCAGCACGATGACGATCACCGCGCCGAGCGTCATCCACCCGGTCACGGGGAAACGCTTCCTCGTCTCCGGTTCCGGAGCGGACAGCCCGGAGGTACCGGCGGATTCGGGTGGCGTGGTGCCGGGCGGCACTCCTCCGCCGGGCTCGAGACCGGGCGTGGTGCCGGGATCTGGATCGGTGTTGCCGTGTGGTTCGGGATCGGGAACTGTCATCGGACCCACCTTCCGGACGGAACGTGTAGTCCTCGTCGCATACCCTCACTCGACCGCTGCGACACCTCCCGCGACCCCGCCGTAGTCCGCGACCGCCCGCAGCGCGTCCTCTCGGGTTCCGCGGGCCGGGGTCGTGCGCAGGGCCCCTCCGTCGTGCCGAAGACGATCCATGAAGGCCCGCACCGCCGACGGCGGGGGAACCCGCGTCGACCCCAGGTAGCCGGCGAGGATCATGTCCTCACCGGATCCGGTCTCGACGGCGAGCGCCCACCCTTCGTCCGGGGTCCAGACGAGAGCCACTTCACGGCCGGGATACAACTCGAGCTCCGGAATGCCCACGTACGCCTCCCAGGCGCCGTCGTCGCGGGCCGCCCATTTCCCTTCCGGAATGCCCAGTTCCTGGGCGACCTGCTCGATGTACCGGGTGAACCCTCGGACCATCACCTCGTCACCTGACGGCCGTTCCATCACGCTCTCCTCACATCCGCAGGACCGGCACGGATCCGGCGGGACGGGAATACCCACGTCGGACGAATCCGACACGCTGTGTGTTCCCAGTATCCTCCCGGCCCGTCTCGTTTGGTCGAGTACTCGCACGGGCACTCGTCCGGTAGGTCCGAGGGAAGGGAGACAGCGCCATGCCCACATGCGATACCTGCGGAAACGACTACGACAAGACGTTCACCGTGACCCGCGCCGACGTCACCGGCACCTACGACAGCTTCGAGTGCGCGGTCCAGGGGATGGCCCCGGTGTGCGCGCACTGCAGCTGCCGGATTCTCGGCCACGGCGTCGAGGTGGACAGCACCATCTATTGCTGTGCGCACTGCGCGCGTGCCGCCGGCAGGCCCGAAGTCACCGACCGCGCCGAACACCACTGAGGAGGTGCCATGAGCCAGGACGTCGAGAAGCGGTGGCGCGATCCCGCGACCTTCCGATCCGCGATGTGGTACGCGGCGATCGTCGTCGCTGTCGCGCTGCTCGTGCTGGCGGTCGGGGTGGTGTGGGGACTGGCCGTCTCCGGAGACCGCTGCGCCGAGGAGTCGTTCGCGGTGTGCACCGCGCCGGCGAAGCAGATCCTCGCGTTCGGCCCGCCCGTGGTCCTGCTGATCGGCGGGCTCGGCGCGCTGTACCGCGCATTCCGCACATGGCAGCGACACGGGACGTGGCCGATCTGGCAGGGCGTCGGATGGGGTCTGCTCGTGGGGATGATCGTCTTCCTGATGTTCTCGTTCGGCGTCCTCGTCAGCGACTGAGAAACGCCGGGTTTGCCGGTCTCGCCCGGGGGTAGTCACGATACGAAACCGTTGCACCCCGGACGGACCACCGCATTCCCGGATCGGAGGACAGGATGACGAAGACCGGACCCGACGGCGCCGCGGGCACGCCCGAACAGCGCGATCCGAAGGACAGGCAGCTCGACGGCTTCCGCGTGGACCGCAACTCCGGTTACCTCACCACTCAGCAGGGCGTACGGGTCGACCACGACGACGACTCCCTCACGGCCGGCACCCGAGGACCGACACTCCTCGAGGACTTCCACGCACGGGAGAAGCTCACCCACTTCGACCACGAACGCATCCCGGAGCGGGTCGTGCACGCGCGGGGCGCCGGCGCGTACGGCTTCTTCGAGCCCTACGACGATTCGCTCGCCGAGGTCACCACCGCCCGGTTCCTCACCACACCCGGGGTGCGTACCCCGGTGTTCGTGCGGTTCTCGACCGTGGCGGGGTCACGCGGTTCCGCGGACACGGTCCGTGACGTCCGCGGTTTCGCGACGAAGTTCTACACCGAACAGGGCAACTACGATCTGGTCGGCAACAACTTTCCGGTCTTCTTCATCCAGGACGGCATCAAGTTCCCGGATTTCGTGCACGCGGTGAAACCGGAGCCGCACAACGAAATTCCGCAAGCGCAGTCCGCGCACGACACGTTCTGGGATTTCGTGTCACTGCAGCCGGAGACGCTGCACGCGGTGATGTGGCTGATGTCGGACCGCGCGCTGCCGCGCAGCTACCGGATGATGCAGGGCTTCGGAGTCCACACCTTCCGGTTCGTCAATGCCACGGGCACCGGAACATTCGTCAAATTCCATTGGACACCGAAACTCGGCACGCACTCACTGGTGTGGGACGAGTGCCAGAAGATCGCCGGTAAGGACCCGGATTTCAACCGCCGCGATCTGTGGGAGGCGATCGAGGCCGGGCAGTATCCCGAGTGGGAACTCGGTGTGCAGTTGGTTCCCGAGTCGGACGAATTCGCTTTCGAATTCGACCTTCTCGACGCCACGAAGCTCATTCCGGAGGAGCAGGTGCCGGTGCAGCCCGTGGGGCGGATGGTACTGAACCGGAATCCGGACAACTTCTTCGCCGAGACCGAGCAGGTCGCGTTCCACACCGCGAACCTGGTGCCCGGCATCGATTTCACCAACGATCCGCTGCTGCAGGCCCGCAACTTCTCGTATCTCGACACCCAACTGCTCCGGCTGGGCGGACCGAACTTCTCGCATCTGCCGGTCAACCGGCCCGTCACCGAGGTGCGCACCCACCAGCACGACGGATACAGCCAACCGACCATCCAGCGGGGAAAGGCGTCCTACCACAAGAACTCGCTCGGCAGCGGGTGTCCGGCACTGGCCGACGAGGAGGTCTTCACGCACTACGCGAAGCACGTGGACGGGCACGTGGTGCGGGCCCGCAGCGACAGTTTCACCGACCACTACAGCCAGCCACGTCTGTTCTGGCACAGCATGTCCGAGGTCGAAGCCGATCACATCGTCGCGGCCTTCGGCTTCGAGCTGGGGAAGGTCACCGACGTCGACATCCGCGAACGCGTCGTCGCCGAGCTCGACCTGGTCGATCACGGCCTGGCATCACGGGTCGCAGGTGAACTCGGCCTCGACGCCCCACCCGAGTCGTCGCTCGTCGACATCGTGCCGCCCTCCCCCGCGCTCTCCCAGCTGAACACTGCGATGGACAGCATCGTCGGCCGGCGCGTCGCGGTACTCGCGGCCGACGGTGTCGACGTCACCGGCGTCGACCGACTCGTCGAGGCGCTCACCGAACGGGGCGCGATCGTCGAGGTGCTCGCGCCCAAGGGCGGTGGCGTGCTCACCGGCGGTTCCGGGGGCGACATCGCCGTCGACCGCGCGATCAACACCATGGCGTCGGTGCTGTACGACGCGGTGGTGGTCCCGTGCGGGCCCGACGCGATCGCGACCCTCCGGAAGGACGGCTACACGCTGCACTTCCTGGCCGAGGCGTACAAGCACGCCAAGCCGATCGCCGCGTTCGGGGCGGGTCTGGACCTGCTGCCCGCCGCCGGGCTGCACTGCCCGGTCGCCGAGGGCCCCGACGTCCTCACCCATGCGGGTGTGGTGACCTCCACGGCCGCCGAGGCGTCGCTGCCGGGAGAGTTCTTCGACGTCTTCGCCGACGTCATGGCGCGGCACCGGGCATGGGACCGCGAGGTGGACTCCGTGCCGGCATGACACTCGCCGGATCCGGCACGCCGTGGGCGGGAGCCCATCGCGCGCCGGATCCGGATGTGTCAGATCTGCTTGGGCAGCGTGGTCACCGTCGCGCCCTCCTCCGTGCGCTCCGGCAACGGCTGCAGCGGCAGCGCGTCGCGGTCGTCGGCGAGGGACGACAAGTGCCGCAACACGATCCCCTCCCGCAGCGCCCACGGACTGATCTCGAGGCTGTCCAGGCCCAGTGCCGTCATCGCACAGTCGGCCACGATCGCGCCGGCGAGCACCTGCCGGGCGCGGGACTCCGACACACCGGGCAAGCGGCTGCGGTGCTGTGCGGGCATGCCCGCAAGCTTGTCGATCACCCGGCGCAGCTGGTCGAGCTGCAGTGTGCGGGCAACGAAGGGTCCCTTGCGCTGGGCCGGGGAACCGGTCAGCCGAGCCAGCTGCTTGAACGTCTTCGACGCCCCGACGGTGACGTGCGGATCGCCCTCCCACTTCAGTCGGTCCGATGCGTCGCCGAGGGTGTCCCGCACGTCTCGGCGCAGCCTCTTGAGTTCCTTCGCGGTGGGTGGGTCGCTCTCGAGATAGCGGCGTGTCAACCGGTTCGCACCGAGCGGCAGCGACAGCGCGATGTCCGGCTCGGTGTTGCGCCCGAGGGCCAGTTCCGTCGAGCCGCCGCCGATGTCGAGGACCAGCAGCCGGCCCGCGGACCAGCCGTACCACGCGTGCACCGCGAGGTAGGTCAGCCGCGCCTCCTGATCGCCCGAGAGGTATTCGGGGCGGATGCCGGACGCCTGCACGATCCGGTCGAGCACCGCGTCCCGGTTCTCGGCGTCACGGATCGCCGCGGTCACGAACGGGAACAGCCGATCCACTCCGTACCGGTACGCCGCGTCGACCGCCGTCGCCACCGCGTTGGCCGCGCGGTCCGCGCCTGCGACGCTGAGGGATCCGTCCGGCTGCACCTCGTCGGCGAGCCGGGTCGGCACCCGGATCGCGTGCACGGGCAGCGGGGGCGCACCGACCTCTGCCTCGACGATCTGCAGCTGGGCCGAGTTGGAACCGATGTCGAGTAGACCGAGCCTCACCCCCGGGGGGTACCCGGCCGCGGGGACGACGACACATGATCGGCGCTTCGTTCTACTGCGCGACCACCCGGAAGGTGTCGAGTTTCGGGTCGGTGGCGTCGGGGACGGCCATCCCGGCGGCGAGCCCGCTGCGCAGATAGTCGACGACCGCGTCGTCGATCAGCTCGCCGGGCACGACCACCGGAATGCCCGGTGGATAGGGCGTCAGTTGCTCGGCCGCGATGCGTCCGGGCGCCTGTGCGGCGGGCACGTCCTCGACCTTCTCCGCGAAGAACGCGTCCCGGGGCGACATCCGGGATTCGAGTTGCAGTTCGTCCGGTGACGGCAGGCGGATCGGCGGGGGCGGGTCGAAACCGTCCGCCGCGGCCGCGCAGGCTTCGAACGCCCGGATCAGCCGGTCGGCGGTCTCCGGGCCGTCCGCCATCGACATCGTCGCCATGATGCGGCGGTGGTCGGACAGCCCCATGTCGACCCGGCAGTGTTCCCGGATCCAGTCCGCGAACTGATAACCGGAGGCACCGGTCTCGCTGACGTCGACGAGGATCTGCAGTCGGTCCAGATCGTGCGAGGCTTCGTGGCCGAGCAGTTCGTCCTCGAGGACCTGCAGCCCGGGAATCTGCGAAAGACGTTCGCGCAGTTGCCTGCTCAGCTCGAGCGCGTCGCCCAGCAGCCTCTCGCCACGCTCGACCATCTGCCGGCGCCACGCGTCGATTCCGCTGTAGACGAGCACGTTCGGGCTCGTCGTCATCAGTAGGTCGGCGCACGTCGACAGGTGGGCGAAGTCGATGAGATCTCCCTGGGTGTGGAAGACCGAGCCCTGCTCGAATCCGGCACCCATCTTGTGGACGCTGACCACGCACACGTCGGCGTCGGCGTTCATCGCCCAGGTGGGCAGATCGTCGTGGAACGGCAGGTGCGCGCCCCACGCCTCGTCGACGATGAGCGGCTTGCCCCGTTCGTGGCAGACCTCGGCGATGCCCTCGATGTCCGCGCACGTCCCGTACGGGCTGGGTGAGACGATCAGGGCTCCCGCCGCGTCCGGATGCTTTTCCCAGCCTTCCCGGATCTGCTCCGGTGACGGTGGATGCGACATGTGCCGCTCGGCGTCCCACTGCGGGGTGACCCACCGCGGCTGGATGCCTCCGAAGATCAGCCCGGCGACGACGGATTTGTGGGAGTCGCGACTGAGCAACAGCCCGCCCGAACTGTGCCCGGCCACCGCCATCATCGCCGCTTTCACCGACAGCGAGCTTCCGCACGTGGAGAAGAACGCGTGCTCGGCGCCGACGGCTTCGGCCATCAGGTCCTCGGCGTCGGAGAGGTAGTGGTTGCGCGCGAGCCGGTCGTCGAGTCCGCCGGTCGCCAGCACATCGAATCGATAGGCGTCACCGAGCACGTCGAGTGCGCGCGGGTCGGCGCCGCGGCCCTGGCGATGTCCCGGCGGGCTGAATCCGTAGCGGTCCTGCCGGTGGTAGTCCGCGAGCGCGTCGAGCAGCGGCGCCCTCCCCTGATCCTTCCGATCTCCGCTCATGCCGCAGCGGGTACCCGTTCGGGACCGGTTCGATTCGGCACCACGGGGTACCCCTGCGCCATGGAACTGATTGCAATCCTCATTCTGATCGGCGTCGTCGTCTTCGTGATCGCCAAGAGATCGGGCCCGCGCCAGCAAGGATGAACCCCTCGTCAGCCAGCCGATCGACACCCAGCCGATCGACTCCGCCCGGAGTCACGGCAGGGCGGGCGCGAACCTGCGGTAACCGTCGCGCACGTCGACCCATCCGTCTCCGACACGGCGCACATCGGCCCACCGGACCAGGAACGTACCGCGGTGCCGCCACCGCAGATAGCGGGCGATCAGCGCCGGGGCGTCGACCGAACTCCGTTCGTATCCGAGGAACGAGCCCGCGGATCTCGGGCTGACCAGCAGCGCCGCCAGGGTGGGGCCCTCATTCCCCGCAAGAGCGAACCGGACGTCGACGACCGTGCCGAGACCGTTGCCGTCGCTGTCGCGGACTCGGGCCCCGACGATCTCACTCAACCGCACGACGACCTCCCGGGATCCGTCCGACGACGTGGTCGCGGACCCATCGTTCGATCCACAGGTGGTCGAGGTCGTCACCGTGCACGGTCAGGTGCACCGCCACGTCGATGCGGTCCACGTCCGCCCAGTCGATGCGGTCCAGCCGCGAGTCCGGCGGTGTGCCGCCGAAGATGCGCGTCGGCAGCGCGTTGCCGCTCAGGATCGCCTGCACCCGCGGCGGCGCCGCCCCGGCCGGGATCTCCCGTCCCGTTTCGATGCCGTCGAGCTCGAGATCGTCGACGGTGGTGACCGGGCGGCCGTCGACGTCGACGAGCAGCCGGTCCAGCAGGTGCAACCGCGCGTCGAGGACACGACCCTCGATCGGCAGCCGAGGCAGAGCGTCCGATTCGGTCACGATCCGGCTCCCGTCATGATCAGCAGGGGTACCGCAGCGGCCGAGGCGGCGACGATCACGGGCACGTAGGCCAGCGCGAAAGCGTTGACGACCCGGCCGTTGACGTGCTCGCCCATGTATTCGGGGTCGTTGGCGACGATGAGGATCGGAATGTAGGTCAACGGCAGCGCCACCGCCGAGAAGACCACAGAAACCTCGGTCACCAGAACGGGATCGACGCCGGTCGCGAGGATCGCGAGTCCCACGAGCAGCGACACGATCATCACCAGGTGGAAACGGGCGGCGTCCGCGGGAGCCCGGAACTTGCCCCACCGCCAGCCGAAGAACTGCGCGAGCGTGTAGCCGCTGGACAGCGTCGTCTCGAGGGCCGCACCGAAAGTCGCGGCGACGATCCCGACGATCGCGAACGCCAGCGCCAGGCGACCGCCGGCCTCGGCCACCGGCAGGACGATCTGGGAGAGGGATTCGACGCCGATGTTCTGCGGGAGCAGCACCACCGCGGCGCAGGCGGCCACACACACCGAGAGGACCCCGCCGAGCGGGAAACCGACGAGCACGTTGAGCCGGGCCTTGCCCAGGTCCTCGACGGTCCACTTCTCCTCGAGCGCACCCGACGAGAAGAAGAACACCTCGTACGGCGTCATCGCAGCCCCGAACAATGCGACCGCATAGAACCAGTACACCGCGGTCGACTCGGCTTCGGGGACGGCCGGGGCGAGGATCTGCTGTCCGAGTTCACCCCAGTCGGGCCCCGGCAGGAACAGCGCCACCCCGAACACGATCAGGCACAGTCCGGCCAGTCCGGTGACGTTCTCCATGACGGTGAAACGGACCCGCCAGATCACCAGCCACACCGCGAACGCCGCGACCGGCATCCACATCAGGGGCCCGACGCCGGACGCGAGTTGCAGCGCCAGCGCGACGCCGCCGACCTCGGCGGTCAGTGTCATGAGATTGATCAGGAAGGACGCTGCGAGGTCCGCCAGCGCCGCGCGGGGACCGAGACGCTCGCGGATGATCTCGAACGTCGCGCGCCCGCTGACCGCGGCGACCCGTCCGGCCATGTTCGCGTACAGGCAGATGCCCCCGACCCCAAGCACGACGACCCAGACCAGGCTCAGCCCGAAACGGGATCCGACGACCGCGTTGGTGACCAGGTCCCCGATATCGAGGAAACCGCCGATGGCGGTGAGAACGCCGAGTGCGACGGCGAACAGTTTCGTCACCGCGCGCCCTCCCCGAACGCCGACAGCGTGTCGGTGAGCCGGCGAAGTTCCTGGTCGAGGGACGCTGCGTCCGCGGACCCCGGCACGCCGGCGACGTGCCCGCGGGCCCGGCCGAGCACCGCTACCGCGTCGTCGAGGTAGCCGAGCAGCACGTCCCGGTGCGCCGCCTCCTCCGGCGACGCCGTCTCGGCGGTGGCCGTAGCGCTGTAGGAGGTGAGAACCGTCTCCAGAGCGTCGTCGAGCACCACGTCCGCGTGGTTACCGGTGGTGCGGTGCGCAGTGACCAGCGACAGTCCCAGCTGGGCGGACGCGGTCGCCGATGCCGCATCCTCCGCCGCCCGCGACAGATCCCCCTCCGTTCCCCCGGGCAGACCCGAGCAGCCGCACGACAAGGACACCGCCACGATTCCTGCGACCACGCCTCGCCGCCAACGCACCGGAACCTCCCGAGCTGCACCGCCGCATACGGTGCGCACAGGAGTACCCCGCGAACGGAATTTCAACCCGCACGGTCGGTTTCCTGCACACCCGTCACAGAAGGCGACCGTCTCCCCGCGGTCGGTGCCCCTCGGCGGTTCGGGAATCGGGACCGAGTGGTCGAGGTAACACCCTTCGCGGCATAATCGCGGAATGACCGATTCGACCACGGATACCCGCGCAGGACGGGAGCTGCGCGCCGACAGGCCCCAGCGTGTCGGCAGCTTCCGGTACATCGTCGCAACCGACGAATGGGAGTGGTCCGATGCGGTGGCTCGGATGCACGGATACGAGCCCGGTACGGTGCATCCGACAACGGAATTGGTTCTGTCCCACAAGCATCCGGAGGATCTGCAGCAGATCACCGAGGTGCTGAACGCTCAGCGCACGACCGGCAGGCCGTTCAGCAGCCGGCACCGGATCGTGGACGTCGCCGGGAACGTCAAGCAGGTCGTCGTGGTCGGTGACCAGCTGCTCGACGACACCGGCGCGGTCATCGGCACGTCCGGGTTCTACGTCGACCTCACCGAGAGCTACGCGGACGAGATCCGTGAGACCGTCGACGAAGCGATGTCCACTTTCGCCGAGTCACGCGCGATCATCGAGCAGGCCAAGGGTGTGCTGATGGTCGTGTACGGAATCTCCGCCGAGCACGCCTTCGAGATCCTCACGTGGCGGTCTCAGGAGACGAACACCAAGCTCCGGGCGCTGGCCCAGCGCATCGTCGACGTCGTCACCGGCGGATCCGGACCGAAGATTTCCGATTCCTCGCGAAACGAGTTCGACCACTTCCTGATGACCGTGCACCGGACGATCTCCCGCGAGGATCGCCCCGCGAGCCGCCCCTGAGCGACCTGCACCCCGGGCCGGCTCGCGGGTATCACCCGAACTGTCCGATTCAGCACAGTCCTCCCGAATCGGCACAATCCCCGATCGATCACGTCCTCATCGTTCGGTTCCGCGCTTGGTCACCGCGTCACGCATACGGTCGAGCAGGCCGGTGACCGGGCCGAGGATCTTGTCGCCCGGCGGTTCGTCCGGGGCGGACGGGTGCGGCCGCGTCGGCGCCAGCTTCTTCGTCGACTCCACCTTCTTCCCGAGGTCGATCAGTTCCTCCTGGGTGAAGACGCTCCGCATGTGCGGGAAGATCTCGCTCTCCTCCTCGGCGACGTGTTCGCGGACCTCCTGCATCAGCAGTGCGAGCTGGGCTTCGAACTCCGGCTCGTCCGGCTTCAACCCCTCCAGCCGCTTCATCGTTCTCTCGGCCTCCGCGTGCTCTTCCTTGGCATGCTCGGCCTCGCTTTCGCTGACCTTCTTCTTCACGGCCGGATAGACGTCGGCCTCCTCGGCGACCGAATGCCGCACCAGCTCGATGGTCACCTGGTCGGTGAGATCCTTGCGCCGCTGCCGCGCCTCGTCGGTTCCGATGCCGTGGAGTGCCTCGAGTTCGGCGAACATCCGTTCCACTTCGCGGTGATCGTGGGTGAGGACCTCGATCACGTCGCGCTCGCTCGTTGTCATCGCTACCTTCCCTTCGATTGCTCCAGTGGCGGGTAACCCGGTCCGGGTTCCCGGAAACCGTTCGGCCGCCTGCCGATTTCCGGACCGCGGGGTCGATTTCCGAACCTCTCGGGTGTGGCAGTCGACTTTGTGGGTATCCCTCGGTCGTCCCGGCCGGCCACCGTCGATACGGCCGTCACCCGATCTCGTGGGAAGTGAGCGAACTCGTGCGATCCGTTCGTGTTGCGTCGGTACCCGCCTCGCATGTCTACGTTCGGCACCTGGCGGATCCGGACGGCGACGGGGTGACGCGGATGCCGGATCCGGTGCCGGCGGACGGCCGCACGGTTCCCGGCGGCTGGTGGCCTCCGCTGATGCTCGAGCCCGGCTGGGTCACCGAGCACCACCACGAATTCGACGTCTTCCACGTGCATTTCGGATTCGACGCGATCGAGCCTGCCCAGCTCGAGGACATCGTCGCCGAGCTCGACGACCATCGAATCCCGTTGGTGTACACGGTGCACGATCTTCGTAATCCGCACCACGACACTCCGGGTGCACACGAGAAACAACTCGACGTCCTGATCCGCGGCGCCACCGAACTGATCACCCTCACCCCCGGCGCGGCGGCACGCATCCACGAGGTGTGGGGGCGCTCCGCCACGGTCGTCCCGCATCCGCACGTCGTGGAGAAGGAGTGGTTCGACCGCCCGCGCCCGGCCGAGGACCGGTTCGTGGTCGGTGTGCACGCGAAGAGCCTGCGCGCGAACATGGACGTGCTGCCCATCGTCGAAACACTGTCCGAGACAATCGGTTCGCTGCCCGGAGCGATCCTGCGCATCGACCTCCACGACGAGATCTTCGATCCGGGCAATCATTGGTACGCACCCGACACCGGAGCCGCACTGACGACCTTCGCGGACCGCCCCGGCGTCGAGGTGCTGGTCCACCCCTACTTCTCCGACGACGAGTTGTGGCGCTACCTCTCGTCGCTGACCGTCTCGGTCCTGCCCTACCGCTTCGGCACGCACTCGGGGTGGCTGGAGGCCTGCCACGACCTGGGAACCGCCGTCGCCGCGCCGAGCTGCGGCTTCTACGGGCAGCAACAACCGTGCGCGGTCTTCGAATTCGACGAGCACCGGTTCGATCCCGATTCGCTCGACCGCGGCATCCGCGATCTGTACCACCGCCCTCGGCCTCTTCCTCGGCCCGCATGGGAGAGCCGGCTCGCCCAGCGCCGGAACATCGCGCGCACCCACCGGGATCTCTACGAGCGGGCACTGCGTGAACGGGGACGGTCGTGAGCACCGGGTCGCTGCGGATCGCGCTGATCGCGTCCAACAGGTACCCCATCCGCGAGCCGTTCGCCGGTGGACTCGAGGCGCACATCTGGCACCTGGCCCACGCGCTCACCGATGCCGGGCACCGCGTCACGCTGTTCGCAGCGGAAGGATCGGATCCCGGTCTGCACGCCACGTTTCTCGACGTCCACGAGTTCGCCCCGAGCGCGGCCGCACGCACCGACGAATCGATGGTGCCGGAAACGTTTCTCGCGGACCACCACGCGTATCTGTCGTTGATGCTGCAGCTGGCCGGACCGCTCGCCGGGCGCTTCGACGTGATCCACAACCACAGCCTCCACTACCTGCCGGTGGCAATGGCGCACACGCTCGACGTTCCGGTGGTGTGCACGCTCCACACGCCCCCGACGCCGTGGATCGAATCCGCGCTGGCCACGCCCGGCGGGTGTCCCGCCACCTTCGTCGCGGTGAGCCGTCACACCGCCGCGGCGTGGCGTCATGCGCTCGGGACACCCGCGACCGTGATCCACAACGGGGTGAACCTGCAGGCCTGGCCGCCCGGCCCCGGCGGAACCGACCTGATGTGGTTCGGTCGCCTCGTTCCGGAGAAGGGTGCGCACCTGGCGATCGACGCGGCCCGGCGCTCCGGCCGAAGACTCCGGATCGCCGGACCGATCTGCGCCCCTTCCTATTTCGACGAGCACATCGCCCCGCACCTCGGTGACGACGTGATCCATCTCGGGCATCTCGATCGTGCCGATCTCGCCGAGGAGGTGGGTCGCGCCGCCGCCGTCCTGGTGACACCCTGCTGGGACGAGCCCTATGGTCTGGTCGTCGCCGAGGCGCTGGCCTGCGGAACCCCGGTGGTGGCGTTCGCGCGCGGTGCGATCCCCGAACTCCTCACACCCGACTGCGGGGTTCTCGTCCCTGACGGGGACACCGCCGCGATGGCCGAGGCCGTGCCCGTCGCAGCGACTCTCCCGCGCGAGGCGGCACGGGCGCGGGCGCAGTCGTACTGCTCCGAGCAGGTCATGGTCGCCACCTACCTCGACCTCTACCGGGACCTGCTCCGAACAGCATGTCCCCGAGTGGGTGTCACCTGATGATCGGCTACTACATCCACCATCACGGCCACGGGCACCGCTCCCGCGCCGCGGCGATCTGCGCCCACCTCGGCATCCCGGTCACCGCTCTGTGCTCCGAGCCGGTTTCCGATCCGGACGGCGTCTTCACCGAGACGGTGGTCCTCCCCCGCGACGACGCCGCGCCGACCGCGCAGGACCCGACCGCGTTCGGGACCCTGCACTGGGTTCCCCGTCTCGATCCCGGCCTGCGACGCCGTCAGGCTGCATTGGCCGCGTGGATCGAACGGGCGCGGCCCACCGCGATCGTCGTGGACGTGTCCGTCGAGATCGCGCTGACGGCACGACTGTTCGGCATTCCCGTGGTGACGGTCGCCATGCCCGGAAACCGCACGGACGCAGCGCATCAGCTGGCCTACCGATTGTCCGATCGCATCATCGCGGCCTGGCCGCGCGCGATGTACGAACCGGAATGGCTGCAGCCGTTCGCCGACCGGACCAGCTTTGTGGGAGGCATCAGCCGCTTCGACGGACGGTCCTCGTCGCAGTTCCGTCCCGACGAGGACACGGTGCTGGTTCTCGGCGGCAGCGGAGGATCCTCCCTCACTGCCGCGGACCTCGAGGCCTACTCCGAGTGCGATCCGCGCTTCGCGTGGGAGGGTCTCGGCATCGCCGGCCGGGAGTGGGTCGACGACCCGTGGCCGGCGCTGTGCCGCGCACACGTCGTCGTCGGCCACGCCGGTCAGAACACGGTCGCCGACATCGCCGCGGCACGCCGGCCCGCCGTGCTCGTCGCCGAGCCACGGCCCTTCGACGAACAACGCGCCACCGTCACCGCCCTCGATCACGCCGGCCTCGCCGTGGCTCTGACCGGCTGGCCGGAGGCGCAGGCGTGGCCCGGGTTGCTCGATCGTGCCCGCCGGTCCGATCCGGGTCGCTGGGATCTGTGGGGCACGGAGGGTGCTGCCGCGCGGGCCGCGGCAGCGATCGAGAAGGTCGCCGGCGAATCGAGCTGCGCGTGAAGACCTGCGTGGTGACCATTGCAGCACATCGGCACCGGCACCTGAGCTTGCAGTTGCGCGGGTTGTACCGCGGCGACCGACGTCCCGACCGGCACGTCGTCGTCGCGATGGGCGACCCCGGCGTGGCATCGACCGTCGCTCGTACCGGCAGCGACGCCTGCATCGTGTTCATGCCTCACGCCGAAGGCCCGCTCCCCCTCGCCGCGGCCCGCAATCTCGGGGCGGACCGTGCGCTCGATCTCGGGGCAGAGCTGCTCGTGTTCCTCGACGTGGACTGCATTCCCGCGCCCGGGATGCTGCGTCGCTACGAGGATGTCGCAGGCGACGAGCGCTATCGGGATGCGCTGCTGTGCGGGCCGGTCACATACCTCCCACCGCCGCCGGAGAACGGCTACGACCTGGACCGGCTGCCGGAAATGGTCGATCCCCATCCCGCCCGGCCTGTACCGGCCGACGATGCCGTTCTTCCGTCACGAGACCATCACCTGTTCTGGTCGCTGTCGTTCGCGACGACCGCCACCACCTGGCGGCGGCTCGGCGGTTTCTGCACCGACTACACCGGTTACGGTGGCGAGGACACCGACTTCGGTTGCACGGCAGCACGATCCGATGTGGAACTTGCGTGGGTCGGGGGTGCTCACGCGTTCCACCAATATCACCCGGTGTCCGACCCGCCCGTCGAGCACGTTCACGACATCGTCACCAACGCAACAATTTTCCAACGAAGGTGGGGATGGTGGCCGATGCGGGGGTGGCTCGACGGTTTCGCCGAACTGGGTCTGGTCCGTTACGACACCCGCCGCGGCCGTTGGATCTGCACGGCCGCGGCTCGGTGACAGCTCGGCGTCCCTCCCCGGGCGCCTCTACACGGAGTGCCGGCCCTCCCGGCTCGCGTCACCCTCGTCCGTTCGGACCTGGTCCGTTCGCACCTCGTCCGTCCGCACCCGGTCCGTTCGCAGATCCCGCCTCGGCTCCGTATCGTCCGCCGAAGCCCGGGACTCGGCGGGCGCCGAGGGCGCGGCGGCGTCGGGATCGAGCCGGTCGGCGCGCTCACGCTGCTCGTCCAGCTCGCTGCGAACCGATTCCGCCTCCTCCCGCTGTACTTTCGCGCGGCTTGCGAGGCGGGCCGCCTCGGCCTGCTTCTCGGAAGCCTCCGCGGCTGCCCGGCGGGCCTTGGCAGCGGTCTCGTCGGCGATGGCCGCGCGCTGTTCCGCGACCGGGGCACGTTCGGCGACCTGTGCCCGCAGATGCGCAGCCTCGGTGCGACGATGTTGCGTCCGGCGTCTGGTCAGCAACCAGGCGAGCAGCAGCACCACGACGACGATCACGATTGCCAGTACGATCCAGCCCAGCGCGTCCATGTCGAAACCTCCGATCGGATCGGGTTTTCCCGGGCATACCCGCCGGTCCGTCCCGGAAAACCCCGAGCCTGTCGGAATGCGCCGCCGGCGGGCCGGTCAGCGACCCCCGAACCCCTCGAGGAGCGCGGCGTTCACGGCGTCGGCGGGATGCACGGGAAGCGTGTGGTGCGTGGCGTCGTCGAGCACGATCGTCCGCGCATCGGGAAGGAGCCGCCGGACCGCTTCGTCGACGCGGCGGCTGTCGTGAACCTTGCTGCGCCGAGCGAGGATCACCGTGGTGTCGACGCCGAAGTCGCGGAATGCCTTCCCGGACGGCCTTTTCGGGACGATCGTCTTCGATGCCGGGAATGTCGCACCGAGCGCGAGAAGGTCCAGCCATCCCTCGTCCAGCGGGCGACCTCCGGTTTCCCACGCGACGAAGGTTCGTTCGCGCTGTTCGGTCGGGCGCAGCAGAAGCGGCAACGCGCGCAGCAGATACCCGGGCCGCATCCCCGAGAAGCACGAATTCGGGTCGAGCAGAACGAGTTTGTCGACGCGTTCGGGTCTGCGCAGGGCAGCGGCGAGCGCGATCATCGCACCGTACGAGTGCCCCGCGATTCCGAAGGTGTCCAGGCCGAGCCCGTCCACGACCCCGAAGAACCAGTCGAGCAGATCGTCGACGGTCCGTGGCGGGTGTGGGCCCGGGACACTACGTCCGGCATCCCCGAGGATGTCGACGGCATGGACGCGGTGCCGTGCGCCGAGTGCCGCGACGTTGGCGAACCACGCCGTCGAGGTCGCACCCCCGCCGGGTAGCAGCACGACCGGAGGCGCGTCCGGCGGCCCGTACGCGTTGATCCGGGTGCTGCCGTGTCCGGATTCGAGATCGATCGAGGTGGTGCCGTCGGGCCAGCGGGCCAGCACGGCGTCGTAGGCGCGATGGAAGGCGGTACCTGCCGGGGTGTTCGTGAATTCTTCGATCGTCGGTTGGGACATTGCAGCCTCCGCCATGGAATTATCTCGACGATCGAGATAGTAGACTGTCGAGGTAACCGCGTCGAGCGAAGGAACAGCAGTGACGGACACGGAGAACGGCCGGGCCCTGGCGATGGTGCACGGTCTACGGGAACTCGTGGTGCAGCTGAACCTGTTCGGCTCCGAGTTCGCCCGGACCCACGGACTTCACGCCACCGACGTGCGCGCCCTGATCGCTCTGCTCGACGCTGCCCGCGCCGGCACCGTCGCGACGCCGGGATGGCTGGGGCAGCAACTCGGCCTGAACTCCGCGTCGACCACCGCGCTCGTCGACCGTCTCGAGAAGGACGGCTTGGTGGCGAGGGAACGCGACGGCCAGGACCGCCGACGCGTGAGGTTGCAGGTCACCGAGTCCGCCGAACAACTCGGCTGGAGCTTCTTCGGGCCGCTCATCGGCCGGGCTGTCGGGGTTCTCGACTCGTTCTCCCCCGAGGAACTCGCCACGATCGACGAGTTCCTCTCGAAGATGCGGGCCGTGGTCGAGACTGTCCGCGAGACCGGAGCAGGAACCGAACCCTGACCGCTACCGAAGGAAACGCCGTGCAGCAGAAGCATCTCGCGTTCGTGTTCGCCGCGTCGACAGTCGCGGGTGTCGTGATTCCGTACGCCGCGCTGGTTCCGTTCCTGCTCGAACACGGCCTCGACCTCGGGCGGATCGCCGACGAGATCACCGCGACCCGGCTGAGTGCCTTCGCATGGCTCGACGTGCTGGTCTCCGCAGTCGTCCTGCTGCTGGCGGCATTCGGGACCGGTTGGATCAGCACCGGACGCGCACTGTGGGTCACGCTCGCGACGTGCCTGGTGGGGGTGTCGGCGGGACTACCCCTGTTCTTCTGGTTCCTCGTCGGGAACCGTGCATCCGGTCCGGTGGTTCATCCTTGCCGATCGGTGCCCGACCGGCAAGGATGAGCCCCCCTCTTCTATGCCGAAACCCGGAGCGCCCCCATCGCGCTCTCGAGCGAGGTGTGCAGTCGCAGACGGGTCTCACCCGCGGCGAGCAGCAGTCGTTGCACCGGCCGTTTCCCGACGAGCACCCACCGTGCGTCGCATTGGTTTGCCCTCGCTTCGAGAGCCTCGAACACAGCGAGCCCCGCGGACCCGATGAATTCGACTTCGGACAGGTCGAGCACCATTCGCGCGGACGGACGCAGCCGGTCGCTGGCGTAACGACGCAGCGCCGGAGCGTTGAGCAGGTCGATCTCGCCCTGCACGGCGACCCGCACCATGTCACCGCTTATCCGCTCGGTGACGAAACGCGCACCGGCGGATGTTTCATCGGGCACACCCGTGCTGGTAGCCCAACGTGTAGCGGCGCGAAAATTGGGAACAACAGTCATGACACTCCCATCGAAACGATGGGAAGAATCGCAGAAAGTCGGGCGGCCTGCCACGGATGCCCGCTTCCGCGATGCTTCCTGGTCCAGGCTGTGTGCTCAACCTGGACTCAGCCTACGTCAAATCGACGGCAATGCTCAACGGACGACATCGGAATCTCACGATTCGGACGCGTCGGACGTTCGTTTCAATGTCTCTACCACCTGCTTTGCGACCTCGGACAATCGCAGGTTCATCCGCTGCGACGCCTCCCGGAGCAGCGTGAACGCCTGTTCCTCGGGTATCTCGTGGATGGCCATGAGCAGTCCTATCGCCTTTCCGATCTCCCGGTTGCTCTCGAGACCGGCACGCAGCGAGACGGCCTGGTCCCGGTGGGCCCTCGCGCTCAGCGCCACCGACGCGAACGCGGCGAGCACCGCGCCCGCGTCGAGAGACTGCTCCGTCAACGCGCCCGGTGTGTCGGAGAAGATGTTGAGGGCCGCGGCGTCCGCACCTTCGACGGTCAACCGGAATCCCGCCGCTCCGCGGACGGGGGTGGATTCGAGGATCCACTTCGTCAGCGCCGGCCAGCGGGTGCGGACTGCCAGGTCGGTATCGAGTTCGGCCGTGTCGTGGTGCAGGACGTCGATGCACGGGCCTTCGCCGAGTTCCCTTTCGGCAGCGTCGATTCGGCGGGCCGTGTCGTCGCCGGCCGCGACCGTACGCATCGACGACCCGCGCCGCACCACGAGACTTGCTCGATCGCAACCGGGAACGAGCATCGGGGCCGCGACGCACAGCGCTGCGCACATCTGCGCGTAGTCCTCTGGGCCGTACACGATCTCCGCGAGCCTCGCGAAGACGGCCCCTGTCTCCTCGCGCTGTGCATCCTCGTTGCTCATACGAATTCACCTTTCGCGGTCACGATTCATACACGACCTTCTTGGGTATTCTCCGCTCGAACGGGAGGTGCCGGATCGTGTCGACCCGGCGACCGACCGAGAATCCGACTGAAAGGGCCCCGAACCCATGGCGACGACCGCTTCGATCGACTCGGACCGCGCGCACACGCATCCCATCGTGGAACTGCGCGTCCGCGCCGATCCGGGACAGCTCCCCGTGTTGCGTGCCGTCGCCGCCGCGATCGCCCTGCAGCAGGACTTCGATCTCGACACCGTCGCCGACGTGAAACTCGCCGTCGACGAAGCAGCCACGCGCCTGATCATGAGTGCCGTCGACGGAACCGACGTCACGTGCCGGTTTCAGGCGATCGCGCCGACGCTGCGCATCAGTGTCTCCGCCACGACCCGACCCTCGCCCGCGAGTTCGGCACGCACGTTCGGCTGGCACGTCCTGAACTCGCTCGCCGACTCGGTGGACGTGCGCGTCGACGACACTGCCGACGGCAGCGTCACCACCATCGACCTCTCGATCACCGAGGGGAGTGCCGCTCGGTGAGCGGGAACAAGCGCGACCCCGACGAGTATGCCGACGTCATCGAACTGTTCACCGAGTTCCGGTCGCACGGTGCGGACGCCTCGGCCCGTACGGCGGTGCGGGACAAGATCGTCGAGCGATGCCTGCCGCTCGCCGAACACATCGCGCGCCGGTTCGACGGACGCGGGGAGACGTTCGACGATCTCGTCCAGGTCGCGAGGCTCGGCCTCGTCAACGCAGTGGACCGGTTCGACCCGGACCGCGGCTCGGACTTCGTGTCGTTCGCCGTCCCCACGATCATGGGCGAGGTGCGCCGGCACTTCCGCGATACCGGATGGGCGGTGCGGGTTCCGCGCCGGATGAAGGAACTCCACATCGCGCTGAACAAGGCGACCGCCGACCTGTCGCAACAGCTCGGCCGTGCCCCCACGGTCCCCGAGCTTGCCGCCGAACTGGGCCTGGACCGCGAGGAGGTCGCCGAAGGCCTGGTCGCCGGGAACGCCTACCAGACCGTGTCGGTCGACCGCAGCGCGCAGACCGATTCCGGCGGGCACGGCGTCACCCTCGCCGACACTCTCGGCGAATACGATTCCGCACTGTCCGAGGTGGAGAACCACGAGACGCTGCGGCCGCTGCTGGCGGCACTGCCCGAACGCGAACGCACGGTGGTGCTGCTGCGATTCTTCGGAAACATGACGCAGACGCAGATCGCCGAGCGGGTCGGGGTGTCGCAGATGCACGTGTCACGGCTGCTCACCAAGACCCTCGCCCAGCTGCGCGAGCAACTCGGAGACCAGTTCTGAACGGTCCTCAGATCGTTGCCGCGTCGATGACGAAGCGGTAGCGCACGTCGCTCGCGACCACCCGTTCGTAGGCGTCGTTGATCTGCTCGGCGGAGATCAGTTCGATCTCGGCTCCGATTCCGTGCTCGGCGCAGAAGTCGAGCATCTCCTGGGTTTCCGCGATGCCACCCACATTGGATCCGGCCAGCGCGCGGTTGTTGGCACCGAGGCTGAACGCGCGCACCGTCAGGGGGTGTTCCGGCAGGCCGAGTTCGACAAGGGTGCCGTTCAGCCGCAGCAGCGACAGATACTTGTCCATGTCGAGGTTCACCGACACGGTGTTGAGGATCAGGTCGAACCGGTTACGGAGTTCCTTGAACAGATTCGGGTCGCCGGTCGCCCGGTAGTCGACGGCACCGAACCGCAGGCCGTCGTCCTTCTTCGACAGGGAGTGGCCGAGCACCGTGACCTCGGCACCGAGCGCCGCGGCGATCTTCACGCCGACGTGTCCGAGTCCGCCCATCCCGATGATCGCGACACGGGTGCCGGGTCCGACACCGTAGCGGCGCAGCGGGGAGTACAGGGTGATACCGGCACACAGCAGCGGGGTGGCGGCCGCGGGATCCAGCCCGGCCGGCACCTTCAGCACGAAGTGCTCGGTGACGACGATGTGGGTCGAGTACCCGCCCTGGGTGACCCGGCCGTCGACGTCGACGGCGTTGTAGGTGCCGGTGACACGGTTCTCGCAGTGCTGCTCGGCCCCGGCCTCGCACGCGTCGCATTCGCGGCAGGATGCGACGAAGCAGCCCACGCCCACGCGGTCCCCCACCGCGTGCTTCGTGACGTCGGAGCCGACGGCCTCGACGATGCCGACGATCTCGTGTCCCGGAACCAGCGGGTATCGGGTGCGACCCCACTCGTTGCGGACGGTGTGGATGTCGGAGTGGCAGATCCCGGCGTATTCGATCCGGATGAGCACGTCGAGCGGACCGGGTTCCCGGCGCTCGATGGTGGTCTTGGCGAGAGGTGCGTCTGCGGCGGGGGCAGCGTAGGCGGCAACGATCGTCATACGTCATGCCTACACCCGCCCAGACGACAGTGCGCACCCGCGGGGGCTGTCCGCGGGTGCGCACCGGTCGGGCGGGATGGTTCTACTGCTCCCGCTGGGCTTCGGCCTGCTGGGCTTCGGCCCGGCGCCGCAGCCGGCGCGCCGCCGCGACGAGATTGCGCAGCGACGGTTCGAGCTGCCAGTGGTGGCGGGTCTTGAGCCCGCCGTCCGGGTTCGCCCACAACCGGTCCAGGTCCACCGATTCGGCGGCCTCGGTGAGCAGTTCGTCCAGCTCGTCGATGTCCGGGATCCGCGCCGAGCGGCTCTCGTACACGCCGGGGCCGACGCCGTGGGTGAGCGCGTGGTCCTTGATCGCCTCGAGGACCCAGCGGATGGACCGGGTCGCGACGATCGCGGTGACGTCCGCATCGAGCCGTTCGATCGCCTCGACGACCGACTTCTGACCGGAGTACGTCAGGTGTGTGTGGATCTGCGTCTCCGGTTTCGCTCCACCGGTGGCGAGACGGAACGCGTCGACCGCCCAGTCCAGGTACTCGGCGCGGCCGTCCTGACGCAGCGGCAGCAGTTCCCGGATGGCCGGCTCGTCGACCTGGATGATCGCGATACCCGCCCGCTCGAGATCGGCGATCTCGTCGCGGATGGCCAGCGCGAGCTGATCGGCGGTTTCGTGCAGCGGCTGATCCTGGCGCATGTAGGACCGGGCCAGCATCGTCACCGGTCCGGTGAGCATGCCCTTGACCGGCTTGTCGGTCAGCGACTGCGCGAACGTGATCCACTCGACGGTCATCGGCTTCGGCCGCACGATGTCGCCGTAGAGGATCGGCGGACGCGTGCACCGGGAACCGTAGGCCTGCACCCAGCCGAAGTGCGTGGTGGCGAAGCCCTCCAGCAGCTCGGCGAAGTACTGGACCATGTCGTTGCGTTCGTGCTCGCCGTGCACGAGCACGTCGAGGCCGATGTCCTCCTGCAACCGGATGGTGGACTCGATCTCCTCGCGGATCCGCTTGACGTAGTCGTCGTACGAGATCCGGCCCTCACCGAGGTCGTAACGGATCTTGCGAATCTCGTCGGTCTGCGGGAACGACCCGAGGGTGGTCGCCGGGACCGGCGGCAGGTTCAGCCGCTTCTGCTGCGCAGCGCGACGCTCCTCGTACGGCGCCCGCACCCGGTGTTCGGGCTTGAGCGCGTTGATCCGCGCGCGGACGGTGTGCTTCTGCTTGAAGTGCACCGACGTCGGCGGCACGCGCCACTTGTCCTCGGCGCCGGTGGTCAACGCCTTGGCGAGCGAGACCACCTCGCCGACCTTCTGCTTCGCGAAGGCGAGGCGGTCGGCGACGTCACCGGGGATGTCGTACTCGACGAGAAGGTCGTAGGGCACGTGCAGCAACGTGCAGGAGGTCGACACGACCAGGTCGGGCGCGACCTTCGCGATCGAGTCGAGGTATTCGAGCACGCGACGACGGTCGGCGCGCCACACGTTGCGGCCGTCGACGACACCGGCGTAGATCCGCTTGCGCTTCAGACCCGGCACGGCGGCCAGTTCCTCGGCGCTGATCCGGCCGTTGATCAGGTCCAGGCCGATGGCCTCGATCTTCGAGGCCGCGAGGATCGGCAGCGCCGCGCCGAGATGACCGTAGGGACCGGTCACGAGGATGCGCGGACGCAGCGGCGCGTGGGACAGCTTCTCGTAGGCCCGCTCGAGCGCCGCGAGTTCCTCGTCGCTGCGGTCCTCGGTGAACGACGGTTCGTCGAGCTGGACGCACGTGGCGCCGGCCTTGGCGAGCTGCTCGAAGAGCTTCTCGTACTCGGGCAGCAGCGCGTCGAGCAGGTCGAGCGTGGAGAACCCCTCCTGCTGCGACGTCGGCGAGATCTTCGACAGCAGCAGCAGCGACACCGGGCCGAGCACGACCGGGCGCAGTTCGATGCCCTTGGCCTTGGCCCGCTCGAACTCGTCGAGCACGGCGGCCGAGTTCAGCTCGAACGTGGTGGTCTCGTCGAGTTCGGGCTGCCGGTAGTGGTAGTTGCTGCCGAACCAGCGGACCAGTTCCAGCGGCGGGAAGTCCTCCCGGCCGCGGCACAGGGTGAAATAGAAGTCGAGCGGGTCGAGCTCGCCGACCAAGGAACGGAACCGCTCGGGGACCGCGCCGAACAACAGGGCGTTGTCCAGGACGTGGTCGTAGTAGGAGAACGTGTTGCCGGGGACCTGTGTCAGACCGGTCGCCGCGAGCTCGCTCCAGGTGTCCTCCTGAATTTCACGGGCGACGGCGACGAGTTCGTCGCGCGTGCCGGTGCCGTGCCAGTAGGACTCGAGAGCACGCTTGAGTTCGCGGCGGGGACCGATACGCGGGTACCCGAGGATGCTGGATCCGTAGCCGGTGGCGTTGGTAGCCATCTCGGAATCGACCTTTCCCTCATGCACCTCGCGCCCGTGCACCGACGAGCAGTGCGCAGGTGGCACTGCTGTCGGGCACGGGCGCCGAAGTACGGTGTGGTGCTACCTACTGCTTAGCTGGCCTTCTTGGAGGCCCGACCGTTTTCGGCGTATTCGTAGAAGCCGGCACCCGACTTCTTGCCGACGAGGCCGGCCTCGACCATGCGCAGCAACAGCGGCGGGGCCGAGTACAGCGGCTCCTTGAACTCCTCGTACATCGAGTCGGCGATCGACTTGACGGTGTCGAGCCCGACCAGATCGGTCAGCGCGAGCGGGCCCATCGGGTGGGCGCAGCCGAGCACCATCGTCTTGTCGATGTCCTCCTTCGTCGCGAAGCCGGATTCGACCATCCGGATCGCCGACAGCAGGTAGGGCACGAGCAGCGCGTTGGCGATGAAGCCGGCACGGTCCGAGGAGCGGACGACCTGCTTGCCGAGAATGTCGGCGGCGAAGGCCTCGGCGCGCTGGGCGACCGTGGAGCTGGTCTTCAGCGTGGTGACCAGCTCGACGAGCGGGAGCACCGGCACGGGGTTGAAGAAGTGCAGGCCGATGACGCGCTCGGGGGCGCTGGTGGCGATGCCCAGCTTCATGATCGGGATCGACGAGGTGTTCGACGCGAGCACCGCGTTCGGGTCCGTGACGATCTTGTCGAGTTCGGCGAAGATCTCGCTCTTGACCTTCTCGTCCTCGACGACGGCCTCCACGACGAGCTGACGGTCCGCGAAGTCACCGAGGTCCGAGGTGAACCGGAGGCGCCACGCGGCCTGCTCCCGCTCCCGTTCGGTGATCTTTCCGCTGCTCACGCCCCGGTCGAGGGACCGGAGGATGCGGGCACGTCCGGCAGCCGCGAGTTCACGGGTCTGCTCGAACACCAGTACGTCGACATGAGCGCGCGCGCACACCTCGGCGATACCTGCGCCCATGATCCCGGCGCCGATCACGCCGACGCGCTGAATCTTCTCGCTGGTCACGTCAGCTCCTTCTCGTCATGTGGGGTTGGTCGTGGAGGGTCTTGCACAGGGGGTCCTGCACAGGTGGTCCTGCACGGAGTCTGTAGAGGGGTTCTTGCACGACGATCCGGCGGGGATCATCCACCGACCGGATCGTCGTAAGGGTCTAGCTCGGTCCAGCCGGTACGGCTGGGGTGAAGTCACCGCGGCGGGAGTCCGGGACGGATCCCGCCGCGGTGTGACTTCGAAGCCTGTTCCTAGTGGAACTGGCCCTCCTCGGTGGAGCCCTTCAGAGCAGCCGTGGAGGTGTTCGGGTCGACCGTGGTGGCGATGGTGTCGAAGTAGCCGGCACCGACCTCACGCTGGTGCTTGATGGCGGTGAAGCCGCGCTCCTTGGCCGCCTTGAACTCGCGCTCCTGCAGGTCGACGAAGGCGGTCATGCCCTCGCGGGCGTAGCCGTGGGCCAGGTCGAACATGCCGTAGTTGAGCGAGTGGAAGCCGGCGAGGGTGATGAACTGGAACTTGAAGCCCATCGCGCCGAGCTCCTTCTGGAACTTCGCGATGGTCGCGTCGTCCAGGTGAGCCTTCCAGTTGAAGGACGGCGAGCAGTTGTAGGCCAGCAGCTGGTCCGGGAACTCGCTACGGACGGCCTCGGAGAACTTCTTGGCGACCTCGAGGTCCGGAACACCGGTCTCCATCCAGATGAGGTCGGCGTACGGGGCGTAGGCCTTCGCACGGGCGATGCAGGGCTCGATGCCGTTCTTGACACCGAAGAAGCCCTCGGCCGTACGGGTGCCGTCGAGGAACTCGCGGTCGCGCTCGTCGACATCGGAGGTGATGAGGGTCGCGGCCTCGGCGTCGGTGCGGGCGATGACGACGGTCGGGACGTCCGCGACGTCGGCCGCGAGACGGGCCGAGGTCAGGGTGCGGATGTGCTGCTGGGTCGGGATGAGCACCTTGCCACCGAGGTGACCGCACTTCTTCTCCGACGCGAGCTGGTCCTCCCAGTGCGAACCGGCGACACCGGCCGCGATCATGGCCTTCTGCAGCTCGTAGACGTTGAGGGCGCCACCGAAGCCGGCCTCACCGTCGGCGACGATCGGGGCGAGCCAGTTCTCGACCGAGGTGTCACCCTCGACCTTGGCGATCTCGTCCGCGCGGAGCAGCGCGTTGTTGATGCGGCGGACGACCTGCGGAACCGAGTTCGCCGGGTACAGCGACTGGTCCGGGTAGGTGTGGCCGGAGAGGTTCGCGTCACCGGCGACCTGCCAGCCGGACAGGTAGATGGCCTTGAGGCCGGCGCGAACCTGCTGCACGGCCTGGTTGCCGGTCAGGGCGCCGAGCGAGTTGATGTAGTCCTCGTTGTTGACGAGATCCCAGAGGATCTCCGAGCCACGACGAGCGAGGGTGGCTTCCTCGACGACGGAGCCCTGCAGCTTCACGACCTGCTCGGCCGTGTAGTTACGGGTGACGCCCTTCCAGCGGGGGTTGGTGTCCCAGTCCTTCTGGATTTCTTCAGCGGTCCGCGGGGTGCCGGTGGTCGACATCAAAGCTCCACTCTCTAGATTCGAATCCGCTCCGGGTGTTCAGCAGTACGTGCGTACGACTTCACACCCTTCGCGTGCCGTTCGGATGTACTCCAAAACAATGACACAGCCGAAAAAGGCCGTCTACCTGTTGCAAATGCCAACCTTGGCTAGTTTTCGCGGGAGCTTTGCAAAGGTTGTAAATCAATGGCCGTTCCAACGACTTCACAAAATCGCCGCGTTGGTTACTGACGAGTAGCTCTACCTCGGCATTCGTGGCGCAACCCCCGGCGAGCACTCCCTGACACCGGGACCCGTGGGACCGGCCGTCCCGGGAGTCGCCTCGGCCGCGCATGTGGGGGGTTTCACACCGGCCGGGAGGTTCGAGCAGGGATTTTCCGCAGCCGTCGATCGGGAGGATTCCCGCGACCGGCCGTAACATGACTCGCGACGACCAGGTCGGGGCTGGACCCGTCGCGCACATGCCCGCGCAGCTGCTCGTGTCTCGCCCACCCCCTACGAGCAGAGGAGCGGTCATCCTTTCTCCCACGTCGTACGACGTCATCGAGGCCACGCTGCCCGCCGTGGAGGCCCACATCGGCCGGATCTCCGAACGGTTCTACGAGCGCCTGTTCACCGCGGCACCCCTGCTGTGCACGGACCTGTTCAATCGCACGAACCAGCGCAACCGCGAGCAGCAGAAGGCACTCGCGAGTTCGGTCGCCGCGTTCGCCAAGCTCCTGATCACCGAGCAGCCCCAGGACATCGACGCGATCATGTCCCGGATCGCCAACAAGCACGCGTCGATCGGCATCCAGGCCGGGCACTACGAAATGATCCGCTTCCACCTGTTCGCCGCGATCGCCGAGGTGCTCGGCGACGCGGTGACCCCGGCCGTCGCAGCGGCCTGGCACCAGGTCTACACACTCATGGCGGGTTCGCTCATCAAGCAGGAAGCCGCGCTGTACGACTCGGCCGGGGTACCCCACGGACACGTGTGGCGACTGGTGGCCGTCTCGGAGGTCGAATACGACGGAGCCGACGTCGCGACCTTCGTGATGCGATCGCTCAACGGGCGACCGCTCCCCGATTTCAGTCCGGGACAGTACATTTCGATCTGCGTGCGACTTCCCGACGGCACCCGCCAGATCCGGCAGTACACCCTCGTGCGAGGGCGGGTCCCGGGCGAGTGGGCCATCACGATCAAGCGGGTCCCGGACGGGCTGGTCTCCTCGTTCCTCTTCGACACCGTCCGCCCCGGCAACGAGCTGATCGTCTCGCACCCCTTCGGAAGCCTCCTCGTCGACGCCGGCAGCACCCCGCTGGTGCTGATCTCCGCCGGCATCGGCATCACCAGCACGCTGACCGCCCTGCAGAGCCTCGCCGAGACCGATCCGCGGCGGCCCGTCGTCGCGTTGCACGTGGACCGGTCCCCCTACGACCATGCGCGCCGTGCGGACATCACCGCCCTCGTCTCTCGGCTGGAGAATGCGCGGATGCAGGTGCGGTACAACGATTTCGAGGAGTTCGACGTGCATGGACGGTCGCCCGTCGACGATCTCGACGTCCCGGCGGGGGCCAGGGTGTACGTGTACGGGCCGGTCGCGTTCATGCGCACGGTCAGGGACGGCCTCGTCGCGCGCGGAGTACCCGTCGAGTCGATCCACTACGAGGCGTTCGCGCCCGGATCCTGGCTCGGCGTCGACCGCCCCCAGCAGGTCGTTTCCGGCCGACACGATTAACACGTTGCGAATGGCTCGTTGCAAAGCTTTACAGCTGGTCGTACGCTGGGCGAATGGCCAAGACCTTCGTGGGAGCCCGCCTTCGTCAGCTGCGTACCGAGCGGGGCCTCAGCCAAGCCGCACTCGCCAAGACCCTCGAGATCTCTGCCAGCTACCTCAACCAGATCGAGCACGACGTCCGTCCCCTCACCGTTCCCGTACTGCTGCGGATCAGTGAGGTCTTCGGCGTCGACACCACCTTCTTCTCCTCCCAGGACGACACCCGCCTGATCGCCGAGATGCGGGAGGTCGCGCTCGATCAGGAGATGGGCATCGAAGCCGACGCCCAGGAGATCGCCGAGATGGTCGCCGCGCATCCCGGGCTGGCCCGGGCGATGGTGAACATGCACCGCCGGTTCCGCAACACCACCGCCCAGCTCGCGGCCGCGACCGAGGACAGGTACAGCGACGGTAGCGGCAGCGGGGCCATCACGATGCCGCACGAGGAAGTGCGCGACTACTTCTACCAGCGACAGAACTACCTGCACGAGCTCGACACCGCAGCCGAGGAACTCGCCAATCGCATCCGGTTCCACCGCGGCGACGTCGGCGGCGAGATCGCCAAGCGGATGGCGTCCGTGCACGACGTGCAGATCGTCAAGCGCATCGATCTCGGCGAGAACGTCCTGCACCGTTACGACCCGGAGACCCGCACCCTCGAGATAGCCCCTCAGCTGTCCAGCGGGCAACAGGTCTTCAAACTCGCCACCGAGCTCGCCTACCTCGAATGCGGTGACCTCATCGACAAGATGGTCGAGGACGCCATCTTCACGTCCGACGCGTCCCGCTCCCTGGCACGCCTCGGTCTCGCGAACTACTTCGCGGCGGCGATGATCCTGCCGTACACACAGTTCCACGAGATCGCGGAGGACTTCCGCTACGACGTCGAACGGCTCTCGGCGTTCTACGGCGTCAGCTACGAGACGATCGCCCACCGGCTCTCCACCCTCCAGCGACCGAAACTGCGAGGGGTGCCGTTCTCGTTCGTCCGCGTCGACCGGGCCGGCAACATGTCCAAACGCCAGTCCGCCACGGGATTCCACTTCTCCACCAGCGGCGGCACCTGCCCGCTGTGGAACGTCTACGAGACCTTCGCGTACCCGGGCAAGATCATGACGCAGATCGCGCAGATGCCCGACGGCCGCCGCTACCTGTGGGTCGCGCGGACCGTCGAACGCCGCGCGGCCCGCTACGGGCAGCCGTCGAAGACGTTCGCGATCGGCCTCGGCTGCGAGCTGCGCCACGCGCATCGACTCGTCTACGCCGACGGCCTCGACCTCGACGAGTCCAACCCCGGCACCCCGATCGGCGCAGGCTGCCGCATCTGCGAACGCGTCAACTGTCCGCAGCGCGCGTTCCCACCGCTCGGCAAGGAGCTGGACATCAACGAACACCGCAGCTCGGTCTCGCCCTACCTCATTCGCTGACCCGCACCCACCGACCCGGCGCCACGTACTCACGCGCGGCGCCGGGTCGTCGCGTGCTGTCCGGCCCTCCCCTCCCGTCGCCTCCCCTCCCGTCGCCTCCCCTCCCGTCGCCTCCCCCTTCCCTCCCCACCCCTTCTCCCCTCCCCTTTTCCGAGCGAGCGGCACACTCGCTCGATCCAAGGAGACGAGCGGCACATTCGCTCAGCCGCCGGACGGCGGGCGCCGCCAGCTACCCACCCCCCTCTTTCTCCGAGCGAGCGGCACACTCGCTCGATCGAAGGAGACGAGCGGCACATTCGCTCGGACAGCGGGCGCCGCTCGCGGGTGAGTTCACGCGGACGAAACATCGAACATCCAATTGTCACAAGCAGATATACCTGCGCAACACGATCCCTTTACTGTTTGGCCGACGAATACAGCGCTGTATACGCGCCCGGATACACCGGGGAACCGAGGCTTCTCATCTTCCAAACAAGGGGGCATCTCCATGTCAGTTGCCAGGTCCACAATCGCCAAGCGTGCCGTCGCCGTTCCGGTGGCACTCGCGGCTGCCGGTCTGCTTCTCACCGCCTGTGGCAGCAAGGCCGGTGACACCGCGACCGGCGCGACCGGCGAATCCTGCGTCGACACCTCCGGCGACACCATCAAGGTCGGTTCGCTGAACTCCCTGTCCGGCACCATGGCAATTTCCGAAGTCACCGTTCGTGATTCGATCGCACTGGCCGTCGAGGAGATCAACGCCTCCGGTGGCGTGCTCGGCAAGCAGATCCAGATCGTCGCCGAGGACGGAGCGTCCGAGCCGACGGTGTTCGCCGAGAAGGCCGAGAAGCTCATCAGCTCCGACTGTGTCGCTGCGGTGTTCGGCGGCTGGACGTCGTCGAGCCGTAAGGCGATGCTGCCGGTGTTCGAGGACAACGACGCGCTGCTGTACTACCCGGTGCAGTACGAGGGCCTGGAATCGTCGCCGAACATCTTCTACACCGGCGCGACCACCAACCAGCAGATCGTGCCGGCGCTGGACTACCTGAAGGAGAAGGGCGTCAAGTCCCTCTACCTCGTCGGTAGCGACTACGTGTTCCCGCAGACGGCGAACCGCATCATCCGCGCCTACGCCGAGGCCAACGGCATCGAGATCAAGGGTGAGGACTACACCCCGCTCGGTTCGACCGACTTCTCGACGATCGTCAACAAGATCCGCACCGCCGACGCGGACGCGGTGTTCAACACCCTCAACGGCGACTCGAACGTCGCATTCTTCCGCGAGTACGCCAACGTGGGCCTGAAAGCCGCCGACATGCCGGTGGTTTCGGTGTCCATCGCCGAGGAGGAGGTCGTCGGTATCGGCGCCCAGAACATCGAGGGCCAGCTCACCGCGTGGAACTACTACCAGACGGTCGACAGCCCCGAGAACAAGGCGTTCGTCGACGCCTACAAGGCGAAGTACGGCGCGAACAAGCCGACCTCGGATCCGATGGAAGCCGCCTACACCTCGGTCTACCTGTGGAAGAACACCGTCGAGAAGGCGAACTCGTTCGCCGTGGCCGACATCCAGGAGGCGGCCGACGGCGTCACGTTCGACGCTCCCGAAGGCACCGTCACGATCGACGGCGACAACCACCACATCGCCAAGACCGCCCGCATCGGTGAGATCCGCGGCGACGGACTGATCTACACCGTATGGGACTCGGGCTCCCCGATCGAGCCGGACCCGTACCTGAAGAGCTACGACTGGGCTTCGAGCCTGTCCGGTAGCTGAGCCGATACGACCGGGAAGCCGACGAGAAAGGGGGCGATATGGATGTCGTGGTAGGACAGCTGTTCACGGGATTGAGCATCGGCTCGATCCTGCTGCTGGCAGCGCTGGGCCTGTCGTTGACGTTCGGCCAGATGGGCGTGATCAACATGGCCCACGGCGAATTCATCATGGCCGGTTCGTACACCGCATACGTTGTGCAGCAGGTGATCTCCGCGGCCGGGGTCTCACTGCTGATCTCCCTGCTCGTCGGCTTCCTGGTCGGCGGTGCAATGGGCGTGCTGCTCGAGGTCACGCTCATCCGCCGCATGTACCACCGTCCGCTCGACACACTGCTCGTGACGTTCGGCGTGGGCCTGCTGCTGCAGCAGGCCGCCCGTGACATCTTCGGCGCACCGGCAGTCAACGTGGTTGCCCCACAATGGCTGTCCGGCGGTGTCGAGATCCTGGGTGCGGTGGTTCCGAAGACCCGCCTGTTCATCCTGGTGCTGGCCGCCGTGTGCGTCGTCGCGCTGATCGTGGCGATGAAGTACACCCCGATGGGCCGTCGCATCCGGGCGGTCGTGCAGAACCGCGATCTCGCCGAGACCGTCGGCATCTCCAGCCGGCGCACCGACATCACCACGTTCTTCCTCGGCTCCGGACTCGCCGGCCTGGCCGGGGTGGCGCTGACCCTCATCGGCTCGACGAGCCCGACGATCGGGCAGTCGTACCTGATCGACGCGTTCCTCGTCGTCGTCATCGGCGGGCTCGGTCGCATCGAGGGTGCCGTGATCGCGGCGGTCGCGCTCGGCCTGCTCAATTCGTTCATCGAATACTCCACCACCGCGTCGATCGCGAAGGTGATCGTGTTCGTGATCATCGTGGTCTTCCTGCAGATCCGCCCGCAAGGTCTGTTCGCGGTCAAGACAAGGAGCCTGGTCTGATGTCCGTTCTCACCCGGCCCGGACCGGTCCGCACGTGGGCGGGATTCGCGATCGCCGCGCTCGTGCTGTTCGGTCTCGCCCCCGCCGTCCTGTCCGACTTCCGCCTGAATCTGCTCGCGAAGTTCCTGTGCTTCGCCATCGTCGCCGCCGGCATCGGCCTGGCCTGGGGTCGCGGCGGCATGCTGACCCTCGGCCAGGGCGTGTTCTTCGGCCTCGGCGCCTACATGATGGCGATGCACCTGAAGATCGCCGACGCCGAGGTGCGCGGCGACACCGTGCCGGACTTCATGCAGATCGCGGGTATCCGTGAACTTCCCGCGTATTGGGTGCCGTTCACGTCGCCACTCGTGACGCTGCTGGGCATCCTGCTCGTGCCCGGACTGCTGGCCCTGCTGCTCGGCCTCGGCGTGTTCAAGCGACGCGTCAAGGGCGCCTACTTCGCGATCCTGTCCCAGGCTCTGGCCGCGGCGTTCGCGATCCTGCTCGTCGGCCAGCAGAGCACCGGAGGGTCCAACGGCCTCAACCGGTTCCGCACGTTCTTCGGTTACGACCTGTCCGATCCGGTCAACAAGCGGATGCTGTTCTTCATCGTCGCGGCGATCCTGCTGCTCGTCGTCGCCGGGACCCGCCAGCTCATGCACTCACGCTACGGTGAACTGCTCGTCGCGGTCCGCGACCAGGAGGAGCGCGTCCGCTTCCTTGGCTACGACCCCGCGACCGTCAAGGTCGTCGCCTACACGGTCGCCGCGTTCTTCGCCGGCATCGCCGGTGCGATGTTCGTGCCGATCGTCGGGATCATCTCCCCGGCGGACATCGGCATCGTGCCGTCCATCGCGTTCCTCATCGGCGTCGCGATCGGTGGCCGCACCACCCTGCTCGGGCCGGTACTCGGCGCGATCGGTGTCGCGTGGGCGCAGACCGCCCTCTCGGAGGAATTCCCGTCCGCGTGGACGTATGCGCAGGGCCTGCTGTTCATCGTCGTCGTAGGATTCTTCCCCGCCGGACTCGCCGGGATCGCAGCGCTCCGGCGTCGCAAGCGCACCGGAAGCGACACCCCCGCAGAGGAACCCGATCCCGAACCGACCGCCGAGAACACCGAGATGGAGCCGGCACGATGACCGAACCCACCTTCGGCGGCAACGCCGGAATGTCCAGCCAATACCTCGAAATCCGTGATCTGCGAGTGCAGTTCGACGGATTCACCGCCGTCGACGGTGTCGACCTGACCCTGCTACAGGGCGATCTGCGATTCCTCATCGGCCCCAACGGCGCCGGGAAGACCACGCTCGTCGACGCCATCACCGGTCTCGTCCCCGCGACCGGGTCGGTCACCAAGTCCGGGGTCGAACTTCTCGGCAAGAAGGTCCACAAGATCGCCCGGCTCGGCGTCGGCCGCACGTTCCAGACGGCGTCGGTATTCGAGGAGCTGACGGTGCTGCAGAATCTCGACATCGCCGCCGGCGCCGGCCGCAACCCGTGGCAGATGCTGCGCCGCCGCAAGGACGTGCTGCCGCAGATCGAGGAGGCACTGGAAACCACCGGCCTCGCGGCCCATCGCGACATCCCCGCCGGGATCCTCGCGCACGGCCAGAAGCAGTGGCTCGAGATCGGCATGCTCCTGGTGCAGAACTCCGACGTGCTGCTGCTCGACGAACCCGTCGCCGGCATGAGCCACGACGAACGCGAGGAGACCGGGCAGCTGCTGCGCCGCATCGGCGCCGAGCGCACCGTCGTCGTCGTCGAGCACGACATGGACTTCATGCGCGCGTTCGCGACCTCGGTGACGGTGCTCGCGCGCGGCAAGATCATCGCCGAAGGCACCGTCGAAGAGGTGCAGAACGATCCGCAGGTCCAGCAGGTCTACCTGGGTACCGCGAGCCTCGAGGAGGCGATCTGATGCTCGAACTCGTCGACGTCCGTACCGGTTACGGACGCACCGAGATCATCCACGGGGCCACGATCACGGTCCCGTCCGACGGGGTCGTCGCCGTCATGGGCCACAACGGTGCCGGCAAGACCACCCTGCTGCGCGCCGCCGTCGGGCTGCTGCCGGTCGCCTCCGGCAAGATCCTGCTCGACGGTGAGGACATCACCGGGTTGCGCCCGGCGGCGCGCGTGGCCCGGGGCCTCGCGTACGTTCC
The DNA here is from genome assembly GCF_053589115.1 of Rhodococcus sp. NPDC003383. NCBI lineage: Bacteria > Bacillati > Actinomycetota > Actinomycetes > Mycobacteriales > Nocardiaceae > Rhodococcus > Rhodococcus sp. NPDC003383. The sequence continues at coordinate 200,563 of NZ_JBSFRG010000002.1, read as the reverse complement.
GCAGGGCCAGCAGTCCTTCGGGCAGCTCACCTGCGCCGAGAACCTGCAGGTGGTCGCGGACGGCCGCAAGAACGGCAAGGCGCTGATCGCGGAGATGCTCGATCTGTTCCCTGCGCTGGTTCCGCTGCTCGATCGCCGCGCGGGCCTGTTGTCCGGCGGCCAGCGCCAGCAGCTCGCCATCGCCCGCGCGCTGATCACCCGTCCACGGATGCTCATTCTCGACGAACCGACCGAGGGTATCCAGCCGTCCGTCGTTCAGGAGATCGAGAAGACGATCGTGGACCTGAGCCGGCGCGGCGACCTCGGGGTGCTGCTCGTCGAGCAGCACATCGGATTCGCCCTCGACAACGCCCGCCACTACTACGTCCTGGAATCGGGACGCATCACCGCGACCGGCGAAGGAGGCGCCGACGCCGCTCGTACCGTTCGCAGCGCGATGGCAATCTGATGTTCTCCGGCGGCACCCGGCGGGAGCGCGTCTACCGGGCGCTGCGCGCCGATCTGACAGCGGGCACCGTCTCCCCCGACGAGCGACTCAGCGAGGAACGGCTCGCCGAGCTGTACGGGGTCTCCCGCACACCGGTGCGGGAGGCCCTGGCCCGCCTCGTGTCCGAGGGTCTCGTCGAGCGACGCGAACACGGGCTCTTCCCGTACCGTCCGCGCTTCGAGGACCTCGGCGACCTCTACGAGCTGCGTGCCACGCTGGAACTGCGCGGCATCACGCGCGCGGTGTCCGGGGTGGTCGTCCACGACCGGGACGTGCTCGGGGCCGAACTCGAACGGTGGTACCGATTCCGTAGCGATCCGCCGGCTCCCGATGCAGGGTTCGTCACGCTCGACGAAGAGTTCCACCTGACGCTGCTCGCCGCGTCGGGGAACGACGCCCTGTGCGACGCGCTCGATTCGGTCAACGCGAAGGTACGCACGGTCCGGATGTTCGACGAGCTCGTCCCGGAGCGGGTGGAGCGCGCCGTCGAGGAGCACATCGCCGTCGCGGAGGCGGTACTCGACGGAAGACTGGACGACGCGCACACCCGGCTGCGCGAGCACATCGTCGACGCGTGCGCGGCGATCGTGCAACGCACCGAGGCGGCGCGGACGATGGCCCGGCTCTCGCGGGCCGTGCGAGACTAGCGCGCATGACGCCCCGCATCACGCCCGGACGGTTCCGTCAACTCGGCCCGGTCAACTGGATTGCCTGGCGCGTCCTGTCACTGGCGGCAGGAACCTCGGACGCGCACCTGTTCAGCACACTGGGTCGCGCCGGCGGCCTGTTCCGCGGCTGGCTGCACTACTCCGGCAAGCTGATGCCCGGCGGCAAGCTCCCCCGCCACGAATCCGAACTCGTCATCCTGCGCGTCGCGCACCTGCGCGGCTGCGACTACGAGATGGACCACCACGTGCGGCTCGGTCGTCGCGCGGGTGTGACCGCCGAGATCCTGCAGCGTGTCATCGAGGGGCCGCAGGCCGAGGGGTGGAGCCCGCGTCACCGTGCGCTGCTCGCCGCAGTCGACGAACTGGTCGCGACCAAGGACCTCACCGACGAGACGTGGTCGGCGCTGGCCGAGCACCTCGACGTCCGCCGCTTGATCGAATTCTGCCTGCTGATCACGCAATACGACGGTCTGGCGACCACGATCCGCACCCTGCGCATCGAACGCGATTTCCCCGCGTCAAACTCGCCCACCGATTCGGAATCCGCTCGCACTGCAGAGTGAGCGGATTCGCAGTCACCGCGTCGATCGGCAGGCGTCGGCGAAAATCGAGTAGTCGGCTACTCGTGCCCGCGACGACGCCGCGCGGAACGCTGAGGTCATAGTTTCCCCGCAGCGAGCGGAGCGGACGATGACCCGCATATTCCTGAGCCATTCCAGCCGAGACAGCCGGCAGGCGGTCGCGCTCATGCGCTGGCTCGTCGAGAACGAACCGAGCCTGGCCGGGGAGATCTTCCTCGACATCGATCCGGACACCGGGCTGGCGCCGGGGGTGCGGTGGCGCGATGCGCTCACCCGGACCGCGGCACGCTGCGAGGCCGTCGTGTGCCTGCTCTCGACCGACTGGGAGTCGTCGCAGGAATGCACCAACGAATACCGCACTGCCGAAACTCTGAACAAACGGATCTTCTGCGCCCGACTCGACGCGACGGCCGGCCGGTACACCCACGAATGGCAACATTGCGACCTGTTCGGTGACGGGCCGACCACCGAGATCACGGTCGACGGCGAACCGATCGTGTTCCGTACCGAGGGGCTGCGAAGGCTGCTGCGCGGCCTGCGCGACGCCGGGGTGGGTGCCGAACATTTCGCGTGGCCACCGCCCGGCGACCCGGACCGGGCTCCCTACCGCGGGTGGGAACCTCTCGAAGAGCAGGACGCCGCCGTCTTCTTCGGCCGCGACGAGCAGATCATCAGTGGGCTCGACAAGCTGCGGGGCATGCGGGCGTCGGGGTCCGCGTCGCTGTTCGTCGTGCTGGGGCCGTCCGGTGCGGGCAAGTCGTCGTTTCTGCGAGCGGGCCTGCTCCCCCGGTTGCGCCGCGACGACCGGCACTTCCTTCCCCTGGGCATCGTGCGCCCGGAGCGCGCCGCATTGACCGGCGAGCACGGACTGGCCCGCGCGATTCATACGACACGCGCCGAATTGGGGTTGCCCGCACCCCCGCTCGGCGAGATCAAGGCGGCGTGCCGATCGGGCGATGCCACACGGGTCACACAGTGGCTGAGGGAGATTCGACAGAAGGCATCCGATCGGCTGCTCCACGACACCGGCAATGCACCCCTGCCGACCCTGATCCTGCCGGTCGATCAGGCCGAAGAACTGTTCGCGGCGGACGCGGGACCCCAGGCATCGCAGTTTCTGACACTCCTCGCCCGGCTCACACGCCATTCCACCGGCGACGACGAGCCCCTGTTCCTCGTCGCAGCGACGATTCGCTCCGACCGGTTCGAGACGCTGCAAACCGTCCCGGAGCTGGCGGACGTGCGATCCGAGCTGTTCAACGAGCTCAAGCCGATGCCGCGCACCGAGTTCAAGGAAGTCGTGTGCGGTCCTGCGGCCCGCGCCACCGCCGCGGGACGTCCCCTCGAGGTCGAGCCCGCCCTGCTGAACCGGCTGCTGTCCGCGTGCGGGCAAGGCGCCGACACCCTCCCGCTGCTGGCACTCACCATGGCCCGGCTCTACGAGGACTACGGCAGCTCCGGGCGGCTCACCCTCGCCGAATACACCGCGATGGGCGGCATGCACGCGGTCGTCCAGACCGAGATCGACAACCTGCTTTCCTCCGATCCCGACGAACGCAGCACACAACTCGAGCACCTGCGCGCCGCGTTCGTTCCGTGGCTGGCCAACATCGACCAGTACACCGACCAGCCGATGCGTCGCCTCGCCCGCTGGTCCGACCTACCCGCGCAGAGCCGGCCGCTGCTCGACGCGATGGTCGCGCGTCGACTCCTCGTCAAAGGTGAGCGCGACGGCGACGTCGTCGTCGAAGTCGCCCTGGAAAGCCTGCTGCGGCAATGGACCGACCTCGCCGGCTGGCTCCACGAGGAACGCGACAGCCTCCGGGAGGCCGACGCGCTCGAACGAGCTGCCGCGGCGTGGCGGAAGAACAATCGGCAAGAGGCGTGGCTACTCGAGGGCGAACGTCTGACCGACGCCGAAACCTTGTCTGCGCGAAAGGGCTTCCGGGACCGCCTCAGTCCGGTTCGACCGTACCTCCTCGCATCGCGGCAACGGGAGGACCAACGTGTTGCCGACGAAAACCGTCGCCGCGAAGCGGAGTTGGAGGCGGCGCGAGAGAAGCAAGAGGCGGCGGAAGCGCTGGCCGTTGCGGAAACGGAAGCGAGGCAGAAAGCTCAGGAATACGCCACCGTCCTGCAGAAGCAGTCGCGGAAGTTGCGGACGGTTCTCGCGGCGATGGCGGTCGTTGCCCTCGCCGCAACCGCTGCATCCGGCTGGGCGCTGCACTCCGAGCGCCTCGCCGACACTCGAAGCGACGAGGCGGTCGCGTCGCGGCTGGTGGCCGAGGCTCAGTCGATCCTTGCCGGCGATGGCACCGGGAACGAGGTCCACGCTATCAACAAGTTGCTCGCTGCCCCCCATTTCGCCCGAACGGACGCCGACGCACTGGTCAGCGCTGCTGCCGACCGCCGCGACCTATTCAAGATCATCGAGATTCCCGCAATTGTCCACAGTGCCACCTACAGTCGCGACGGCACGCGGATCGTCACCGGCGACGACGGCGGCGCAGTGCGCGTGTGGGATTCGCAGACTGGTCTTTCCGTCCTCGACCCGATGCAGCACGGCGACGCGGCCGTGTTCCGGGTGGCCATCAGTCCGGACGGAACACGAATCGCGTCGGGCGACTACAACGGCGTCGTCCGTGTATGGGATTCCACGACAGGCCAACCGATCGGCACCCCGACATACGACCAGACGGCGATGGTGTCGAGCCTGGCATTCACCGACGACGGATCCCGGATCCTTTCGACGCACTCCGATGGGGCGCTCCGCTGGTGGGATCCGAATACCGGGCAACTCGACGGCGAACCGGTGACCGCTCTCGTCGGTGGTTCGGTGCAGTCGACCGCGTTCAGCCCGGACGGACGATGGCTCGCTACCGGAAGTGCCGACAACGGAATCCGGTTGTGGGATCTGTCCACTCCTGGGTACGACCTCGTCGGTGAGACGATGACGGGCCATACTCGGGTCGTCACGGCACTCGCGTTCAGCCCGGACAGCCGGCAGATCGTATCGGGCAGCGACGACGGCACCGTGCGACTGTGGGATGTCGCAACGCACCGTGAGATCGGCGACCCCATGATTACCCCGAGTCCGGCGACAAGTGTCGCCTTCGACACCGACGGACGACGCGTCGTCTCCGGAGGATTCGACGGGACGATCCGCGCCTGGGACACCGACCTGCAGCAACCCATCGGCGTACCTCTCACCGGGCATGACGGGCCCGTGGCCGGTGTGGCATTCAGTCCGGACGGCCGGCAGTTGCTGTCGGCAGGGTGGGATGCGACGGTGCGGACATGGGACGCGACCACCGCACTGCCGGTGACCGGCAGTGCCGGAAGGATCTACGGCATCGGGACCGACACGAACAGCCACCGCATCGTCTCCGCAAGTGCGGACGACGAATCACTACGTCTGTGGGACCTCGACACCGGAAAATCGCTCGGGGCACTCAGCGGGCACGACGGCACCATCGAGGTCGTCACGGCTACCGACGACGGGCACCGCCTTGCCTCGGGCGGCGACGACGGCACCGTGCGAGTGTGGGATATCGGCACCGGCCTGCCCGTCGGAGCTCCCCTCACCGGACAACAAGGTGCCGTCCGGACCGTCGACTTCAGCCCCGACGGCCGCCGGCTCGCCTCCGCAGGCGACGACGGCACCGTTCGACTGTGGAACGCCGACACCGGCCAACCGATCGGCGATCCTGTCCAGGCCCGGCACGAGGGCACAGTCAACGCAATCGACTTCAGCCCCGACGGTCACCGCCTGGTATCCGGAGGCGACGACGGCACCGTTCGACTGTGGAACGCCGACACCGGCGCACCGGTCGGCGATCCCATCCGAGTCGGGCCCGAAGTGCAGGTGGTCGGGTTCGCCGCACACGGCCACCGGGTCTTCTCGGTTTCGTTCGTCCAGGGTCTCCAGCTGTGGGATCCGGAAACCGGACAGTCGATCGATACCGTGGAATCCGGGGACAAGGCCGCCGTGTTCCCCGTCGGAATCAGTCCGGACGGCACTCGCATCGTCGCCGGCGGAACGGACTCCGCGTTGCGGCAGTGGGACCCCGAAACCGGGCGGCTCCTCGGACCGGAGATGCCCGGACACCGCGGCGGGGCGGCCGGCGTCGAATACAGCCCGGATGGGCGCTACATCGTCTCCGGCGGCTCCGAGGGCGACATCCGTCTCTGGGACGCCGAGACCGGACGGCTGATCGCGGTACCCATGACCGGCCACGCGGGGTGGGTAGCGGCCATCGCATTCACGTCCGACGGACGGCGCCTCGTCTCGGGCGGGACAGATGGCACTCTCCGGATCTGGAATCTTCCGCCGTCGACAACGGAGGAGGCATCGAACATGTTGTGTTCCAAGCTCACCCGCAACATGACCGATGACGAATGGCACGAGTGGATCTCCCCCGACATCGAACCCCAGACGTTGTGCCCGGACCTTCCTCCCGGCACCGACACCGAATGACGAAGGAGTACCACCATGCCTCACGTGACGTTCGTCCACGGCATCGGCAACAAGCCCCCGGCCGACGAATTGCTGGACCAATGGCGCATCGCGCTGTTCGACGACGACGGCCTCGATCTCGACGCCATGGGTGTCACCTCGTCGATGGTGTACTGGGCGGACATGCTCTACGCGCAGCCCGCTGCCGCGTTCACCGCCCACGAGTCCACCCTCGGGCCGGACGATGCCGCCGAGTTCGAGGTCCAGGATCCGGGCTGGATCTGCGAACTGCCCGACGACGAGCGGGAGTTCGTCGAACGTCTGGGCCGCGAGGTCGGAGTCGCCACGGTCGAACCCGTTCCCGGCGAGTGCGAAACGCTTGTGCTGCCGGATACCGAGCTAGAGGCGATCCCGCTGCCACCCGCGATGAAGAAGCGACTGATGCAGGTGTTCCTGCGCGACGTGCATCATTTCCTGTACGACGCTTCGTTCACGCCGCGACCGGGCGAAACCTTCCGAATTCGCAGCGATATCCGTGAACGGGCTTTGAAAGCCTTGCAGGAGAGCGATTCCCAGCCCGGACCCCACGTCGTCGTCGGACACAGCCTGGGCAGCGTCATCGCCTACGACGCCCTGACCGCGATCAACGACGCCCCGCGCGTGGATGCGCTGCTCACCGTCGGTAGCCCGTTGGGGATCTCGGAGGTCCAGGACGGGCTGACGCCACCGTGGACTCGCAACGACGGCTGGCCGGCGCGGTGCCTCGGCGACGGCCGATGGACCAACGTATACGACCCGCTCGACCCGGTCTGCGGATTACTCGACCGGCAGATCGCGGGCGACTTCCTGCATGCCGGACAGCGGAAGGTCGCCGATGTCGGGGTGTCGAACACCGGCAGTTGGCGGCACAGCATCGGCAAGTATCTCGGCCAGCCCCGACTCCGCGATTTCCTGCGTCAGGTCCTCGAATGACGACCGTCGACGTCGCCTGGATCGACCGGATCGCCCGCTCTGCAGGTACTTTCGACTGGCCGGAGGTGGGCCGAATCGTCCAGGAGTACTGCCGATTCCTGCGCGGACCGGCCGAACAGCCTCCGGCAGAGGTCATGCGGATGCTCGCCGGGTTGCGCCGGTACCGCAGATTCGACGACGTGATTGCCGTCGCGGACGCCGCACTGGGTCGCGGACTCGACCTTCCTGCGGTGCGGCGGCAGTACGCCCAGGCGCTCGTCGACCGGGGTATGCCGGCGGCCGCATTGCATCTGTATTCCGAGCTGGCCGACGATCCGCAGACGCCGGCGTCGGAGCGGATCGAGGCGCGCGGTGGGATCGGCCGGTGCCACAAACAGTTGTTCCTCACCACCGGCGACCTCCCGCGTCGGGCGCACCACCTGCGAATGTCACTCGACGCGTATCTGACAGCGCGTGACGAGGCACCGGCCCGGCCGTGGCACGCGATCAACGCGGCGGCTCTGCTCGCCCGCGCCCACCGGGACGGCCTCGCCGTCCCCGGAATCACCGATCCCGCCGTGTTGTCCCGCGCACTCGCCGCCCAGGTGCTCGGTGCGATCGAGACGGCGGCAGAGCCCGACGCGTGGGCCGCCGCGACCGCCTGCGAAGCGGAGGTCGCGCTCGGCGATCCTGCAGGTGCCGATTCCTGGCTCGACGCGTTTCTCGCCGATCCGGGAGTCGATGCGTTCAAGATCGCCGCACTGCTGCGGCAACTGGTCGAGGTGTGGGGACTGACCACCGCGGCCGCGCCCGGCGACACCATGCTGCCGCTGCTGCGCTCGGCGCTTCTGCATCGCGACGGCGGCGGCGTGCTGGTCCGCGATCGCGATGTCGGCACGGCCCGGCTCGCCCACCTCGAGAAGGTGTTCGGCCACGACCGCTACCAGTCGTTGACGTGGTACCGCCACGGGCTGTCGCGGTGCCGCGCGGTCGCGCAGGTGTGCACACCGTCGGAGGACGGGGTCGGGACCGGGTTCGTCGTCGACGGCCGGGATCTGCATCCGGACCTGCCGGAGCGGGTGCTCGTCACCAACGGACATGTCGTGCCCGAGGGGGTTGCCGCCGGCGACGCGGTGGTCGTGTTCCATGCGCTGGACGCCTGCACGGACCGCTTCCGGCCGGTGCGCTGCTGGTGGTACGCCCCGTCCGACGGCGCGGGGCTGGACACCTCCGTCCTGGAACTGGACGGCTGGCCCGGCGACCTCGAACCGTTGCCCGTCGCGGCACGCCTGCCCGCACTCGAACCCCGTCCGCCCCGTGCGTATCTGATCGGGCACCCGCGCGGTCTCCAACAGCCGCAGTTCTCGCTCCAGGACAACATCGTGCTCGACTACGATGACACCCGGGTGCACTATCGTTCGCCCACCGAGGGAGGCAGCTCCGGCAGTCCGGTGTTCGACGACCAGTGGCGGCTCATCGGGTTGCACCACGCAGGCGGCGTCGACATCCCGCGACTGAACCACAAGGGCGGTACGTACTCGGCGAACGAGGCGATCACGGTCGGTGCCCTCCGCGCGGCGCTCGCACACCGCGCACCCCAGGCCAGGGAGGTGGCGTGACGGTCGGCAGCGACGTGGTCGAGGTGGGTGGACGGGAGCTGGCCCTGATCCGTGTCCCGCCGGGTACACCGCCGCGACCGGGAGACCGACTCACCGCACTGCTGCGAGCAACCGGTGTGTCCCCCGGTGCCCCCGCAGTGGTCCTCGTCGGGGGTGCGGACGGTATGGCACCGTCGGACGCCGCTCTCTGCGAGCGCCTGTTCGTCCCGCTCGTCGCGATGATCGAATCCTTCGGCGCGACCTTGATCGACGGCGGCACGGACTCCGGGGTGATCGGACTGGTCGGACGGGAACGCCGCCGGAGCGGCGCCCAGGGAGTGCATCTCGGGATCGTCGCGGAAGGAACGGTGCGCTGGCCCGGACACGACGGGACACTGCCCGATTCGGCCGCGCTGGAACCGAATCACACCCACATCGTCGCCGTCGCGGGGGATCACTGGGGCGACGAAACGCCGTGGCTCGGGGCTGTCGCCGAAACCCTTGCAGCGGGATCGCCCGTCGTCACGGTGCTCGCGAACGGCGGCGGGATCGCGCGCGACGACGTCACACAGTCGCTGGCCGAGGGGCGCCCGGTTCTCGTGCTGGCGGGCACCGGCCGCGCCGCGGATCTGCTCGCCGCGACCGCGGTGTCCCCGCTCGTCACGGTCGTCGCGCCCGAACCCGACGCAGTGCGGACGGCGCTCGAGGCCGCACTGCTGGGCTGACAGCGAAATGCGCTCACCGCTTCGGAATCCGCCCACGCTGTCGCGTGAGCGACTTCGCACTCACCGCGTGGATTGCCGGGCGACTGCCCGCTCGAATCGCTGTGCGACGACGTCGAACCGCGTCAGATCGGCCCACGTCCAGCGGACGACCTCGAGACCGAGATCGCGCAGCGCGTCCTCGCGGAGTTTCTCGGCGAACACGTCGCGACGGTCGGCGTACTTGCCGGCCCCGTCGAACTCGCCGGCCACCCCGTGCCGCTCCCAGAAGAAGTCGAGACGGACGCGTCGTCCGTCGCGCAACACGATCGGATGCTGGAGCACGGGACGAGGCAGTCCGCTCTCTGCGATCCGCACCCGCGACAGCGATTCCCCGGGACTTTCACTGCGCGCGTCGAGGAACGGCACGACTGCCGCGGCCCGCGCGATCCCGCTGCGATGGCGGGCCGACGCCAACGCCGCGGGCAGCAGATCCAGCGTGTCCGGGTAGTTCCGCAGGGCCGAGTCCCCGACGACCACTGCCTGGTCCAGAGGAAGAGCCCGGGAGAGGTCCACGACGGTGCGTGCGGGAGAGGTGACAGCGAGACCGTCCACGTCGACGACGTCATCGTCGGTCCAGGTGGTCGCGTGCACGTGCAGGTGCCGGGTGCGGCGACCGTGCGATCCGGTGCGGGAGACGTGCACCTGCGCGAGATCGATGTTCCACACGTCCAGGTTCAGGAGCGTTGCCGCCGAGACATGGCTGATCACCGCGCCGGGCGGCATCGTCGACGCGACGTGCCGCGCCCGCACCCGGTGACGTGCGGGGTCGTCCAGCCGGTCATGATCGGCGCGCCACAGGTACACACCTCGCGTGAGGGCGACGAGGTCGCCGGCCCGCACCGCGGCACGAATGTGGTCGTCCGAGAAGCCCGTCGCGAGCAGGTGCGTTCGGGTCAGTGGTCGAGGGTCGGTCATGAGGCGACCCTGCCCGATCCCATCCGGCCGAACCACCCACTCCGAGCCGAAATCAGGACTTCTGTGGATGAACGACGCGCCTGTGCACAACCGTCGGATCGGTTGATGCGCCGCATGATTCGGAATCCGCCCACCCTGTAGCGTGGGCGGATTCCGAATCACCGCGCAGATCAGCCGCGCAGCACGTCCGCGACTGGGGTCGCGTCGCGTCCGATCAGGCGCTGCAGATCGCCGCTGTCGGTGTCGAGGGCTCCGGCGGCGATGCCCGCGTCGGAGTCGGCGAGAACCGCCGCGAACTGGGACGGTACCCCTGCGCCTTCGAGGACCTGCGTGTACTCCTCACGCGACAGGTCCTTGTACACGACCGGCTTCCCGACGACGCCGGACAGCGCTTCGGCGAGTTCCGTGTAGGTGAGCCGGTCGCCACCGAGTTCGTACACCTTGCCGGCAGCGTCGTCGGCGAGCAGCACGGCGGCCGCGGCCTCGGCGAAGTCCTTGCGGGCAGCTCCCGCGACGCGGCCGGTGCCCGCGGCACCGAACAGGGCGCCGGTCTCGCGGGCGGTGCCGACGGCCGATTCGTAGTTCTCCCAGTACCAGCCGTTGCGAAGCAGCGCGTGAGCGATGCCGGATTCGGCGATGAGGTTCTCGGTGGCCTTGTGCTCGGCGGCGAGCATCAGCGGGCTGTTCTGGGCGTCGAGGATGCTGGTGTAGGCGAGGAATCCGACGCCGGTGGCCTTCGCGGCCTCGACGACGTTGGTGTGCTGCGGGACGCGGCGGCCGATCTCGCTGCCGGAGACGAGCAGCAGCTTGTCGACGCCCGCGAACGCCACGCGCAGCGCGTCCGCGTCGTCGTAGTCGGCGACGCGCACCTGCACTCCCTTTTCGGCGAGCTCGGCGGCCTTCGCAGCATCCCGGACCACGGCGACGATGTCGGCCGCGGCGACACCCCGCTCGAGGAGCGCGGCGATGGTCAGGCACCCGAGATTGCCGGTCGCTCCGGTCACTGCAATGGTCATGTCGACTCCTGTTGTTGATGCTTCAACTTCTCCACCATCACAGCACTAACTATTAGTAAGTGCAAGACGGTCGCGATATCGTCGCACCATGGCCTCGGACCCAGCGCTCGCAGCGGACGTGTTCGCGCGCTGTTGCGAATCCCGCCGGACGATGCTGGACATCACCGGCAGATGGGGAACCCTCGTCCTGGTCGCTCTCGGCGACGGCACCCACCGGTTCGGGGAACTCCGGCGCCGGATCGACGGTGTCAGCGAACGCATGCTGTCGCAGACCCTGCAGCAGCTCGAACGCGACGGCTTCGTCGCACGCGACGTCCGGGCAACGGTTCCGCCGCACGTCGAATACCGCCTCACGGAGCTGGGTTCGAGATTCGCGCAGCACCTGCGCGGCCTGATCGAACTCGTGCAGGACGCGATGCCGGAAGTGATTGCAGCCCAGGAGCGCTACGACCGCGCCCACTGAGCGAAGCTCATCAGCGCAGACAGAGCGAAGCCCATCAATGCCGACTGAGCGAAGCTCACCGCAGGACGACGAGTGTCACCACCGAGTCCTCGTGCGCGACGAGGCGATGCATGATTCCCGCCTCGACATGAACGGCGGTTCCGGGCACCAGCTCGATCGACTCCCCGCCGACCTCGAAGGTCACGTGACCCTTCGCCCCCGAGACGAGAATCGGGAAGCCCGCACGGTGCTCTTCCATGGTCTGGCCGGCGGCGAAGCTCAACCGCACGACGGTCGCGCCGGGGCCGGCCGCCATACGTTCGATGCGGGGTGTGGGCCCGTCCTGGACGTTCAGGTCGGCGAGTCCTTCGATGCGCGTCACACCGGCGGTGCTGCTGTCCTGCGCGGTGTGCACCGACGGGTTCTGCGACATGTTCGACTCTCTCCTTCGTAGTGACCGAGCGCGACCCGACCGCAATTCCGGAACCGATGACCGTCGCCGTAACGTTGACATCGTCGCGCTGTACCGGCGACGACTATAAAGGAAATTACTCATTTGAATACGGCGGGCCTCACCGGAGTCCCACCGAGCGTTCGGCAGAGGGGCAGGAATTGGCACGACAGGTCAAGCAACGGGACCGCGTTCTCGCCCTGCTCGAAACGTCGGCCGAGCCACTCGACGCCCACCTGCTGGCCGACGACCTCGACCTGCACGTCACAACCGTCCGCTTCCACCTCAACTCGCTCATCGAGGAAGGCCTGGTCCGGACCCGGCAGCTCGAGTCGACGAAGGTCGGCCGGCCGCGTCTCGGATACACCGCCGTGCCGAAACCGTCCTATACGGACCTCGTCGCACTGCTCGCGGCCCGGCTCGGCGGCACCGCCGAGGAGCGGGAGCGCACGGCCTGCGAGGTGGGACGCGACTGGGCGGGCATGCTCGGTTTCGCCCCTGCCGACACCGCCGACGCGGGCGCCTTCGTCATCGACGCCCTCTCCCGCCTGGGATTCGAAACCCGATCCGCAACAAGCGCATTCGGAAACCACGAGCTCACTTTGTGCACGTGCCCCCTGGTCGAGATCGCCCGCACCAACCCGGAGGTCGTGCGCGGCATCCAGCGCGGGCTCATCCAGCAGCTCCTCGACGACAACGCGGCCACGTTCGGCGCCCGATACACCGCCGCGGTCTTCCCGGACCCGCAGGACGGCAATTGCTCGATCCGCCTGGCACTGCGGAAGTCGGACAGGGACGCCGAGGCGTCGTAACCCCAGCCGCACCCCAACGACAGGGGCGCCACAACGACAACGGCCCGTGGTGACGGTGAAGTCTCCACGGGCCGAGGCCGGTACATCCGGGCGGGGATCTACCCGCGCGGAGGTCTGTGTCAGAAGTTGATCATGTGTCCTGCGAGGCCGTGGATGGCCTCCTGCAGCGCCTCCGACAGCGTCGGGTGCGTGTGGACGTTGCGGGCCAGCTCGTTGACGGTCAGGTCCCACTTCTGGGCCAGCGTCAGCTCGGGCAGCAGCTCGGAGACGTCGGGGCCGATGAGGTGGCCACCGATCAGCTCGCCGTGCGTCTTGTCGGCGATGAGCTTGACGAACCCATTCGGGTCGCCGAGACCGTGGGCCTTGCCGTTGGCGGTGAACGGGAAGGTCGCGACCTTCACGTCGTAGCCCTCGGCCTTGGCCTGCTCCTCGGTGAGACCGAACGACGCGACCTGCGGCTGGCAGAACGTCGCGCGCGGCATCATGCGGTAGTCGCCCAGCTCGAGCGTCTCGGCGCCCCCGATGGTCTCGGCGGCGACGACGCCCTGCGCCTCGGCGACGTGCGCGAGCTGCAGCTTGGCGGTGACGTCACCGATGGCGTAGATGCCGGGGACGTTGGTGCGCATGCGCTCGTCGATCTCGATGGCGCCGCGGTTGAGGGCGACGCCGGTGTTCTCGAGGCCGTAGCCCTCGACACGCGGGGCGAAGCCGACGGACTGCAGCACCTTGTCGACGACGACCGTCTCGACGTTGCCGCTCTTGTTGTCCTTGATCGAGACGGTCACCTTGGTGCCGTCGTCGTCGATCGTCTGCACGGCGGCACCGGTCTTGATGGTGACACCGAGCTTCTTGTACGCCTTGGTGATCTCCTTGGAGACGTCGGCGTCCTCGTTGGGCAGGGCGCGGTCGAGGAACTCGACGATGGTGACGTCCACGCCGTAGTTCTTCAGGACGTAGCCGAACTCCATGCCGATGGCGCCGGCGCCGACGATGAGGATCGAGCCGGGCAGGTCGCGCGTGAGGATCTGCTCCTCGTAGGTGACGACGTTCTCGCTGAGCGAGGTGCCGGGCAGCAGCTTCGTGACGGAACCGGTCGCGATGATGACGTTGTCGAAGGTCACCCGGTCGGTGCCGCCCTTGGTGAGCGCCACGTCGATGGTCTTGGCGTCGACGAACGAGCCCTTACCGTCGTACTCGGTGATCTTGTTCTTCTTCATGAGGAAGTGCACGCCCTTGGTGCGACCGTCTGCCACCTTGCGGCTGCGGTCGAAGGCTGCACCGAAGTCGAAGGAGACATCCCCCGAGATACCGAACGTCTTGGCCTCTTTGTTGAAGAGATGCGCCAGTTCGGCATTGCGGAGAAGTGCCTTCGAGGGGATGCAGCCCACGTTCAGGCACACACCTCCCCAGTACTTCTGCTCGATGATGGCGGTGCTCAATCCCAGCTGTGCCGCGCGGATAGCAGCGACGTACCCACCGGGACCGGCTCCGAGGACAACGACGTCATAGTGTGAGGTCACGGGTATACAGGGTAGTCCCGCCGGTTTCCGCTGTCTGTCGATGGTCCGGTTACTCGTCGGTAACGGTCGGATCGGCGCCCGATCAGCGGGTGGTGACGTACCGGCGGACCGTGAGCGGTACCAGCACAGCGACGATTCCGAGGCACCAGCCGAAGGCTGCGAACAGGGGGTGCTGCAGGGGCCACGCCGCATCCGCGGCCATCGGCACAGCCGCGTCCACGGCCGTCGGCGCGGCACCGCCCAGCAGTTCGCGCAGGGCGGCCACGACGGCACTGACCGGATTCCACTCCGCGATCGTCCGGATCACCGCGGGCATGGTCTCGGTGGGCACGAAGATGTTGGAGAACATGATCGTTCCGAAGATCATCGGCGCGCACTGCTGCAGCACCTGCTCGTCCCGGATCGAGAAGCCGAGCCAGATACCCAGCCAGGAGAGCGCGAAGCGGAACAGCAGCAGCAGCATCACTGCGAGCGCAGTCTCGCGGACGCCTGCGTCGATCCGCCAGCCGACGAGATATCCGACACCGACCATCGGCACGAGCGCGACCGCACAGGTGGCCGTTTCGGCGAGGGCGAGCCCGGCGGGCACCGACACCGGCGCGGTGGGCAGGGTCCGGAACCGGTCGGAGAGTCCGCTGCGCAGGTCGGCGTTGGCGGTGGCCGCGGTGGTCGCCAGGCCCATCGCGGCCACGAGCACCAGCACCCCCGGCATCAGATACGCGCGGTAGGCGGCGGCGTCACCGCCGGACAGTGCGCCGCCGAAGACGAATCCGAACAGCAGCACCATGCCCAGCGGCGCGGCGAGCGTGACGAGCAGCAGCGCGGGCGAGTGCCGGTACGTCAGGACGATCCGATGGAACAACGTCCGGGTGCCGGTGAGTGCCGAGCTTCCATGGGTGGCGGTGGTCATGCGGGCTCCTCCGTACGGGCGTGTCCGGTCAAGGTCAGGAACGCTTCGTCCAGCCCGACGCGACGGCGGCCGATGTCGTCGACGGGCACGCCCGCTTCGTCGAGGGCGCGTAGCACCGGCAGCAGCGGCACCGAATCGGCATCGGTGGCGAAAGACAGCCGGACGGTGCCGGTTTCGGACGCGGCGTCGGTGGCGATGTGCCGTAGACCGAATGCGGCGGTCACGCCGATCGCCTCGGTGACGTCCGCGGCGGCGGGCAGGGCGAGGTCGACTCCGGTTCCGACCGCCTCCTTGATCTGCGCCGGGGTTCCGGTCACGATCGTCACGCCGGCGTCGAGGATCGTGATGCTGTCGGCGAGGCGGTCGGCTTCGTCGAGGTACTGCGTCGTGAGCAGCACGGCGGTGCCCTCCCCCACGAGTTCGCGCACCAGCCGGTAGATCTCGTTGCGGCTGTGCGGGTCGAGGCCGGTGGTCGGTTCGTCGAGGAACAGCACTTCGGGCCGCACGACCATCCCGGCGAGCAGGTCCAGCCGCCGGCGCATACCTCCCGAATAGCTGCTCACCGGGCGGGCGGCGGCGTCGGCGAGATCGAACCGGTCGAGCAGCTCGGTCGCGCGGACCCGGGCCGAGCGGCCGTCGAGTCCGTGCAGCCGCGCGAACATCGTCAGGTTCTCCCGACCGGTCAGCCGGGGGTCCACCGCGTGGAACTGCCCGACCAACCCGATGCGTCGTTTCACGTGGGCCGCGTCGCGCACGACGTCGAAGCCGCAGACGCGGCCACGACCGGCGGTCGGCCGCAGCAGCGTGGCGAGCATGCGGACGGTGGTCGTCTTCCCCGAGCCGTTCGGGCCGAGCAGCGCGTGGATGTGCCCGGCGGGAACGCTCAGGTGCACTGCGTCGACGACGGTGCGGTCTCCGAACGCCCGGGTCAGGCCCTCGGCTTCGAGCACGTTCATGCGCCCTCCCCCTCAAACTGTGAACAATGTTCGCACTTAGAGGATAGATAAATGAGAACAGCGTTCGCAACTCTTTCCTCGAGGCATGCTGGGGGTCATGCCGACCTCACTGTGGCTGCGCACCGACGAACGCAAGCGCGGGCCCCGCCCGACGTACACCCTCGACGACATCGGCGAGGCCTGCGTCCGGCTGGTCGACAGGGAAGGCATGCGCGCACTCTCGATGCGGCGCGTCGCCGACGCGCTCGGCACCTCGGCGGCATCGCTGTACCGATACGTGGCCGGCAAGGACGATCTGCTCGCGCTGATGGCCGACCGGGTCGCCGCCGAGTTCGACTTCCCCCCGCTCACCGGTGACGTCCGCACCGATGTACTTGCCATCGCCCAGCAGTCCCGATCCCTGCATCGGCGTCATCCGTGGCTACGGGACACGCCGGCCACCGACCTCGGCCCGAACAGCATCCGCTACCTCGACCGGCTCGTCGGCGCACTGGCACCGGCCGGGCTCGGCGCGACCGCCACCATGATGGGCGTCGCCCTGATCAGCGGCTGGGTCACCAATTTCGCGGCGCAGGAATCGGCCGGGGAGACGGCCTCGGCGAGCGGCGGCGGTGCCGCACACATGTCCGAGATGCTCGCGCACGGCGACTATCCGCACCTGAGGGCCCTGTTCACCTCGGACTCCTCGGGCGCCGCCACGACCCTCGACAACGACGCCGCGTTCGTCGCGGGGCTCGACGCCATGCTGTTCGGAATCGCGCCCGCCGCGTCCCGAACCGAACCGCCTCGGCCGGAACGGAAATGACGGTCGGCGTACCGAAATATCGGTACACCGACCGTCACTCAGAGGCACTTCCGGAGACGCGGGCTACTTTTTCTTCGCGTTGTTGAACCGGCGCATCGCGAGCAGGTAGGCCGGAACCTTCCGGATCGGCACCGGACGCGGCCAGTCGCTGCCGCGGAAGAAGGGTTCGCTGCCGCCGTCGACAACGACGACCGACCCGCAGAGGAAGTCCGCGGCCGGCGACAGCATGAACTCGACCCACTCCCCGATCTGCTCCGGCTGACCGAATCCGCCGATCGGCACCGGGAAGTCCCGGACGCGGTCGGCTTCCGGGCTGTCGAGCTGGGCGGTCAACAGCGGTGTCTCGATCGCCCCGGGTGCGATCACGTTGAGGCGGATCCCCGCGCCGGCCCACTCCGGAGTCACGGCCGCGCGGCGCACCCAGTGGGTGACCGCGAGCTTCGAGGCCGCGTAGGTGAACGTCGGGCCGGCCGGCTTGATCCGGCACGCCCGCTTGACGGCCTTCTCCAGGTCCCCGGCGAGGAATGCCTTCACCGCCGACATCGGGGCGGCCGGAACCGTGGTCGTCGAGTTCGACCCGAAAACGACGACCTTGCTGTTGCCGGCTGCGGCGAGGGTCGAGCGCCAGCCCTCGAGCAGTTCGACGACACCGCGGAAGTTGACCTCGGCGATGACACGCTCCCGGCCCGGCCCGGGACCGAGCCCGGCGGCGAGGACGGCACCGTCGAGGTGCCCCTCCGCCAGTTCGAGTGTCTTCGCAATCGCGGTGGCGCGACCTTCCGACGTCGACAGGTCCGCGACGACGTCGCCTTCCTTCAGGTCGATCCCGATCACGGTGTGACCGGCGGCCCGCAGACGATCCGTGCTCGCCTTACCCATCCCGGAAGCCGCACCGGTCACCGCATAAACGCCCATTACCATCCCCTCGTCGCCTTCGGTTTCCAGGGACGGTACCGTCCGGCGGATCGTTGCCGACAGCCGGTACGCAAGGGATGACGTTCCTACTGCGCGACGCCGGTGCCCTCGTACCGGGACAGCAACGCACGCTTGAGGATCTTGCCGCTCGGCAGGCGCGGCACCTCACCGAACTCGACGGTGCGCGGCACCTTGAAATGCGCGAGCCTCTCCCGCGCGTAGCCGATCAGCTCGGCCGCGAGGTCGTCGTTCGCGACGGTCGCCTCCGCCGGAGTCACCACCGCGTGCACCCGCTGACCCATCTCGTCGTCGGGCAGCCCGATGACCGCCACGTCGAGGACCGCCGGATGCATGGTCAGCGCATCCTCGATCTCCTGCGGATAGATGTTCACCCCACCGGACAGGATCAGGTCGGTGCGCCGCGCCGACAGATAGAGGTAGCCGTCCTCGTCCACGTGCCCCAGATCGCCGAGCGTGCTCCAGCCCTTGTCGTTGTACGCGCCGGCGGTCTTCGCGGCGTCGCCGTGATATTCGAACCTCGGGGTACCGCTCATCCAGATCGTGCCGATCTCGCCCGGAGGCAGTTCGTGTCCGTCCTCGTCGCAGATGTGCACCTCACCGACGGTGGGCCGGCCCACGGATCCGCGGTGCGCGAGCCATTCCGGCGTGGAGATCATGAAGAACCCGTTTCCCTCGCTCCCCGCATAGAACTCGAGGATCTTGGGGCCGAGCCACTCGATCATGCGTTCCTTGACCTCGACCGGACACGGTGCGGCCGCGTGGATCACCACGCGCAGGCTCGACAGGTCGTACCGCGCCCTCGTCTCGTCGGAAAGCTTCAGCATGCGGACGAACATCGTCGGCACAACCTGGGTGTGGGTGACCCGGTACCGGTCGATCGCGGCGAGCGCGCCCTCGGCGTCGAAGTGTTCCATGACGATCGCGGTTCCACCGTTGCGGACGGTGCCCACGGACCATCCGAGCGGGGCCGCGTGATAGAGCGGTCCAGGACTCAGATACACGCTGTCCGAACCGAATCCGAATGCATTCCGCATCACCGCATCGATTCCCAGCCCGGTTCCGAAGGGCGCGCCGGTCAGCTCGGGCAGAATCCCCTTGGGCCGACCGGTGGTTCCGGACGAGTAGAACATGTAGTAGCCCTCGACCTCGTCGTCGATCGGCGTCACCGGCAGCGCGGCTGCCGCGTCGGCGAGCGACTCGGCTCCGGTCGCCGACCTCCGCCCCACCGTGAATCGTGTTTCCACAGCAGGGTTTCCGGAGTCGACGACCGACGCGAGCCGGTCGAGGTGTTCGGAGTGGACCAGCACGCGGGCACCGCAGTTCTCGACGACATAGGCGGCTTCGTCGTCGGCGAGGTGCCAGTTGACGGGCGTGTAGAGAAGTCCCGCTCGTTGCGCCGCCCAGACGACGGGGAACATCTCCAGGCAGTTCTCCATGAGGATCGCGATGTGATCGCCCGCCTGCAGCCCCCTCTGCCGGAAGAGGTGGGCGATACGGTTGGACGCGTCTTCGAGTGCGCGGTAACTCAGTGTCGCGCCGCTGCCGGCCATCACGATCGCGGGCTTGTTCTCCTCGGCCGCCGCCAGATCCGTCAGGTTCATCGCCGTCACGGCAATCCCTTCACGAGGGCCGCCGTCGTGACGGGCGGCCGGAACACGCACTCAGGACAGTTGGAAAGCGGGGATGTACCTAAGTGACGGCACCCGCGATCTTCAGTTCGATGAGCTGCTCGTCGTCGAGTCCCATCTCCCGCAGGATCTCGTCCGTGTGCTCGGCGAACTGCGGAGCCCGCGACATCTTCACCGGCGCGTTGTCGAACTTGACCGGACTCGCGACCAGCTTCTGCGGTTTGCCGTCCGCGTCGGTGATCTCGACGATCCGTCCGTTGGCGATCAGCGCCTCGTCGTGTCCGAGTTCCCAGCCGTCCTGGACCGGGGCCCATTGGCCGGAGATGTCGCGGAAGACCTCGAGCCACTCGTCGTAGGTCCGCTTCGCGATCGCCTCGGCGAACCAGTCGCCGATTTCCTGGGAGTGCTCGAAAATCGCTTCCATCGTGGCGAATCGGGGGTCGTCGACCAGATCCTCGCGACCGAGCGCGGCAACGAACTCGTTCCAGTAGCGAGTCGGTTGCAGCATCGAGAACTGCAGCCACCGGCCGTCGGAGGTGCGGTACGAACCGCTCAGCGGGTTGCCGGGCGCGGCCGTCGTGCGCCGCACCTTGGGCAGCGGGCCGCCGAGGAACAGCGACAGGTTGACGGAGAACTGGGTTGCCCATGCGCCGACGGCGAGCAGCGACACATCCACGACGGACGGCTCACCGGTGCGTTCGCGCCCGGCGATCGCGGCCGCGATACCTCCGGCGATCGTCATTCCCCCGATGTTGTCGCCGTAGGCGCCGGCCGGCATGAACGCCATGTGATCGGTGTCCGGCGGCATGACGCCGTCGGCACTGCCGGCGCGGGCCCAGAACGCCGTTGCGTCGTAGGCACCCTTGTCCGCGTCCGGACCCTCGGAGCCGAAGCCGTTGCCGGTGACGTAGATGATGTCGGGATTGATGGCGCGGATGTCGTCGACGGTGAGGCGGAGCTTGGCGAGCGGACCGGGCAGGTAGTTCGTCAGGAACACGTCGCTGCTGCGGACGAGGTTCTCGAGGATCGGTCGCGCCTCGGGCTTGGCGAGGTCGAGTCCGATGCTGCGCTTGCTGCGGTTCGGGCCCTCCATGATCGGCGCGAACGACGAACCGGCCTGGCTCGCGGCGAGTCCGAGCACACGGACCAGACCGCGTTGCGCGTCGCCGGTCTCGGCATGCTCCACCTTGATGATGTCGGCGCCCCAGTCCGCGAGTACCGCTCCGGCGGCCGGAACGAAGGTGAACTGGGCGACCTCGAGGATTCGGATGCCCTCCAGGGGACGGTCCATGACGACTCCTGATCGTGGATGGGTGGAATGGTGGCCGGGTGGTGAGGCGATCTAGCCGGTGCGGAGCAGGACGGCGCCCGACGGCACGCCGCCGCCGGCGGTGACGACTGCGACCTCCGGGTCGGCGACCTGCAGTCCCGGCGCCTGCCCTCGCAGTTGCAGCACGGCTTCCCGGAAGAAGCCGTAGCCGTGGGTGCGGCCGGCGGACAGCTGCCCACCGTGCGGGTTGAGCGGGAGGCGTCCGTCGATCGCGATGCCCCGCCCGCCGTCGACGAAGTCCCGGGCACCGCCGAACTCGCAGAATCCCAGTGCCTCGAGCCACGACAACGCGTTGAACGTGAATCCGTCGTACAACAGGGCGACGTCGACGTCCTCGGGACGCAGATCGGTGCGACTCCACAGGTGCGCCGACGGACCGAGGGATTGCGGCAGGTGCGTGAGCGTGCCCTGATCCCACGACAGGTTCTCGAGGATCTGGGTGCCCACCGCCTCGACGAACACCGGTGTGTGGGGCAGGTCCGGTGCGGTCTCGGCGGCGGAGACAATCACCGCGACCGCACCGTCGACCGGGACGTCGCAGTCGAACAGCCCGAACGGCGTGGAAACCGTTCGGGCGCCGAGATAATCGGTCATCGTGATCGGATCACGATAGACCGCTTCGGGATTCGAACCCGCATTGGTTCGCGCGTTGACAGCGATTGCACCGAGCGTCTCCTTCGCGTCGCCGTAGCGGTGGAAGTAGTGCGACGCCTGGCAGGCGATCCAGTTGGCCGCCGATATGGCACCGAACGGATGGCGGAACTCGAACATGCCCGCCGCCCGGCCGATTCCGGCCTCCCACTGTCCGGACCGCACCAGTTCCGAATGCGTCGACTCCCACACGGTGCGGTAGCACAGCACGTGCCGGCACAGTCCCGACGCGACCGCCAGCATCGCGGCGATGATGGACCCGTTCTGCCCGGGCAGGTCGCCGCCGCCGTTGACCCAGGTCGGGCGGATCCGCAGGGACTGCTCGACGGGCATGATTCCGCCTTCCGAGATGCCGCCGACGGCGGCACCCGGATAGGTGGACAGTCCGTCGATGTCGTCGACGGACAGGCCCGCATCCGCGATGGCCTGCAGGCACGCGTCGACCGTCAGCGTCAGCGGATCGACCATGAGCCGACGGCCGATCCTCGACTGCCCGACCCCCGAGATCACGACACGGTCCTCGAACTTGCCGGAGGTGACCGGCGGGCGCAACCGGGCCCGGTAGTTCTCCGGTTCCGGCAGCGTGCCGGGCTCACCGTCCGCGTCCGGGTCCGGTTCGAACAGCGGCAGCCAGATCTTGTCGCTCACCTGCTCGAACACGACCCGCACCTTCGTCCCCACGGACACGTCCGCGGGTTCACACCCGACGATGTTGGTCGTCAGGCGGACGCTCGAATCTTCTTCGAGCGCAACGATCGCGACGACGTACGGAGGCGGGAGATCCGGGAGCCACTGCTGCACGTTGATCGTCACACCCACGACGACCGCGCGGCCCGAGACCGCTTGCAAGGAGATGTCGCGCCCCCTGCACTGCGGGCACAGCACCGTCGTCGGGTGCATTCTCTTGCCACAGGTGCCGCACTGCGCCACTCGCAGGACCCGGTCGGCTCCCGAGGTCCAGAACTCGGACGTCGCCGGGGTCGGCTGCGGCAGGGGCCGTCCTGTGGCGACGACGGTACTTCGGCTCACGTATTCTCCATCACCCGGTTGTCGGAACTGCACGGTCGTCAGAATTCCACGGAATTCGGTGCGCTGACGCGCTTTCGAACTTCGATCATCGCCGCGAGCCGCCGCTCCATGTCGGCGCGGGACATGTGGATGTCGTCCCCACCCTCTCCCCTGTCCAGCCGTGCGAGCCGGTCGCGTTCGGCGGCGATCTCTTCGTCCAGCAACTCGCCGGCCAGGTTCCGCGTGAGCAGGTCCTGGTCGACCCAGTCGTCCTCCGGCAGCTGGTCGATCGGTTCGGCCATGTCGATCCTCCGAGAGTGCGCGGGACGCGCCGGTGTGCCTTTGTGGCGGTGGGAGCCGCCATTTCGGCACACCGGCGGAAATTCAGAGACGGGGGAAGTTCAGCAGCCGGCGGGCGTTCAGTTCGACCATCTTGTGTACGTCCTCGTCCGGAACGTCGAGCATGGCGTCGTGCACGCGCTTGCGGCTGTTCGGCCAGTTCGAATCGGAATGGGGGTAGTCGCATTCCCAGGTGATGTTGTCGATCCCGATGGCGTGCCGGTTGTCGATTCCGAACTGGTCGTCGATGAAGCAGCCGAAGATATGTTCGGCGAACAACTCCGACGGCCGCGCCGACTGGTCGATGTTCTGGTAGAACCGGTGCTTCTCCCAGGTCTGGTCCATCCGCTCCAGCAGGTAGGGCGCCCAGCCGATTCCGCCTTCGGACATCATCACCCTCAGGTTCGGGTGCTTGTGGAAGACCGGGGAGAACAGCAGATCCGCCGTCGCGTACATCGAGTTGCACCCGAACAGTGCGATCATCACGGCCATCGGGGCCTCGGGTGCCGTGATCGGCGCCTGACCGGACGTGCCGAAGTGCATGCACAGCGGCATTTCCGCCGCCTCCGCTGCCGACAGCACCGGATCCCAGTGATCGGTATGGAACGACGGCAATCCCAGCGGCACCGGATTCTCGGGGAAGGTGATCGCTTTCGCTCCCTTGGCCGCCGTCCGCTCGATCTCGCGCACGGATTCCTCCACCGACCACAGCGGGAGCATCACGATGGGGATCAGCCGGTCGGGGGCGGTCGGAGACCACTCGTCGAGCATGTAATCGTTCCATGCCTTGACGCACAGCAGGGCGAGTTCCTTGTCCTCGCCTTCGAGGAACACCGTGCCCGCGAACCGGGGGAACGAGGGGAACGCCAGTGCCGCCTGCACTCCGTCGATGTCCATGTCCAGCACGCGTGCGCTCGGGTCGTAGCATCCCGGGAGCATGTCCTCGTAGCGTGTGGGTTCCACGCCGTACTGTTCGGGCTTCTTACCCGCGACCGCGTTCAGGCCGATGTACGGGTAGATCCGGCCCTCGTACTCCCATACCTCCGCCAGCCGGGTTCCGGCGGGTGCGCCGGGGACCGGGAAAAGACCGCTCGGCATGGCCTTTTCGATGATCTTCGGGCCGGCCTCGAGGAACTTCGACGGCAAGCGGTCCGACCACAATCGCGGGTGTTCGATCAGGTGATCGTCGGTGGAAATCAAATGCATGTGATCTTGCAGTGGCATGATGCGTCTCCCGGGTTCGAAAGGTGAGCTGGTGGAAACGGCACGGCAAGTCGGACTAGCTGTCCCACAGGAGTGGGAGCGAGGTCAGACCGAGCTGACCACCGGTTTCGAAGAGCTCCGCGTCCGGAGCGAGCCGGTAGTCCGGAATCCTCTTGTGCCATTCCTCGAGTGCGATACGCAGCTCGCGCCGCGCCAGATGCGAACCGAGGCAACGGTGTGGGCCCCCACCGAAGGCGATGTGATTGTTCGGCGACCGCGTGATGTCGACCTCGGTGCCGTTCTCGAAGACGGCCTCGTCGCGATTCGCCGCGGCGAGTGCGAAATTCACCATGTCGCCGGCCTTCAACGGGCAGCCCAGCAGCTCGGTGTCCTTCATGACCTTCCGCGCCGGCACCACGATGGCGTACGCCCGCAGGATCTCTTCGACCGCATCCGGGATCATTTCGGGATCCTCGACGATGCGGGCGCGGTCCTCCGGATGCGTCGCGAGGTGGTAGAACGCCCAGCCGAGCGTCACCGACACGGTGTCGAGACCGGCCATGAACATCAGCAGGCAGAACGAGAGCAGGTCCTCGTCGCTGACGGGCTTGCCGTCGATCTCGAATTCGAGTGCCTTGCTGACGATGTCGTCCTTCGGCTCGGCGCGTCGCTCGGTGATGGTCGTGTAGAACCGTCCCATCACGGCCTGCATCGCCGCGACCTGAGCGGCCTCGCGCGCTGCGAGATCGTCGTCCGAGGCGTGGAGAATCGCGTGTTCCCACTCCATGAACTGCGGTAGTTCCTCGACCGGGAGCCCCATCAGTTCCAGGAAGATCGAAGTCGGGAACTGCTGGGCGAACTCGGCCATGAACTCGGTCGCGCCGCCGCCCTTCGCCTGGATCCCTTCGACGAGCTCGATCGCCCGCTCCCGCACCTTCGCGTCCAGCTTCTCGGTGGTCTTCGGGGAGAACAGCGGACCGAGTTGCTTCCGCCACTGCAGATGCTCGTCACCGTCGAGCATCTCCGGAATCCACTTGAACGGCGGATTGGGGTCGAGCGGGGTCACGACGCTGTTGGAGAACGTCTCCGCGTCCTGCATCACCTTGAGGATGCCCTCGTAGTTGGAGACCGTGTAGTACCCCGGTCCGAATTCGTTCCGGAAGATCGGCGACTTCTCCCGGAACTCGTCGTAGCGGGCGAACCATTCACCCACCGGCTTGTACTCGGCGTAGTTGAAGTTGTGTACGGGACACTTGCCCGCGGGTGGCGTCGTGGAGGTGGGTTCCGTCTGGGTCATGATCGTCCTTAGGTGGAAGTCGACGAGAGCGCGGGCCGTCAGCCGCGGGCTGCGCTCCAGGTGATGGCCTTGGTCTGCAGGTACTCCTCGAGGCCGGCCTCGCCCCATTCACGACCCAGGCCGGACTGCTTATATCCCCCGAACGGAATGTGCGGGGTGACTCCCCCACCACCGCCGTTGAGCGAGACGAAACCGGTACGAATCCGCCGGGCGATGGCGAGTGCCCGTACGGGGTCGGAGGCGTACACGCTGCCGCCGAGGCCGTACTCGCTGTCGTTGGCGAGGCGCACCGCGTGGTCGTCGTCGTCGAACGGGATGATGACGCCGACCGGGCCGAAGAACTCCTTCCGGGCGATGTCCATGGAGTTGTCGACGTCGACGAACAGCGTCGGTTCGACGAAGAAGCCCTTCTCGAGCGCCGGGCGACCACCACCGAACGCGATCTCGGCGCCCTGTTCCACACCGCTGGCGATGAGCGCTTCGACCTTGCTGCGCTGGGCTTCGCTGATCAGCGGCCCCATCACGGTGTCCGGTTCGGCGGGATCACCCACCTTGACCATCGACAGTCCTGCGCTGACGGCCGCGACGAGCTCGTCGTACCGGGAGCGATGCACGAGGGTGCGCGTGAACAGCGCGCAACCCTGTCCCGCATGGGTGATCATGTTGCCGATCACGGATGTGGTGACGGCGGCGAGATCGGCGTCCTCGCAGATGATGTTCGGGGACTTGCCACCGAGTTCGAGGACCACCTTCTTCAGGCTCGGCGCGGCCTGCTCGTAGACCTGGCGACCGACGGTATCGGAGCCTGTGAAGCTGACGAGATCGACCTTCGGATTCGTGGTCAGTTCCCGGCCGGCGTCGATGTCGCCCGTCACGATGTTGAGCACGCCCGCGGGAAGGCCTGCCTCGTCGGCGATCTCACCGAGGACGAAGGCCTCGAGCGGGGTGGTCGGGGCGGGCTTGAGAACCACGGTGCAGCCGGCGGCGAGGGCCGGTGCGAGCTTCATGATGTTGAGGAACAGCGGGAAGTTGTACGCCGAGATGAGCACCGCGACCCCCGCCGGTTCGCGGACCACGATGCCCTGACCGATCCCGTCACCGATGGTCGGCAGAACCCCGCGCTCGAACGAGAAAGTCGGCAGGATGCGGTCGGCCATGTCGCGGAAGTGCTGCAGCGGAATGCCCACCTGCAGGTACTCGGCGAGCATCCGGGTCGAGCCGGACTCTGAGATGTTCAGCTCCACGAGCTCGGCGCGACGCTTGTCCAGCGCGTCGGCCATTCTCAGCATCACCTGAGCCCGCTCGCGGGGCGACATCGTCGGCCACGGGCCCTCGTCGAATGCGCGCCGCGCGGCGTCGATGGCGCGACTCACCTCGCCGACGGTGGCCTGCGGAACCCGGCCGATCACTTCCTCGGTCGCCGGATTCAGGACGTCGAGGACGACATCCGACTCACTGTCGACCCACCGGCCGTCGATGTAGAGCTTCGAGATGTTCTGTGCCACGGGAGTTCTCCGGATTCTCGGTGGATGTCGTTCAGAAGGAGGGCTGCTGCGGGCGGTTGCGGACGTAGCCGCCGGCGTCCACGCGCATCTGCATGCCGGTGACGTATCGCGACGCATCGGAGAGGAGGTACAGCACCATCTCGGCGACATCCTCGGGTTCGACGTACGGCACACCCATGTTGGTCATCACGGGGAAGACGGGCTCGGCGTCCTCGCGCGTCGGCGACTCGAGATCCGGACGGAACTGCCGGTACATGATCTCGCTGTGGAGCATGGGGGTGCTGACGTTGGTAGGATGGACCGCGTTCACGCGAATTCCCTTGGGGCCGAGGACCACTGCCAGGTCGTTCACGAAGGCGGCGATCGAGCGCTTGGCGAGCGCGTATCCGAGGCCACCGGCCCCGTTCGTCGGGTTGTCGGTCGACCCGGGAAGCAGGGCGGCGAGGCTGCCGGTCGCGACGATCGAACCACCGTCGGCCAGGTGCGGGAGGGCGGCCTCGACGGCGTTGACGACGCCGACGAAGTCGATCGTGAACGCGTCGAGGAAGGCCTGCGGATCGTCGGTTCCGAGGGGGCAGATGCCGGCCTGCGCGACGACACCGTCGATACGGCCGAACTCGGCGACTCCCGCCTCGACCGCGGCGGTCAGCGCCTGACGGTCACGCACATCGGCGATCGTGGAGAGCATGCGGCCACCGGCCTCTTCGACCAGCCGCACCGTCTCGGCGAGATCCTCCGGCGTCGCCATCGAGTAGGCGTTGGTCTTGATGTCCTCGCAGAAGTCGACGCCGACGATCTTCGCGCCCTCCTGCGCGAGCCGGACGGCGTGCGCGCGGCCCTGCCCACGGGCGGCGCCGGTGATGAAGACGACCTTGTCCTGTACACGTCCCATAGTTGTTGTCCTCGTTCGGAATAGGGCGGTGGGTGGTGACGGAGCACTGTGGTTCGAAAGCACTGCGGTTGTGAAGCAATGAAGTTCGTGGGCGAGGTCGGACCGTTGTGAAGGAATCCGGTGCCGCCGCCCGGCGGTGAGATCTGGGTCAGTGAAGGTAGATGGCGTGTTCGGGGCATGCCGCGATTCCGGCGGTGATCCGCTCGTCGATCGGTTCCTCGACCTCCACGTCGAGCGGGAGGGCATAGCCGAGATCGTCGATATCGAACACTTCGGGAGCTACGGCGTAGCAGCGGGCATGTCCTGAACATTTGTTGGTGTCGACCGTGAGCTTCATTGGATCCTGCCGTTTCGACGTGGGCGGTGCGTGCGGAGAGCACGACGCACGACCGCTGGAAATCCGACTCATCGTGAGACTCAAACCGCGCAGAATCGCACGTCTTGAGACTTTCGCGTTCGATCGTAGCTAGAATCGTCCATATTGTCGAGACCTAGGTCACATAGATAGATAGGTAGTGACCCCCACACACTGTTCGCGTCGCACAGGCGCCCGGCCGCCTCCGCCGTTAGAGTGGCCGCATGCCGTCGCAGACATCCCACTCGCTCCCCGCCTGCGATGAGAGCGTGCGAACCCGACTCGTCCGTGCCGCCGACGAGGAGATGCGCATCCAGGGCACCACCGCGATCACGATGG
The DNA here is from genome assembly GCF_053589115.1 of Rhodococcus sp. NPDC003383. Classification (NCBI taxonomy): domain Bacteria; kingdom Bacillati; phylum Actinomycetota; class Actinomycetes; order Mycobacteriales; family Nocardiaceae; genus Rhodococcus; species Rhodococcus sp. NPDC003383. Next base: position 171,748 of record NZ_JBSFRG010000002.1, on the reverse strand, counting down.
CCGCCGTAGCGGAGCGGGCCGGGGTGTCGCGGGCGACGGCGTTCCGCCAGCTCGGCAACACGTCCCGCATGATCATCCTGGTCGGCATCCATCGAGCCCGGAACCACATCGCCCGTACCCGCGAGATCATCGCAGCGCAACCCGACATTCTCGGAAAGATCGAGGACGTCCTGGTCTACACGACGCGCGAACTGCCCGAGGACCCGGTCATCAGGGCATTGGTGGCGCAGCATTCCGCCGCCGTGCTGGACGAGGACATCCGGTCGCTGACCGACGAGATCTCCGGTCCGGTCCTGCTCGCCGGTCAGGCGGCCGGCGTCATCCGCACCGACATCCCTGTCCGGGAGATGATCGACTTCCTCCTCGAGCAGACCTATCTCGCGGCGGAGTACCCGGACCGATCCGAAAAGGCCGCGCGGCACCGGTTCCGGACGTTCGTCGCGCCGGCTCTGCGCCCCCAGCCCGCGTCGGACACCGCAGCCGGACCGCCGCTGCACCCGAATGCGGAACTCGATCGGGCCCTCTCCGCAGCCGCCGACGCGATCGCCACCGCCCGGGACGCGGCGGTACGCATTCGTTTCCGTCTCGAGGGAATCGACGAGCGGTTCGGCGACCGCTGATCGCCCGCAGCCGGCGTGTGGATTCACGTTCGGCTCGAACGCGCTCGGCGGAACTGCTCGATCGACCACACATCCTGGTCTTCCCCGTAGACGGTCCGGCCGTCGATCTCGAATTCGATCAACGTATTGATGCACACATTGGTCGCACCGGGCAGGATCATCCGGCTCCGGGCGGTCCCGGTGGCAACGACCTCACCCCCGTGCTCGTCGGTCACCGCGATCTCGAGCCGGTCCACCCAGGCACGGGCCGGATCCCGGACCACCTTCCGCTCGCCGCCGACCAGCCGCGAGACTTCGTCGCCGCGGCGCACATACCCGGTGTGCACGCTGTCGGTGGTGTCGGTGGGCACCGAATAGGTGAGCAGGCTGCACTCCGGGTCGGCCAGCCAGGTGTATCCCACGCGACCGTATCCCCGCTCGGTGCGCGGGCCCCACGATCGGTCCCGCATCGCGCAGCACTCGACGTCGATTCGTTCGCCGTCGAGAATCAGGTGCCCGGTGACCCGGCCGGTCTGGTCGTAGTGCGACGCCGCCGGATAGGGCGGGGCGCCCCGGAGAAGCGGAACGGGCCGTTCGAATCCCCGGAACGACAGTTCGACGGAGATGCGGTTCCGATCCTCGTAGCGGACGTCGTAGACCTCACCCGGCTCGAGCACCTCGATCGTCGCGCCGGTCGGGCTGATCAGCTTCGGCCCGTCGAAGGTCGGCATCTTCAGGGCCGAGAAGCCCTCGTAGAAGGGCAGATCCCAGGGGTCCACCGCGGTGTCGTCCCACAGCCACAGCCCTCCGTGCGTGATTCCCGCGTTCTGCCGCACTCCCACGTAGATCCAGGCGCCGATGTTGCGCTCCGGGACGAAGAAGGAGAACCAGAAGGTCTCGTTCTCGTAGAAGTTGTCGGAGACCGGGTGCAAGTAGTCGTCGGCTTCGACGAAACCGATTTCCTGTGTGGTCATCATGGCGCCTTTCGGGTTGCTGCTTCCGGCCGTCGTGACAGGGACTCGGCGAGCGCGGCACGCCAGTCGCCCGCTCGGCGAGCGGCATCGAACTCGTATGCCAACCGGTCGACCACACCCGCGACCGGGGGAATGTCGCGGATCAGGCCGGTCGAATGACCGCCACTGAACACCGTCTTCCACGGCTTCACGCCGGGAGGAAGGTTCGGTCTGTGTCGCGCAACGGGTTTCGGCAGATCGTCCGGGTCGAGCCCGTTCGCGGCGATCGACGGTGCGAGGAAACTCGCGGGCAGGCCCGCGATGGCGTCGGTGAACACCACGTCCTCACTGCGCGCGTCGACAAGCATGCTCTTGTGGTCGTCGACCGTCCCCGATTCGAGCGTCGCGATGAACCGGGTACCCATCACCGCGAGGTCGGCACCGAGCGCGAGTGCCGCCGCGATGCCGTTGCCGTCGGCGATACCACCGGCAACCATGATGGGGCCGTCGAACATGCGGCGTACCTGCGGCAGGAAGGCGAACGGCGACAGTGTGCCCGCGTGTCCCCCGGCCCCGGCACAGACGAGCATGAGTCCGTCGACACCGGCCGCGATCGCCTTCTCGGCGTGCCGGACGGTCGTCACGTCGTGGAACACCGTGCCGCCCCAGTCGTGGGCGGCGTCGACGATCTCCTTCGGATCGCCCATGTTGGTGAGGATCAGCGGCACCTCGTGCTTCGCGACGGTCGCGAGCGCGCGGTCGCGCCTGTCCTTGTCGAGCGCAGCCGATGCCGGCATGTTCACGCAGAACGGCGCGAACGGCTCACCGCGGTCGATACTTTCGCGCTCGGCGACGCGGATGGCGCCGAGCCAGCCGTCGAGGGTCTCGGGTGCCCGCGGGTTCGCGGACGGAAACGCCCCCACGACGCCCGCGCGGCACGCGGCGATCACCAGGTCGAGGTTCGAGACCAGAAACATCGGTGCCGCCATCACCGGCAGTCGCAGATCCTGCCAGCGCACGCTCATCTGCCGCCGGCCCTCGGGAAGTGCTCGGCGCGGAGTTCCGCCTTGCGGACCTTGCCCAGGGCCGTGCGCGGCAGGGCGTCGACGACGACGAGTCGTTCGGGCGTCTTCTGTTTCGCCAGTCCGGATTCGGCGAAGTGCTCGCGGATGCTGTCGAGATCGATGTCGGCGCCGGGGACCGGGACGACGACCGCGGCCACCACTTCTCCGTATCGCGAATCGGGCGCCGCGACGATCGCGCCCTCCGCCACGGCCGGATGGGTGACCAGCACGTCCTCCAGCTGGCCCGACGAGATCGTCTCGCCCGCGCGGATCACGACGTCCTTGATGCGATCGGTGATCGTGAGCCGCCCGTCGGCGTCGAGGTGGCCGAGATCGCCGGTGCGCATCCAGCCGTCGGCGGTGAACGCCGCAGCGTCGAGGCTTGCGTCCCGGTAGCCGACGAACTGGTCGGGTCCGCGCGTGATGATCTCACCGTCGACGCCGGTGGGCACGTCGGTGCCGGTTTCGTCGACGATGCGCACGCGCACGCCCGGCAGCGGCGAACCGTCGGTGCCGAGGCGCGCCGGTTCCGGGTCGGTGGCGGTGCCGGATGTGACCGTGGGATGTTCGGTCGATCCGTAGCAGCGGAAGGTGCCGATACCCATGTCGCCTGCGCGACGAACCAGGTCCTCGGGCACCGTGGCCGCACCGATGAGGAATTCGCGTAGCGTCGCGAGCTTTCCGGCAACTCCCTCGATGTCGAGCATGCCGGTGAGGTGGAAGGGGGTTCCGGCCGTCGCGGTGACGCGGTGACGGGAGATCAGTTCGACCGCGAGAGCGGGATCCCACATGTCCATGTAGACGGTGTTCCGGCCGTGGAGCAGGGGGCGCAGCATGCTGCCGACGCCGGCGATGTGTCCGGGCGGGAACGTCACGAGCTGAACGGCGTCGTCACCCGTTCCGAGGTACTCCGTCGCCGCCTGCTGCTCGGCGAGCAGCGAATTGTGGCTGTGCTGTACGCCCTTCGGCGCGGACGTGGTACCCGAGGTGTAGATGAGCAACGCGACGTCGTCGGCGTGGACGGCGGGTCGTGCGTATTCCGTCGTGGTGGTGAGCAGGTCGTCCCACGGGCACGCGCCCTCCGGTACGGCCTCGCCGACCACCACGATGTGTTCGAGCGTGGGGATGTCGGCGAACGCGGCGACACGGTTGCCGTAGTCGATCGAGCGCCAGCGGTCGGGCTGGAACAGGACCTTGGCGCCGGACTGTTCGAGGATGAACCGCACCTCGTTCGGTCCGTAGATGTGCACGATCGGAACGAGGACCGCACCGGCGAGCATCACCGCCGCGTATGCGATGGAGGCTTCGATCCGGTTGGGCAACTGCACCGCCACCGAATCCCCGGGGCCGATGCCCCGTTCCTGCAGAGCCGCGGCCACACGCTGGGCCCGGGCGTGGATCTCCCCGACGGTCGTGACGAGTTCTGCGCCCTCGCCTCCGGCGTAGACCAGAGTCGTCGCCGCCCCGGTCGCGCAGCTTTCGGCGAGCGCATCGGGCCACGTGCGATCGCTGTAGAAGCCCTCGCGGTACCACTGGTCTCGCAGCGCGGCGGGATCGCGGTCATCGACAGTTCCCAGCCGGCCTGTCACCCGCGCGGTGTTGCTCGTGTCCACGTCAGCTCCGCTTCCTCCCCCAGGGCTTTCGGGGCGCATGTGTTACCCGTGCCACACTCCCAGCCAAACAAGTATTACCTGTATAACTAGGTCGTTGGCAAGAGGCCGAACGGAATTCCCGGGTGCGATCCCTCGCGCCCGGCGGTCGAGAGGCCTACGCTCGAGAGACGCGGGTAGTGCTATCCAGGACGTAGATGACGTGGTTAACTAAGTCGTCGAATCCAAGCCTGGAAGGAGTGTCGTGGACTTTGCGCTGAGCGACGAACAGGAAGCCCTCGCCGGGGCTGAGCGCGCCTGGCTCACCAAGAACGATCCGATCGCAGCGCGACGGCCGGGGATCGACGACGGCCCGGCCCGCACCACGGCCGCCGGGGTGCGGCACCTCGCCGAGTCCGGACTGATCGGGCTCCTCACCCAGGACGCGGGCGGCACCCAGGTGGATCTCGCCGTGCTCGTCGAGGAGCACGGTCGCGCGGCAAGCCCGCTACCCGTCGCGGAACTCGCGCTCGCGACACGGCTGCTCGAACAGCTCGACCATCCGGCCTACGAGGCCGCCGAATCGGGCACCGAACTCGTCGTACCGGCGCTGACCTCCCTGGAGAGTCCCGCTCTGCACGCGCAGATCGACGGCACACGACTGCGACTGAGCGGCACGACGGCGCCGGTGACCGGCCTGATCGACGCGAACAGCGTCCTGCTCGTCGCCGCCACCGACAGCGGCGCCGAGGTGGGTGCCGTGGTGCCCGTCGACGCGATCTCGGTCCGCGTCCTCGAGTCGCTCGACGTGACCCGGTCGTGGTCGGTCGCCGAGGTGGACCTCGATCTCGAGGAGGGTGCGTGGTCGGTGCTGGAGCACGGCACCGTCGCCTTCGTACACGACGCACTCTCGACGTTCCGCGCCATGGATGCGCTCGGCGCGGCCGCCCGCCTCGTCGAGATGACGGTCGAGTACGCCGGGCAGCGAACCCAATTCGACCGCCCCATCGGGAGTTTCCAGGCGGTCAAGCACCACTGCGCCGACATGGCACTGTCGGTCGAGGCCTCCCGCGCGGCACTGTGGGCCGCAGCCGTCGCACTCGACGGAGACGATTCGGATGCCCGCCTCCGGGCCGTCTCCGCAGCAGCGGCGTTCACCGGGGACGGGGCGAGCACCACCGCGCAGACCGCTCTGCAGGTGCACGGCGGTATCGGCTTCACCTGGGAACACGATGTGCACCTGTTGATCCGGCGCATCAAGGTCGACGAACTCCTCGACGGCACGGTCTCGTATCACCGCCGGCGACTCGCCGCCGCGTGATTACATCCTGAATCCGCTCGGCAACAACAAGATTCATCGAAGACGCCGCAGCCCCGGTACTCATGACGAGCAACCGGGGCTCGGGGCTGTCGGGCGGTCAGTTCCCGACGAGTTCGAGGATGGTGGCGTTGGCCTGCCCACCGCCCTCACACATCGTCTGCAGGCCGTAGCGGATCTTGTTGCGGCGCATGTGATGAACCATGTCGGTGAGGATGCGTCCGCCGGATCCGCCGAGCGGATGTCCGAGGGCGATCGCGCCGCCGTTGGGGTTGAGGCGTTCGGGATCGGCACCGATCTCCTTCAGCCACGCGAGAGGTACGGGGGCGAACGCCTCGTTGACCTCGAACACTCCGATGTCGTCGACGGTCAGGCCGGATTTCTCGAGCGCCGCGACCGTCGCCGGGATCGGCGCGGTGAGCATGATGACCGGATCGGCGCCGACGACCGTCGCCGTGTGGATCCTGGCGATCGGGGTCAGCCCGTATTTCGCGGCCGCCTCCTCGCTCATGATGAGCAGGGCGGAAGCACCGTCGGAGATCTGAGAAGCGTTGCCGGCGTGGATGACACCGTCCTCCTTGAACACCGGCTTCAGCTTGGCGAGGGACTCGACCGAGGTGCCGCGGCGGATGCCTTCGTCCTTGGAGATCACCGCGCCGTCGGAGTTCGTGACGGGCACGATCTGGGCGTCGAACAGGCCGGCGTCCTGCGCGGCCGCCGCCCGTTCGTGGGAGCGAGCGGAGAACTCGTCGACCTCGGTGCGGCTCATGCCCCATTTCTCGGCGATCATCTCGGCGCCGATCCCCTGGTTGGGCACGGCACCGTCGTAGCGGTCGAGGAACGACTTGCTGAACGGCATGCCGGCGACCTGCACCGACGAACCCATCGGCACCCGCGACATCGACTCGACGCCCCCGGCGACGACAACCTCGTAGTGACCGGCCTCGACGCCGGCGACCGCGAAGTTCAGTGCCTGCTGCGACGAACCGCACTGGCGGTCGATGGTGACGCCGGGGACCGTTTCGGGCCATCCGGCCGCGAGCAGCGCGGTGCGGGCGATGTCCTGGGACTGCTCGCCCACCTGCTGGACACACCCCCAGATGACGTCGCCGACCACCACCGGGTCGATCCCCGCACGCTCGACGAGCGCGTTGAGCACGACCGCGGACAGGTCGACCGGATGGATGCCGGACAGGCCGCCGTTGCGCTTACCGACCGGTGTACGCACGGCCTCCACGATGACTGCAGACACGATGTTCCCTCTCTGCTGGTGTACGGGTTCAGACCCGCGTGGATTCGAGTTCGGCGACCATCTCGAGCAGCCGCCGCCTGTCGACCTTCAGGGACACGCTGCGCGGCAGGGCGTCCACCGTGTGGATGGTGACCGGCACTTCGTAACCGGTCAGCTGCGTGCGGACGAACTCCTTGAGTTCCGCCTCGTCCACCGGCCGGGCTCCCTCGGCCAGTTCGATCACTGCAACCGGCACCTGGCCGAGCCGTTCGTCCGCCTTGCCGAACACGGAGGCGTCGAGCACCGAGGCGTGCGCGCGCAGTGCGTTGCACACGGTCTCGGGCTGCACCTTGAATCCGCCTCGGACGATGGCGTCGTCGGCGCGACCGTCGATGTAGAGGAAACCGTCGTCGTCGAGGTGGCCGAGGTCGCTGGTGCGCACCCACTCGTTCGTGCCCGTGCCGGTCTGGCTGGAATTGACTTCGAGCCGGCCGCTCGCGCCCGTGGGCAGGACCTCGCCGTCGTCGCCGACCGCGCGGATCTTCACTCCGGGGAAGGGGCGGCCGACGCTGCCGCGCTTGCTGCTCCACCATTCTCCGATGAGCGGTTTGGTCCACCCGGCGACCGCACCGCCGAATTCGGTGGCACCGTACATGATCATGACGGGAATGCCGTAGCGCTCGGTGAATTCGTCGGCGAGGTCGGGACTGATGAAGGTGGTTCCGGCGGTGAGGGCGCGCAGGCTCGCGAGCTTCTCCTTCGGGATGCCGGCGTCGAGGACCGAACGCATTGCTGCCGGCGGCAGGCCCGCGACCGGAAGCCGGTGTTCGTACACGGCGTCGACCCATCCCTCGACGGTGAACCGCGGCAACAGGACGACGGGTCGCGCCTCGGCGAGAGACTGGATGACGCCCCAGAACCCGCCGATGTGCACCATCGGGAGCGCGATGAGACCGACGTGACCCGAGAACGGTTCGCCCTCGCCGCCGCGCTTACCGGTGTGGCCGTGGACCGCATCGAGAGCGGCTTCGAGCTGACGCCAGGTCAGCGGAACCCGCTTGGGCGGCCCGGTCGTGCCCGAGGTGAACATCTCGACCGCGACTGGGTCGGAAACATCGGTGGGAACTTCGATGGTGGCCTCCGGGCCACCCGTGCGCTGGACGACATCGACACCGTCGACCGCGAAGCCGACGATCCCGGCTTCGGCCAGCGGGACCGTGAAATCTTCCACGTCCCAATCGTTCTGCGGCGCGAGCACCACCTGGGGGAGCGCAGCCACCGCGTCGGCGGTCACGCGAGCGGTGGGCTGCATGGGGTTGAGGGTGACGATCGTGCGGCCCTTACCGAGGATCGCGATCAGGGATGCGACGGACTCCATCCGATTTCCGAGCACGACTCCGATGCGGGCGCCCTCGCCGCAGCCGACGCGCGTCAACTCGTCGTCGATCTTCTCGGCAAGCGCACGCACGCCTCCCCACGTGTGCCATGTCTTGCCCTCTTGCACCATCTTCGCGTGGTCGGATGCCGACCAGAGCAAGCCCAGCGCTTCCCTGATACCCGTCATTGATGCCTCCAGTTCTGCCGCCGGGAAGAATCCGCGTTCTTTCTGGATCGGTACCGGTCGTGATGCTCCCGCCGCTCGGCGGCGCCGGGCGAAAACGCCTCGAATCCAAAGATAGATCACATAGTTAACTAGGTCAATCGGGTATGCGGTGTCCGGCATCGCGGATCACCCTGTCACCCCGGGGCCTGTTCCCCGTCACGCCGCCGCTCGGCCTGGAACGCGAGCGCCCCGGAACGACCGAGTGGGGAGAATCCATGGACCCTCCCCACCGGCTGCTCACTTCAACGCGGCATCCCCAACCCACGCTCGGCGATGAGATTGCGCATGATTTCCGAACTTCCGCCCGCGATGGTGAACCCGCGCGCGTACAGGAATTCGTCCTGCCATCGGCCGTGATCGATCGCGTTCTCGTCACCCTCGACGAGGATCCCCGCCTCGCCGGCGAGATCGAGAGCGAAACGTGCGATGTCCACGCCGAGTTCGCTGAACATCAGCTTGGCCATCGGGGCGTCGTACGCCCGTTCGGTCCCCCGCGACCACCGGCTGATGTTCGCGTACACGAGTGCCGAGAGCGCGGCGACGCCCGCCGCCAGTTCGCCGATGCGCTCCTGCACGGCGCCGTCCTCGATCGCCGGACGGCCGTTCCGGGTGACGCGCGAGGCCAGCTCCTTCAGCGCCTCGATGTTCTGCTGCAGCCGCACCGCGCTCGTCGCCACGGCGCTACGTTCGTGCGCGAGAATCGAATTCGCGATCACCCAGCCCTGCGTGACCCCGCCGATCAGCGCGTCGGGCCCGAGTTCGACGTTGTCGAGGAAGACCTCGTTGAAGTCGGAGGTGCCGGTCATCTCCCGCAACGGCCGCACGTCGACACCCGGCAGCCGCATGTCGACGATGAACGCGCCGATGCCCTTGTGCTTCGGCGCATCCGGATCGGTCCGTGCAAGCAGGTAGCCGTAGTCGGCCCAGTGCCCGTTCGTGGTCCACACCTTCTGGCCGGTGACCCGGAATCCCCCGCCCTCGACCGGGACCGCCTTGGTGCGCAGCGACGCGAGGTCGCTGCCCGAACTCGGCTCGCTGAAGAGCTGACAGAAGACGAGTTCGCCCGAGCGGATTCCCGGCAGGTACTTCTGCCGCTGTTCCTCGGTGCCGAAATCGATCAGCGCGTGCGCCACGAGATGTGCGGCGCCCTGTATCGCGGCCGGCGCCCGCCCGCGCGCGAGCTCCTCTCCGACGACGACGTCCTTCTCCGGCGAATGCGCAGCGCCCTTGCCGCCGTACTCCTCCGGCCAGTCGGCACCGATGTATCCGGCCGCGAACAACTTCGCGGTCCATTCCTTCAGCAGAGCGAGTTCCTCGGCGTCCTCGGCGCTGCGCACACCCGCCTTGACCGGGACCGCCGGCTTGTGGGCCGCGACGAACTCGCTGACCTCGGCACGGAACTTCTCGAGTTCCGGAGTCATCCCGTAATCCATGTCAGCGCACCTCGTACTTGCGGGTCGGTACCTCCGAGCGGGCGACCTGCGCCATGCCGATCGGGTTGCCCAGGTCCGTGTAGTACATGCCGGTCGCGAGCGCCGCGGCACGACCGGTGTTCTTCGACTCCCAGATGGCCCGGATGCTGCCCTGGATCGCGGCCGGTGGCTTCGCTGCGACGCGCTCCGCGAGGTCCTGCGCTCGGTCCCACAGGTTGTCGCGGGTCACGATTTCGGTGATGAAGCCGATCTCCAGTGCACGCTTCGCCGACATGCGCTCGTCGAGCCCGAGCAGGACCATGCGCAAGACTTCCCCGATCGGGATGCGATGGGCCAGACCGATCGGCTCGAGCGCGGCGACCATGCCGTAGGACACGTGCGGGTCGAAGAACTGGGCGTCCTCGCTCGCGATGATGATGTCGGCCTCGTTGAGCCAGTACAGCGCACCACCCGCGGCCATCCCGTGCACCGCGCAGATCAGGGGCTTCCAGCACCCGTTGTGCTTGGGCGAGAGATCGGTGCCGGGATCGCGGCGCATGAAAACGTTGTCGGAGAGGAACGTTCCCTCCTTGACGTCGACACCCGTCGAGAACGCGCGTTCGCCGTTGGCCCGGAGAACCATGACGTGAACATCGTTCTCCTCACGCGCATAGGCCCACAACGCAGCGAACTCGGCCCGCATCACATCGGTGAACGAGTTGAGCTGGTCGGGCCGGTTGAGCGTGATCGTCAGAACATGGTCCTTCAACTCTGCGATCACCGTGGTCAAGCCGCTCAGATCCACAGTTCCTCCTGGAGAACACGGGCACGCGCCCTGACGAATATCACCGGTCGTCCGTCGCGCCGGTCTCGACCGCTCGCGGCAACGGATCGAAACGCCGGTCCGCGAGCACACCCATCGCGGGTCGCAGCGCCTGCGTCTCTCCCGCCACCTGCCGCAGGAGCACGTGCACCGCGGTCCCGACCGGCACCGTTCCTGCGAGACACCGCCCCACGAGTTCTGCGGTGCCCGCTGCGACGGACGACGGCCGGTGTGCGAGCACCGATTCGAGATCGTCCAGGTTCCGCTGTTCGACGGCTCCCGCCACCGAGGATGCCTCGCGCAGGTACTTCAGAATTCGGGCCAGGCCCTTGCTGCGCTGAATCACGAACGGATCCTCGCTCCGCGGAACGATGATCTGCCGGATCTGTTCGAGTGCGGCGTCGTAGAGCCAGTCCCGCTCGCCCGGCGTCGCCGGCACCGGGTCGACCTCGGGGACCTCCTCGCCGACGACGTCGGCCAGGGCCTCGAGGAGCAGTCTCCGGTGCAGCAGTCCGTACACGAGACCGTTGCCGACCTCGCCCAGCAGATCGGGTTCGACACGGTTGCGGTGCCCGAGGATCACGATGCGGAGCTCGGCGAGGACCCGGTAGTAGCGGATCCGCTCGACGTCCAGGTCGGTTCCCGAGGCGCGCGCGTACTCCCCGAACCGCTCCATGAGGTCGGTGAACGGTTCCTGCACCGCGCGCACCGAAACCCAGGCCAGATCGTCGTGCGGGTCGCCGAGATGCCCGAGTTCGAGGTCGAGGACCGCGGTCACCCTGCCGTGCTCGTAGAGGAAGTTGCCCGGTCCGGTGTCTCCCTGCACGATCACCACCGGCCCGCCCACGTCGGGCACGTTGCGGCGGACCCAGTCGAGGCCCAGATCGATCAACGGGTCACGGGTCCCCGCGTCGCGATAGATCTTTTCCCAGGTGTCGATCTCCCGGTGTACGAGCACGCGCAGATCGGCGTCGGGGTCCTGGTCGGGCAACCCCAGCCGGTGCGGATCCACCCGGTGCATCTCGGCGAGGATGCGCATGAAATCCGATGCGACCGAGACCCGTTCGTCCTCGTCGCGCAAGCGGGAGAACCATGCCTGGCCCGGCACGAGTTCGGACAGGATCGCCTGTTCGGTCGGATGCACCCCGACGACCTCGGGGACCGGCACAGCGGTGCCGCTCAACGCGCGGAAGAACGCGACCTCGCGGTGCAGGGTGAAATCGTCACCCTTCTCTTCGGGGTCGAGGCGGTCGTAGCGCAGGAACAGCGGGCGGACGGTACCGTCCGCGTCCCGCACCTCCACCACCCACGCTTCTCGCCGGCCCCCGCCGGGGCGCCGATCGGTCGAGATCACGGTGCCGTTCGCCGTCTCGCCGATCCAGTTCACGAGATCGGGGGACAGTTCGTTCGCTTCGCGCTCGTTCGTGGTCATGCCTGTGCGGCCCGCCGCTTCTGTGCGCGCAGTTCACCGCTGCGCGCGAGCATCTCGGCGGCGACACGCTCGAGCTCGACCGGCGCGGTCGGCAGGACGGCCAGACCGGTTTCACGGCTGGGCAGCGAGATCGTCGCGGTGGCCGGGCAGGTGACCTCACCGCGCTGGCTCGTACCGCGCAGCTCGACGTCGACGAGGTGCCGGTCGCCCTCGACGCGTTTATCGACGACCTCACCTGTGAAGGTGTGGGTGTCACCCATGTAGTTGAATTTGCGCATCTGGCTGGACATGGTCTCGATCCAGCCCTCGTCGCCGATCCAGTCCGTGAGGAAGTGGCTGAGCCAGCAGTCGCGCATCATACCGTAGTCGTATGCCGCGGGCAGGCCGATCGAGCGCGCGTATTCGCTGTCCCAGTGGATGCGTTGCGCCACATCCGGAATGCCCTGCTCGTTCGGGATGTAGAACGCGCCGATGCGCTGGCGGTTCTTGTACGCCAGCCGGCTCGCCGTCGGCGTGTACGGAGCGAAACCGTAACCACCCGAATGGAATACGACCATGTCGGTGGTGGTCAGCGGGCCCTTCACCATGGTGCCGAGGCTCTCCCCGACCTCGACGTCCTCGAAGTAGCGGGTCTCGGCACCGCGTCGCACCTCGGCGGCGTAGATCTCGTCGATCTTCGCGATGTCCTCGGGCGTGTAGGACGCGGGTTCGATGGCGTCGTACTTCTTGCGCTTCTTCGACTCGTGCCGCTCGGTGTGGATGCTGATCACGCGCTGCGTCTGCACGACCTCGGCACGCTGGTTGAACTGCACGTTGATGGTCGTGATGATGAGCGAACGGCCGGCGAACTCGGACTCCTTGAGCTCGACGTTCTCGAAACCCCGGAACGAGTACAGCGTGTCGCCGTCGTAGATCGGCCGGTACCAGTCGGTGGTGGTTCCGGAGACGAACACGTGGATCCCACGGAACGACGGGCGGCGCTGTTCCTTCGGCACCGGATCCGCGAGCAGTTCCTTGGTGAGCGCGATGTTGATCATCGGCGGCGCGATCTGTCCACCCCAGCGGGTGTAGGAGCCGTATTCCTCGTCGACGAACAGCGGATTGTCGTCGCCGTAGCTGCGGGCGAAGTTGCGCATGATGTCCGGGGTCGCACGGGTGTACTGCTCCCGCTGCGTCACCGCATGGTAGACGCCGACCAGGTCACGCGCGCACTGAATGTCCTCCTCGCGGAACGTGTAGATCTCGGGCTTGGCATCCGTCGTCTGCGTCGAGCTCATGGAGTACCTCCGGGGTCGATGGGGCGCCGTGACCGTGCTCGGCGCGTCGCCTGTAGGTCGAACGTGGTGATGGATGTAAAGAAACTCCTCGGGGTGTCCGGCCTTTCGGTCGAACGTAGCGAACTCACACCTTTGCGGACCGGTCCTGCCCGACGAGACGTTCCACCACGTGCCTGCGCACGAGCTTCCCGGTCTCGGTCCGCGGAAGCTCGTCCCAGTACACGACGCGGTCGGGTGTCTTGCTGCTGCGCAACGAATCCCGCACGAACGCACGCAACTCGTCCGTCTCGACCGCAGCTCCGGGCCGGAGAACCACCGCCGCTTCGATGCGCTGCCCCCACTCGTCGTCGGGAACGCCGACGACGGCGACGTCGAGCACATCCGAATGCCGCAGGATCACGTCCTCGATCTCGGCGGGCGCGATGTTCTCGGCTCCGCGGATGATGGTGTCGTCCACACGGCCTCCGACGAAGAGGAAACCGTCCTCGTCGACGTAGCCCTGGTCGCGGGTGTCGAAGAAGCCCCGCTCGTCGACCATCCGGCCGACGCCTGCGTATTCGGCCGACACCTGGTCGCCGCGGACGCAGATTCGTCCCGTCACGCCCGGTTCGAGCACGCGGTCGTCGAAGTCGCGGATCTCGAGGTCGATGCCGGGGACGACCTGCCCTACCGACCCGAGCCGCGCCCGGACCGCCTCGTCGTCGCTCGCGAGCGCCGCGCGGTGGTCGTCCGGCCCGAGAACCGCGATGGTGGAACTTGTTTCGGTGAGACCGTAGGCGTTGACGAACCCGGTCTCGGGCCACATCCGCAAGGCCCGCTCGATGATCTTCGCGGGCATGGGGGCACCGCCGTATGCCAGATTGCGCAGGCTCGGCACGCTCTTGTCCGCGTCGGATTCGACGATGCGCGCGAGCATCGTGGGCACGACGAGGGCATTGGTGATCTCCTCGCGGCGAACCGTGTCGAGCCACTGCTCCGGGGTGAACTGCTCGAGCACCATGGTGCGCCGCCCCGCATAGAGATTCGTGACGACGTTCGCGACCGCCGCGATGTGGTACGGCGGGACGCTGACGAGTGCAGCATCGGTCTCTTCGGCGGAGGCGAACTCGACCGAGCCGAAGACATACGACGTGAGATTCTCGTGCCGGAGCAGCACACCCTTCGGCGCCGACGTGGTGCCGGAGGTGTAGATCACGACGGCCGGCGCATCGGTGTCGACTGCATCGTCGTCGAAGTCCTCGTCGATGTTTGCCGACGCCGCGAGTGACCGCATCCATTCCTCGGGCGAGACGACCGACAGTCCTGCACGTTCCAGGGCCTCCGCCTGCGACGGATCGGCGATGCCGAGCGCACGCGGATGGTTCGCGAGCAGGCCGTCGAGCTGTTCGCGGCCGAGCCGGTAGTTGACCGGGACGAGCGGGACGCCCGCGCGCGCTGCCGAGAACATGGCCACGGGAAAGGCCGGTCCGTTGACCGCGAGATACACGACGGAGTCGGCTCCCGCTTCGCGGATCGCGGCGGCACCGGCGACCGAGAGTTCGCGCAGTCGCTCCGCCGAGATGCCCCCCTCCCGGCTTCCGACCACGATGCGGTCCCCGAAGCCGTCGACCGCCATGTCCAGCAACATCGCGATGCTCATTCGTCACTCCACTCGAGAAATCGATTGGCCGGCAAGGGATGTCAGTCCGAGGACGGCAGTGGCTTGGCCGTTTTCAGGGGCAGGGGGCGGCCGTCGAGGTCGAGCCGGCCGGTGCCCGGCTTGGTGCACAGGATCTCGAGTCCGGTGTCGTCGTCGGCGTACCGCTTCCCCAGCTGGGCGCCACCGACATTTGCGGGATCGATCGACGACCCGTCCCCTTCGCCCTTCTTGCCGACGACCATGGGCGCCCCACCACAGGTCAACGAGACATCCGCCTCGGGTGCGCGGACCACGACCACGGTCGTGGTGTCGACGGAACTGGCCAACGACTGACCGGCCTCGAGAATCACGATTCCTCCCGCAAGTCCTGCCGTCGGGCTGCGGTTCCGGCCCCGACGATGCCGGGTGTGACCCACCGCTACGAACATTGCCAGAGTAGCGCCCGTCACATAGTTTAGATAGTAGTCTAAGTCATCGAACTTGCGGCGAAGTAGGCACGCAAAGAGTTCCCGCGTGCCGGCCCCGCCCACGAGACGACCCGAACCGGATGTACCGAACACAGGAGGGTGCATGAACATCAGCGGAAAGAAGACCGTCGTCGTCGGCGGCGCGTCCGGAATGGGCAAGGCCACCGCGGAGGCGTTCGCCGCTCGAGGCGCCCGGGTCGCGATCCTCGATCGCGAGGGCAGCAACGGCAAGGACGTCGCCACCGCGATCGGCGGCACCTTCTACCCGGCCGACGTCACCGACTTCACCGGCCTCGAGGAAACGCTCGCAGCGGCAGTCGCCGACCTCGGCGGACTCCACGTCATCGTCACCACTGCGGGCGGCGGCACCGCGAAGAAGACCCTCGGACGCAGCGGCCCGCACGATCTCGAGACCTTCCGCCAGGTGGTCGACCTCAACCTGATCGCCACGTTCAACATCAACCGCCTCGCCGCCGCCCACATGGCGAACAACGAACCCGAGGACGACGAGCGCGGCGTCATCGTCAACACGGCCTCGATCGCCGCCTTCGAAGGCCAGATCGGCCAGGTCGCCTACACCGCCGCCAAGGCCGGCATCGCCGGGATGGCCCTGACGATGGCCCGCGACCTCGGGTCCTACGGGATCCGCGTGCTCGCGATCGCGCCCAGCCTGTTCGCCACCGGCATCACCGCCGGGATCCCGGACGACCGCGTCGAACCGCTGGTGAAGGACGCCGCTTTCCCCAAGCGCATGGGCCGGCCCGAGGAATACGCGAAACTCGCCCTCGCGATCGTCGACAACGCCATGCTGAACGGGCAGTGCCTGCGTCTCGATGCCGGACAGCGGTTCGCTCCGCGCTGATCGGGGCCGGCACCGAAGACCACTCACCCGGACAACTTCACGCAGGAAGAGTTCCCATGCCACTCGCGATCACCGACGACCACCGCGCCATCGCCGAGGCGGTCCGGTCGTTCCTCACGGGCCACGACGCCGCGGCACTCGCGCGACGTGTACTCGACGACCCGAACGCCGATACGACTTCGCTCTGGAAGCAGTTCGCCGACCTCGGCTGGCTCGGTCTGCATCTGCCGTCCCGGCGCGGTGGCGAAGACGCCGGTCTGCCCGAAGTGGCGATCGTCGCCGAGGAACTGGGCCGGCTGCTCGTTCCCGTCCCGTTCCTGGCATCCGTCGCGACGTCCGCGGCGATCGCCGCCGAAGGGGACGACGACCAGCAGTCCCGCTGGCTGCCCGGACTCGCGGACGGCTCCACCGTCGTGGGGCTCGGCATCGCGGGCTCGCTCACCGCTTCCGGGACGGCGGTTTCCGGTGACGCCGGACTGGTCGTGAGTGCTGTCGGCGCCGGCGTGCTCGCCCTGACCGTCGGCGACGACCTCGCGCTCGTCTCCCCCGACGACGCGGCCGTCACCGTCGTCCCGGCTCGCGACTTCGAGCCCTCGCTGCGCCTGGCGCACGTGCTGCTCGACAACGCACCGGCGCTGACCGTGGTGCGCGGTGCCGCCGGCCGTGCCCGTCACATCGCCCGGGCACTTGCCGCGGCGGAGGCTGCGGGCGGCGCCCGCGCGACGCTCGACGCGGCCCTCGCCTACGCGAAGGTGCGGGAGCAGTTCGGGCGGCCCATCGGCTCGTTCCAGGCGATCAAGCACCACCTCGCCAACATGCTCGCGACCTCCGAGCTCGCCGTCGCGGTCGCGTGGGACGCGGCGCGGGCCGGAACCGAGGGCGAGCAGGCGGTCCTCGCGCTCGACGTCGCTCGGGCCCTGGCGTTCGACTCGTATATCGCCAACGCGGAAAAGAGCATTCAGATTCACGGCGGCATCGGGTTCACCTGGGAGCACGACTGTCACCTGTTCCTCCGCCGCGCCCAGGCGCTGCGCGCACTGTTCGGCGAGCCGGTGGCCGCGCTCGATTCGATCGTGGCATCGGGTACCGCCGGGGTGCGGCGCCACTACGCGGTGGACCTACCTCCCGAGGCCGAGAGCTTCCGAACGCAGGCGCGGGAGTTCGTCGAGCGGTTCCGGGCAGCGCCGGAGGAGGACCGACGTGCGCTGCTCGTGGATTCCGGCTATCTCATGCCGCATTGGTCGGAGCCGTTCGGCCGTGCCGCATCGCCCGTCGAACAGCTCGTCATCGAGGAGGAATTCGCCGATCTCCACATCCCGAGCCTCGGGATCGGAGCGTGGATCCTGCTCACGCTCACCCAGCACGGCAACGCCGAGCAGACCGAGCGGTGGATCCGTCCGGGCCTGATGGGTGAGCTCGTGTGGTGTCAGCTGTTCTCCGAGCCCGGCGCAGGTTCCGATGCCGCGGCGGTGTCCACCCGCGGCGTCAAGGTCGAGGGCGGCTGGCGGATCACCGGACAGAAGGTGTGGACGTCCAACGCGCAGAACTGCAACCGTGGCCTGGCGACGATCCGCACCAATCGCGACGTCCCGAAGCACAAGGGCATCACGGCGGTGGTCGTCGATCTGCACGCACCCGGCGTGACAGTGCGACCCCTGCGCGAGATCACCGGTGCCGCCGTGTTCAACGAGGTGTTCTTCGACGACGTGTTCGTCCCCGACGAGGACGTGGTGGGGGCGGTCGACAACGGCTGGACGGTCGCGCGCGCAACGCTCGGCAACGAGCGCGTGTCCATCGGCGGCGGCGGGACGGGCGGCGAGGAATTCTCCGCCTACAGGTTGCTCGACGTCGCCGCGAAGTACGCGCACGGTGATGTCGCGGCGACTCGCGCCGTCGCCGCGCTCGTGGCGCGTGAGCAGGCGATGAAGGTGCTCAACGTCCGCAACGTCGTACGGGCCGTTGCCGGGGCCGATCGCGGCCCGGAGGGCAGCGTCACGAAGATGCTCGTGGCGGAGCATGCGCAGCACATCGGCGAACTGGCTCTGCGCCTCGCCGGTCCCGCGGTGGTGGCAGGGGACGAGCCCATGCTCGTGTACAGCTACCTGATGTCCCGGGCGATGACGATCGCGGGCGGCACATCCGAGGTCAACCGCAATGTGATCGCGGAGCGAGTGCTGGGTCTGCCCCGTGAGCACATCGCGAATTAGCAAGAACGACACGGGCTCCGGGTGCCGGACGGACAACAGGTATCCGTCCGGCACCCGGGATTCGTCGATCGACGCTCACGGAACGCCGCGATCAGCTCAGCGGACCGCAATCACCGCCGAGATGCTGGCGGCACTCGCTCGGCCTCCCGTCGGGCGCATCCTTTCTCTGCAGGACAGGGGCGGGGACGTCTTCCGCGGAGAGGCCCACGCGCACGTCCCGCGGATCTACGGTGGACAGACCCTCGGCCAGTCGTTGATGGCCGCGGGTCACACCGTCGATCCCGACCGGCACGTCCACTCGCTCCACGGGCACTTCGTCCACCCCGGCCGTTCGGATGTCCCCGTCGACTATCACGTCGAAAGACTGCGGGACGGTGGCAGTTTCGCCACCCGCCACGTGCGAGCCGTGCAGAACGACCGCACGATCTTCCTCACGACCGTGTCGTTCCAGCGCCCGGAGGACGGCCTCGAACATCAGACACCGGTGAGCGCGCCGGCCGCGCCACCGGAGGAACTCCCCCGATTCGAGGAGAGTTTGAGCACCGACGAATTGCGCGGAGCCGCATGGCTTGTCCCGCTCCTCACCGGTACCGGTGTGGACTTCCGCTTCCCCGAGGAGTATCCACGGCTCGCGAACCAGCGGGGTGAGGCCCGCCCGCCACGTCAGCGCGCCTGGGTCCGTACCGCGGAGCGACTCGGCGACGATCCCTTCGTCCACGCCGCGGGGTTCGCGTACTGCTCCGACCTGTTCCTGCTCTCGGCGTCGCTTCCGCCGCATGCCCGGCACGTCGAAACTCCCGGTCTTCAGCTCGCGAGCCTGGATCACACCATCTGGTGGCACGCACCCTTCCGCGCCGACGAATGGCACCTCTACGAGCAGCACGGGTACCGGATGAGCGGAGGTCGCGGGCTCTCGCGCGGTTACCTCTTCGATCGGGACGGCACGCTCGTCGCGAGCACGGCGCAGGAGGGGCTGCTGCGTTTCCGGGAGTGACCCGGGAGAACCCCGCGGCGACGACGAGGCCGCTGACTGTCAGGAGCAGCGGCCTCGTCGTGTCCGCGCAGTGCGTTCGATCGGCCCGTCAGGACAGCCGGTCGAACACTTCGCTCACCGCGCAGTCGCGCAGCACTTCGGGTCGACCGATCCACGCCTCGTTCGCCGTCGCGCGGCGCAGCAGAAGGTGGGCGGGATGCTCCCAGGTGAACCCGATACCGCCGTGGATCTGGATGCAGTCTTCCGTGGCCGTCACCGCGGTGCCGAGCGCGGCTGCCGTGGCGAGGTTCGCAGCGATGGACGCGTCGGGATGGTTCTCGTCGCAGTCTGCAGCCGAAAGTACCTGTCCCCGAGCCCCTTCCGCACCGACCAGCAGATACGCGCATCGGTGCGAGACGGCCTGGTACGAGCCGATCGGCTGACCGAACTGCTCGCGTTGCCCGGCCCAGTCCACCGCCATCGCAAATGCCCGGTTCGCGACACCGACCGAGTCCGCCGCGACGAGCAGCTGCGCGACACGGCGGGCGCGGGCCAGCGCGTCGTCGACCGCCTGCCCGGACGCGAGCACTGTGGCCGGCGCCCCGTCCGCGTCGACGATGCCGACGGTCGCGGTCAGGTCCACCGAGTTCTGCACCGTGACGGTGACGTCGGCCGGCTGCACCGAGACGAGCACGCGGCCGCCGGTGGTGGCATCGGTCGCGAGAACCACGAGCACACCGGCGACGGGTGCACCCGCGACGCGTTCGACCCTGCCGGTCAACCGGCCGTCGTCGAGCACGGGCAGGCCGGACTCGACAACCCAGCCCCGATCGTCGACGGGGACTACGAAGGCGGCGGTCGCACCGGACACCACGGTACGGGCGGGCTCGTCGACGCCCGCTGCGGCGAGCACCTCGAGGGCGATGGCGGTCGGCACGAGCGGCACCGGCGCCAGGTGGTACGCCGCCTCTTCGACGGCCGCGCACAGCAGCCGCAACGGCTGGCCGCCACCGCCCAGGGACTCCGGAGCGGCCAGCCCCGGCAGACCGAACTTCACGAGTTCGTCCCACAGGTCGATGTCGTAATCACCGGGTGCAGACTCGCGCGTGAGCAACTTCCCGGTGTCCACGCGGGACGAGAGCAGGTCGCCGAGTACCTCGCGCAGCGCCGCCTCGTCCTCCTCCGGAGCGGTGAGCGGTCGTCCCGGGGCGACCACCGGGTTCCGGCGGCCCTCGCCGCGATGCGAGGGTAGGCCGAGCACGTTCTCCGCGATGGTGTTGCGCTGGATCTCCGCGGTGCCCGCACCGATCGTCGCGGCGCGGGACATCAGATATCCGTAGGTCCAGCGCCCGTGTTCGACGACGCCCTCGGACCGGGTGTTCAGCACCGCCCCCGATCCGGTCAGGCGCAGCGCGAGCCGGTGCATGTGCTGCTCGAATTCCGACTTCACCAGGCGGTTGATCGACGCCACCGCGCCCGGATCTTCGTTTCGCAGAACGGCTTCCAGTGCTCGTGCACTGTTCGCGGCGATCTCCCGGACGCCGGTCTCGACCTTCGCGAGTTCCTGCCGGATCAGCGGATCGTCGGCGTAACCCTGCGCGGCGGCGAGCCGGAACACCTTGTCGACCGTGCTGCGGTAACGGAATTCGTCGGCGAGGAAGGCCGTAGCCCGCTCGTGTCCGAGCGAGGTCCGCATGATCGACCAGCCTTCGCCCTCCTCGCCGATCCGGTTGGCGACGGGTACCTCGACGTCATCGAAGAAGACTTCCGCAAAGTGGTGGCCTCCTGCGGCATCGCGCAGCGGACGCACCTCGATACCGGGAGCGTTCATCGGGATCAGCAGGTAGGTGATGCCTGCCGTGCCGCGGCCGGGAGCTCCGGTGCGGACCAGCGCGAAGATCCAGTCGGCCTTGTCGGCCATGGTGGTCCAGATCTTCCGTCCCGTAACCCGGTAGATGTCGCCCTCACGCACGGCGCGGGTGGACAGCGAGGCGAGGTCGCTGCCGGCGCCCGGTTCCGAGAAGCCCTGGCACCAGAACTCGTCGGCCCGCAGCAGCGGCTCGAGGAAGCGATCCTTCTGCTCCTGCGTGCCGTGCACGATGATCGTCGGTGCCACGATGAACGACAGGGGGCACGGATGTTTCGGCGCCCCGGCCCGGGTCGTCATCCGGTAGTAGTCGAGTTGCTCCTCCAGCGAGAGTTCCATGCCGCCGGCTTCGCGTGGCCATCCCGGCGCCGCGAGACCCGCGTCGACGAGTTCGGATTGCCAGGCCCGGGCAGCCTCGAAACGCTCGCGGGAGGTGGCCGGGCGTGGACGCTTCCGATAGTCGGCGAGCAGTGTGGTCAGCCGGTCGCGCCAGTCGCCGGTCGATGCGTCGAGTACCGCCGCGGTCTTCTGTTCCACCCCTCCACCTCTCATGATGCGAGCACTCGGATCGTTCTGTGATTCAGGATTTCTCGGCTCGCCGTTTGCCGTACCGCGCGCCGATGTCGACCCCGTCGGGGCGGTACGAGGCAGCGGCCTCGGCCTCGAGACCGAGGGCGTGGGCGAGCGAGGTGCCCGCGCCTTCCTTGAGCAGGCGCAGCATCCGCTGCACCGCCCCGGGATGGCCGTCGGCAATCTTGTGGGCGATCTCCAGTGTGCGGTCCAGCAACCTGTCGTGTTCGACGACCTCGTTGGCGAGACCGATCCGTGCCGCCGTGTGCCCGTCGACGGGTTCGCCGCTGAGAATGAACTGGATCGCGGCGGGAAGCCCGATCATGCGCGGCAACATGGCGCTGCCGCCCCATCCGTTGAGAAGCCCGATCTGCGCGTGGGTGTCGGCGAATTCGGCGCGGTCCGACGCGATGATGAACGAGCAGTTCACCGCCAGTTCGTAGCCGCCGGTGTAGCACGGCCCGTTCACGGCGGCGATCACCGGCTTCGAGATCCCTCGTAGCGCCTGGGTGGGCGTGGGGCCCTCGCTGCCGAGCGGTGGACCGGACAGCGCTTCGGGCAGGTCCACACCGGACGAGAACGCGGTGCCCGCGCCGGTGATCACCACGACGCGCACGTCGTCGTCGCCGTCGGCGCGCCACAGTTCCTTCTTCAGCGCCTTGCGCATCGCCCGGTCGATGGCGTTGCGCCGGTCCGGCCGGTTGAGTGTGAGGATCGCGACCGCGCCGTCCCGGGTAACGAGCAGCGGGGATTCTTCGGACGTCACGGTGTCGCGTGCGTCGGTCCGGGTCATGTTGCGCCCCTTCAGGAAACGGAAACGGAGTCGGTGATGTTGCGCGTCAGATCGAGCAGGATCTCCTCGGCCTCCGCCGCGATCCGGCGCACGAGCTCACCCGCCGGCGGGATGTCACGGATCAGGCCCTGCGCGACCCCGACGGTCCAGATTCCGGCCTCGGGATCGCCGTCCTCGTAGACCTTGCGGCCGCGGGTGCCTGCGACGAGATCCTTGACGTCCTTGAAGCGTCCGCCTTTGTTCAGGATGTCGACGACCTCTTCGCTCACCGAGTTCCTCGCCGCGCGCATGGTGTTGCGGAGCTGACGGAAGATCAGCTGGGTGTCGAGTTCGCAGGCACCGACGATCTGCTGCTTGATGTTCTCGTGGATCGGGCTCTCCTCGGTACACATGAACCGGGTACCCATGTTGATGCCGCCGGCACCGAGAGCAAGTGCGGCCGCGAGGCCCCGTCCGTCCGCGAAACCACCGGAGGCGATGAACGGGATGTCGAGGGCATCGGCGGACGCCGGGATCAGCACCAGCCCGGGGACGTCGTCCTCACCGGGATGACCGGCGGCCTCGAAACCGTCGATGCTCACCGCGTCGACGCCGATGCGCTGCGCCTTGAGGGCGTGACGGACGCTGGTGCACTTGTGGATGATCTTGATGTCGTGCTCTTTGAAGTGCTCGACGTGCACCGTCGGGTCGGAGCCGGCCGTCTCGACGATCTTCACGCCGGAATCGATGATCGCCTGCCGGTATTCGGCGTACGGGGGCGGGTTGATCGACAGGGTGAGGGTGAGATTGACGCCGAACGGCTTGTCGGTCAACGCGCGGCACCGCTCGATCTCCTCGACCAGATCCTCCGGGGTCGGCTGCGTGAGAGCCGTGATGATGCCGAGGCCGCCCCCGTTGGAGACCGCGGCGGCAAGTTCCGCCCGGCCGACCCACATCATGCCGCCCTGCACCACCGGATGCTCGATTCCGAATTCTTCGGTGAACCGCGTCCTCAACATTGCCGCTCCTCGGAGTTCGCCGGGACTCCGGCGCCTGATCTCACGGTGACACAACGCACAAATACATAGATAACATAGTTGACTATGTATAGTGGGCGCAAGGATCCTCGGGTACGTTACGTAGGTACGCGAAGTTGTATATGAGCAGGAAGGTGTCCCCCCGTGACCGACGAAGCATGGGCTCCGATCTTCGATGCCCCCGGCACGACGGGACGAGCGATCCGAACGCCCAAGACAGCCGAACTCGTCGCACGCAAGCTGCGCCGCATGATCGTCGACGGTGAGCTCAAGGACGGCGACCATCTGCCCCACGAAGCCGAACTCATGGAGCACTTCTCCGTCAGCCGGCCCACGCTCCGCGAGGCGGTCCGCGTGCTCGAAGCGGAACGGCTCGTCGAGGTCCGCCGCGGTTCCCGCTCCGGCGCCCGCGTGTGTGTACCGGGTCCCGAGGTGGTTGCGCGACCGGCGTCGCTGCTGCTGGAGCTGTCGGGTGCCACCGTCGCCGACGTCTACATCGCCCGCCAGGCCGTCGAACCCGCCGCCGCACGACTGCTGGCGGAGAACGGCACAGAAGAAGCCTTCGATGAACTCGAACGCATTGTGGACGAAGCCATTCCGTCGTCGTTCGAGTCCGGCACCTTCGGGCAGGCCGCGGCGCGGTTCCATCTCCGAATGGTCCAACTGGCAGGCAACTCGACCCTCGCCCTGATCGCGGGAATGCTGCACGAGATCTACGAACGGCACACCACGAACGTCACCCGCGAGAAGCGCGAAACCGATGCGGAGAAGTACGAGGAGAACTACAAGTTGTTCGTCCGTTCGCAGCGCAAGCTGATCAAGCTGCTGCGCGCGCGGGACGGCGCCGGTGCCTTCGCTCACTGGCAGAAGCACATGGTGGTGGCCCAGTCCCTGGTGCTCGCCGGCCAGGAGGACACGAAGGTCCTCGACATCCTGGACTGAATGCGACCACAGGGCTCGCGGACTGCCTGCACCGCCGCTAATCTGGGCCGATCATGACAGCGCAGACACCGTCCGCCGCGCCCGTTCGCATCAGCGTGCTGGGCTCGACCGAGGTCACGGTCGGCGACCGCACGGTGTCCCTCGGCGGTCCGGGGGCCCGTGCGGTTCTCGGTCGGCTCCTCGTCGCCGCGGGTCACGTCGTCTCGACCGACCTTCTGATCGAGGACCTCTGGTCCGGCGGGCCGCCACCGAAAGCACTGGCCGCGCTCCAGGTGCACGTGTCGAACCTGCGGCGTCTGCTCGAACCCGCACGCGCACCGCGGACACCGGCGACCGTCATCGTGAGCGCCCCACCCGGCTACGCGCTGCGGTTGCCCACCGAAGCGGTCGACGCGTGGCATTTCGATCGGCTCGCCACCGAGGGACTCACCGCCGCCGACCGCACGTCGCGGATCGAGATCCTGTCGCAGGCGCTGGACCGGTGGAAAGGCATCCCCTACCACGAACACCTCGACGCGGACTGGGCCCGGATCGAGAGCACACGTCTGACGCAGGTGTACGCCACCGCGCTCGAAGCGCGCGCCCACGCCTATCTCGACGAGGGCCGTGTCGAACTCGCGGCCGATCAGCTCGACCCTCACGTCGCCGAGCATCCCGAGCGCGAATTCGCGGTCCGGCTACTGGCGTCGGCGCAGTATCGCTGCGGTCGCCAAGCCGACGCACTGGCCACGCTGCGCCGCACCCGCGAATACCTGCTCGACGAGCTGGGAGTCGACCCCTCCCCCGAACTGCAGGAACTCGAACGCGACATCCTGCAGCAGCGGCCGTCGTTGTCACCCGAACGGGCGGACATCCCGCTGCGCGTCGAATCGTCTGTCCCCCAGCAACACCCGGATTCCGGCGACATCGTCGGCAGGGACGGCGAACTCGCGCAACTGCACGACGCGGCGCACCGATCGGAGACGAGCGGGCTGCACCTGGTGTGGATCGCGGGCGACGCGGGCGAGGGAAAGAGTGCGCTCGCCCGCGCGTTCCTGCACCGGACCACGGCCGAGGGCCGGCTCGGTGCGTGGGGTGGATGCCCCGAGGTCGACGGTGCACCGCCCGCCTGGCCGTGGACCGAGATCCTGCGCGGACTCGGTGAGCAGGAGCCGCCCGCATCACCGTTCGAACTGAGCCGCGCAGTCGAGCAACTGCTGTCCACGCCCGAGCGCAGAACCGTCCTCGTTCTCGACGACGTCCACCGGGCCGACGAACCGACCCTGCAGGTGCTTCGGCATGTCGCCGCCTCGGCCCGGAACTCGGCGACCCTCGTCGTGGCCACGTTCCGTCCCAGCGAGGTCACCGACGATCTGCGCGCGACCTGGGCTGCGACCGCCGGGATTCCGGGAGCCCGGATCACCCTGCGCGGAGTGGGCCGGGAGGAGGCTCGCACGATCGCCCGTCGCGCGGGGTCGGCCGACCTCGACGAGGACGTGCTCGTCGAGCTCGTCGACCGCACGGGCGGCAATCCGCTCTTCCTCGAGGAGTACTGCCGCCTGATCGCCTCGGAGGGTGTCGACACACTCGGGGCGCCGCCGGACGTCGATACCGTCCGAGCGACCGTTCCCGACGGGGTGCGAAACGTCCTCGCGCGCCGCATCTCACGCCTCCCCGAGCGGACGGTCGTCGCGCTGCGACGCGGTGCCGTGCTCGGTCGCGACTTCGACCTGTCCGTCCTCGGCGCCGTCAGCGACATGGACGACGAGAGCGTGATCGACGCACTCGAACCGGCGGTGGTCACCGGAATTCTCGTCGAACCCGCGCCCGAACGTCTGCGGTTCAGCCACGATCTCGTGCGCGAGACCCTCTACGACGCCCTGCCCGCCATGCGGCGCAGGCGGATTCACGCCGCAGCACTCGACATGCTCGCGCGGCGAGATCACTCCGACCCGACGGTCCTCGCACACCACGCGATCGCCGCGGCGACGCCCGCCACCGCGGAGCGGTGCGCGGAGTACGTGGTTGCGGGTGCCCGGGCCGCCGAGCGGCAGTCCTCGTTCAAGGACGCGTTCGCATTGTGGGCCGCGGCCCGGTCGTTGTCGGAGACCGCGAGCGAACCGAACAGCCGTCTCCTGCTGGAGATCCTGATCGGCCAGGTGGGATCGCAGGCCCGCACGGGCGACATCGGCGGGGCACGCGACACCCGGGTCCGCGCGGTGCGGGCGGCCCGCGCCCTCGGCGACCGCGATTCTCTCGTGCGCGCGCTCGTGTCGTGGACCGCGCCGGTGGTCTGGACGATCCGGGTCGACGCCGATCCCGACACCGAGATTCTCGACGAGATCGACACCGCACTGTCCGATCCCGCGCTCCCCGCGGCGACCCGCGCCCTGCTGCTGGTGGCGAAGGTGTTCGAACTCGAAGGCCTGGACGACGAAGGGAGCCTCGCGGCGGCCGTCGAGGCCCGCGCCCTGGCCCAGGAATCCGGCGACCCGACAACGATGATGAGGGCGCTCAACGCCGTCGGTTACGTCGCGTTCGGTCCCGATCTGGTCGACCAGCGGCTCGCGAACTCCCGGCAACTGCTCGACGTCGCGCAGAAGGTGGGCGACGAGGGGTTCGTCTCGGTCGCCCACTTCCAGCGGTTCCTCGCCGCCACGGCCGTCACCGACTTCGATCAGGCATACGGGAGCGCTTCCCTCGCAACCACATACGCGGCCGGCCATCAGCTGGTACAGATGCTCGGGGTGCTCGCCGTGTTCGATGCGATGGTGGAGTTGATGGCCGGTCGCGTCGAGTCCGGACTGCGCCGATACGACGAGATCTCGGCAATGTTGCACGCCCAGGGCATGGTTGTCGCGCAGTGGATCGGCACCATCGGCCGTATCGGTGTCGCCGTGGCACGCGGCGACCTGTCGCCACTGGTCGAAGAGCTCGAGCTGATCGAGGGGGTGCGTCCCCACTCGGTCCGGTTCCCGCTGATCCTGGCGCTTCTGGACCGGGGCGACACCGACCGCGCCCGGCAGCTGTGGGAGGGAAGCAGTCCATATCCGCGCGACTACTACTGGCTGGCGATGACGACGTTCCGTGCCCGGGTGGCCGCTCGTCTCGCCGACGTGGCGACGGCTCGCGATCTGCACGCCGAACTCCTCCCGTTCTCGGGCCGCATCGCCGGGCTCGACTCCGGTTCGTTCTACGCGGGACCCGTCGACGTCGCGCTGGCCGAGACCGCCGAGGCCGTCGGAGACGGCGATGCGGCGGCCCGGTGGCGAGCCGCCGCATCGGAACTGGTCACACGGCTAGCGGAGCGCCTGCACGATGCGAGGTCGCCGGCTCCGTCTCCACCGGCGGACGACCGTTCGCCCGCAGAATGAGAACCCCGATCGCGGCGAACGCCAGCCCCCGCGGCAACTCGATCACCAGTCCGCTCACGCCGGGCAGCTCGGGCAGCGGCAGGAGCAGAACCAGACCGCCGGCGGTCATGATCGCGCCGATCCAGCGGGGAACGGCGCCCGTGCGGAGCAGGCACACGCCGAACACGACCATGCTGAGCATGAACGTCAGCCCGCTCGCGGTCTGCAGCACGGTGAACGCCGTCGAGGGGAACAGGGAACCGTCCGCGGGGACGAGGTGGGCGGTCGCCGGGTTCGCCGCAAGTTCGTATGAGGCGAACGCCTCGATCGTCAGGTGCGTGAGCGACACGAGCATCGACGAGCCGTAGAGCAGGACGAAGCCGATCAGCCCCGCGAGCCCGGCCTTCGCAGAGAACCACGCGTAGACACCCGGCAGGGCGATCAGCTGGACGACCGTACCGAACAGCAACAGCATCTGCGCCCACGGGCTGAACCCGGAGGTCAGCGACTCGGCGGAATGCGCGTTGCCGTCGACGACCGGGTGCAGCAGGCCACCGGTCAGGTTGAGCGCGAACGCGACGATGACGCCGGCGGCGCTGAGGCGGTACAGAAGTGAAGGTGTGATGGTCATGGTCCGAGTGTGTGGACAGGCACTTGGTCGCCACTTTCATTTCCCGCAACAGTGGCGCTCGTCCCGGCCAAGCGATCACCAAGTCGCAGCCAAGCACCGGCGGGCACGCTACCGACATGACATCTCTGACCAAGGCTCCACGCCTCACCACGGATGAAGAACTGCTCGGTATGCGTCTCGCGCACCGCGTGATCGTCCACGACCTCGCCCGGCTCTCCCGTCTCGCCGACGAAATGGTCGCCGACCGGTCGCGTTTCGACCACGCCCGGTGCGCCGCGATCTCCGGCTACGTCTCCCTCTTCGCCGCGAGTCTCCACCATCACCACAACGTCGAGGACTTCTCGTTGTGGCCCCTGATCACCGAGTCGGCGGGCCCGCACGTCGATTTCACCGAACTGACGGACGATCACGACGAGCTCGACCCGCTCCTCGACGATCTCGTCCGCTCGGCGGGGGCACTGCCGCAGAAGACCGCGATCGCCGAATTCGCGCAGACCGTCCGCCGGCTCCGGGCGATGCTCGACGAACACATCGCCGACGAGGAGCGCACCGTGTTTCCGCTGATCACCGGCTACGTGTCCGCCGAGTCATGGCAGACCTTCGAGAAGGGCGCGCAACGCGGCGCTCGCATGGACTTCGACCTCACCCGGGTCTTCGCGGTCATGACCCCCGAAGAAGCCGAGCGGGCCCGCAAGGAACTGCCGTTCTTCCTGCGCGCGCTGGTCTCCGTGCTCGCGCGCAAGCAGCGTCGCCGCGAACGAGCGGTGTTCGGGGCCGCTGTGTGAGACAAGGGGCTGTGTGACACGGCGGCCGGTCCCCGTGCGGACCCTCCGGGACTCGGGCATGATGTCGCCGTGCGTCTTCCCGATCGATACCAACCCGCGCGGCGCGAGGCCGCTCGGGTGTTCGACACGGGAGGACACACATGGAATACAACGCGATGATCGAACTCGATGTGCTCGTCGATCTTCTGAGCGACGACGACTTCGACGACTTCCTCGAGCCGATCGTTCCGCATCACGGTTGCGTGGGTCGCAGCGACAACGCTCTGGTCGAGCTCGTCGTCACGATCGACGCCGTGGATGCGATCCACGCGACGCAGTTCGTGCACGCCCTGATGCGCACCTCGTATCCGGACTACCGCGTCAACTACGTGGACGTGCTGCCCACGAGCGCCTTCGACGCGATCTTCGGATTCGGCGACTACTTCCGCTGACGGGCTCCCTGGTGCTTGCACCCGGCCTACAGTGCCGCACCCGGCCTACAGTCCGGCGAGCGATCTCCGGAGCAGATCCACGTACCGGTCGAGTGCGGCGTCGTCGAGCACGTCGGGGCTCGTCGTGACCGAGACCGCGACGGCGTCGCCGATGCCGTGCACGCCGTGGGTCAGTGCCATCACCGGTGACAGGCTCGGGTATCCGGTGGTGAACCGGACCGCGCCGCCGCCGAGCACGAGGTCGGCGGCGCCGCGGTTCACGCTCGACACCACGGTGTTCCCGGTGACGGTCGGCGGTACGACGGACAGGTCGGTGCGGTCGGTTCCGAAACGCAGCAGCGGCGCGGGCACGTGATCCTCGGTCCGGGACCGCACCGCCATCGCCGGGTGCGCGGCGCGGCGACGCCGCAACTCCAGTTCGGCGGCGATCGCCGCGGCCCGTTCGCCGCTGTCGCGGAGGTCCGGGCGAAGTGCGACCCCGACACTGCGGTACGCGTTCCGTTCGCTGCCCCTCGTCGGCACCGCCACCGGAACCTCCGCTCCGAGGGCGTCCACGTCCAGGAACGCGGCCAGGGCCGGACCGATCGCGGCCAGCGCCGCGACCGTGACGGCGCCGGCGCGCCGCAGGTCGGCGGTGTCGCACACGAGGGTCCGCACCGTGCGGCGGGGACCGGGCGCGGTGTTCACCGCGACGAGCGGGCAGCCCGGCGCCGGGGGCGGCACGCCCGGTCCGGCCAGTTCCTGCTCGGCCCGGCTCGCCCTCACCCCGTCGGCGACCACCCCGACGATCTGTCCCGGCAGTTTCGCCGCCGCGCGCACGAGCATGGCCGGCGGCGCCGGGGCGCGGGGCGCCTCGGTGCGCGGCGGCGCGTCCTTCTCGAACAGGGCACGCGCCAACGCCGACGCACGCTGTCCGTCGGCGAACGCGTGCGAGATCTGCAGCACCGCGAGCAGCGCGGCCCCGTCTCCCCCGGGTGCGCCTGTCACGTCGGGGATCAGGTGCAGCCGCCACGGCGAGACGCGGATGTCGACCCGGCCCTCGACGAGCGTGCCGAGCAGGGCCGTCACCGCTGCCCAGTCGCCGCCGGGATGGGTCCTGAACTGGTCGTCTCCGATCTCGCGGTTCGTCCAGTACGGGTAGTCGAGCAGGCCCGGAACGTCGACGGCCCGGGTGCGCAGGTCCCCGATCCCCGCGGCCCGGGCGGCGAGGTCGCTGAGCACCCGTTCTGGCGGCGCGGACGGCGCGTCGAAGCAGTACACGAGGAACAGATCGCTGGGCAGACGATCGCCGAGCCAGTCGCGACGCGCGTCGGTTGGATGCAGCTGCATGCCCGCAAGTGTGCCGGTCCGGGTAGAAATAGCGACATGACCTCTGCGACGAACGCCGACGCCACGGCCTCCGACCCGACCGACCCGTACCTCTGGCTCGAGGACGTCACCGGCGAGCAGCAGCTGGACTGGGTGCGCGCCCGGAACGCACTCACCGTCGACGAGTACACCCGCACCGACGAGTTCGAGACGTTGCAGTCCCGGATCCGGGAGGTGCTCGACACCGATGCGCGGATTCCCTACGCCCGGCGACGCGCGGAGTATCTCTACAACTATTGGCGGGACGCGGAGCACGTCCGGGGGCTGTGGCGCCGCACCACGATGGACCAGTACCTGCGCGACGACCCGGAGTGGGACGTGCTCGTCGATCTGGACGCGCTCGCCGAACAGGAGGGCGAGAACTGGGTGTGGTCGAGCGCGCAGGTGCTGCGTCCCGACCACACGCGCGCGTTGATCGGATTGTCGCGCGGCGGCGCGGACGCCACCGTGATCCGCGAATTCGACCTGGTCACACGGCAGTTCGTGTCGGGTGCGGACAGTTTCGAACTGCCCGAGGCGAAGACGGACATCGGGTGGATCGACGCGGACTCCGTCTACGTCGGTACCGATTTCGGCGACGGGTCGCTCACCGATTCGGGATATCCGCGCATCGCGAAGCGGTGGCGGCGCGGCACCCCGGTCTCCGAGGCGGAGATCGTGTTCGAGGGCGAGAAGACCGACGTGGCGGTGGGCGCGTCGTACGACCGCACGCCCGGATACGAGCGGACCTTCGTCGAACGGGCCCTGGACTTCTACAACGCGCACCGGTTCGAGCTGACCGACGACGGCGAACTGGTGAAGCTCGAGGTGCCGGACGACGCCGGGGCCGGCGTCTACCGCGACCATCTGCTGGTGCGCACCCGGTCGCCGTGGCTGGGATACCCGGCCGGTGCACTGCTGGCCACGAACTATCCGGCGTTTCTGGCGGGATCACGCGAGTTCACGGTGCTGTTCACCCCGGACGAGCACACCTCGCTCGAGCAGTACGCGTGGACCCGCAACCACCTGCTGCTCGTGACGCTGCGCGACGTGCAGACCGAGGTGCGGGTGCTCACGCCGGGGCCGGACGGGTGGGAGGACCGCCCGCTCGAGGGCGTTCCGCCGGCGACGTCCACCTCGATCATCGACGTCGATCCCCTCGAGAGCGACGACTTCTTCCTCAACTCCAGCGGTTTCACCGTCCCCGCGACTCTGCTGTCCGGGACGGTCGGCGGTCCGCTGACGGCGATCAAGCAGGCACCCTCGTTCTTCGACGCCGAGAACATTTCCGTCACACAGCATTTCGCGACGTCCGACGACGGAACCCAGGTGCCGTACTTCGTGGTGGGCAGCAACACCGACACCCCGTCGCCGACCCTGCTGTACGGCTACGGTGGATTCGAGAACTCGCTGGTGCCCGCCTACGGAGGCGGTATCGGCCGGGCGTGGCTCGAACGCGGCTACACCTATGTGATCGCGAACATCCGCGGTGGCGGCGAGTACGGCCCCACCTGGCACACGCAGGCGCTGAAGGAGAACCGGCACAAGGTGTTCGAGGACTTCGCGGCGGTCGCGAAGGACCTCGTCGCGCGGGGCATCACCACCGCGGAGAAGCTCGGTATCCAGGGCGGCAGCAACGGCGGTCTGCTGATGGGCGTGATGCTCACCCGCTACCCGTCGCTGTTCGGGGCGATCGTGTGCCAGGTGCCCCTGCTGGACATGAAGCGGTACCACCTGCTGCTCGCGGGCGCGTCGTGGACGGCCGAGTACGGCGACCCCGACAACCCGGACGAGTGGGCGTTCCTGAAGGAGTACTCCCCCTATCAGAACGTCGATCCCGAGGCGACGTACCCGCCGATCCTGATCACCACCTCGACCCGCGACGACCGGGTGCATCCCGGCCACGCCCGGAAGATGGTCGCCCGCCTCGAGGAGCAGGGACATCAGGTGCGGTACTACGAGAACATCGAGGGCGGGCACGGCGGCGCGGCGGACAACGCGCAGGCCGCGTTCAAGTCGGCGCTGACGTTCACGTTCCTGGAGGACAAGCTCCGCTGACAACCGGGCGGGTCAGCGGTCGTGCAACCAGGCCGCGACCCGCTCGACGATCTCCGCGTTGTCCCGGATCCAGCCGTTGTGCCCCAGCGGACGGTCGAGGTGCCAGGTGGTGACCTCGGCCGCGGGGAGCTTCTCGAGCAGATGCCGGGCCGCGGCGACCGGGGTCATGTCGTCGTTCTCGATGGTGATCGACAGCACCAGCAGCTTCAGCCGCGCGAGGCGCTCCTCGTAGTCGATGTCGGCGCCGTAAGGCTCGAATCGTCCGCTGCGGGCCAGGCGCGCCCAGTCCGAGATGA
Organism: Rhodococcus sp. NPDC003383; assembly: GCF_053589115.1. Taxonomy (NCBI): domain Bacteria; kingdom Bacillati; phylum Actinomycetota; class Actinomycetes; order Mycobacteriales; family Nocardiaceae; genus Rhodococcus; species Rhodococcus sp. NPDC003383. The sequence continues at coordinate 138,231 of NZ_JBSFRG010000002.1, read as the reverse complement.
GCACGCGGGACTGGCGTCCGAATCCCCCGATGTCGAGCCGGTCGCCGGGCCAGAATCCCGCGACGCTCGCGGTGATCGACATGGCCGCGGACCCGAGCAGCAGGCCGGGTCCGCGGGAGCCCGGGAAGTGCCGGTAGTAGGGGGTTCCGGAGGCGACGAGGATCAGTCCGCCGAGGCGGCCGCGGACCCGCGACGCGTAGAGCACCCCGAGTTGGCCGCCCATCGAATGTCCCAGCAGGTACGGGGTCGAATCGGGGAATCGTTCGCGGACGACCTCGAACATCGCGGGGAAGTCCACGGACACCAGCTCGTGGTAGCCGTAGACGCTGTCGGCGTCCGGGCGCGGCCGGCTGTCGCCCTGCCCGCGGAGCTCGCAGATCGCGACGTCGAAGCCGTGTCCGGTAAGCGCGTCGGCGAACGGTTCGTAGTAGCCGGCCGGGATTCCGAGCCCGGGGACGACGACCACCACGATCCTCGCGGCGTCCCGTCGCGTCTCGTGCTCGTGGTCCGGGCCCGGAAACAGGCGGACCGGCGCGGTGGTACCCCCCGGCAGCTGGATCGGTACGGTCTCCACCGGCTCAGAGTAGATCATCGGTGGCCGTCGAAGTCGGCGGTCCACACCCGTTGCAGCATGTGCCAGTCGGCAGGATGCGCGGCGATCGCGGCGGCGAACCGGTCGGCCAGCGCCTGCGTCGTGCCCTGCACACCGTCGACGGCCTCGATGGGCGGGCCCACCTGGAAACCCCAACCGTTCGGCGTGAACCAGCAGTTCACCGGCAGCAGCGGCGCACCGGTGTCGATCGCGAGCCGGGCGGGACCGGCCGGCATGCGGGCCGGTTCGCCGAAGAAGGTGACCGGCACACCCGTGCCGGTCATGTCGCGTTCGGCGAGCAGCCCGACCATCCGGCCCTCACGCAGCCGTGCCGCCAACTGCTCGAGCGGTGGCGTCTCGGTGCCGGTGAGCGGAATGATCTCGAATCCCAATCCCTCACGGAACCGTACGAAGCGCCGGAACAGCGAATCCGGCCGCAGTCGCTCGGCGACGACGACCGGCGAGCCCACCCGCTGCGTCACCCAGACGCCCGCCAGATCCCAGTTTCCGCTGTGCGGGAGGGCCAGCACCGCACCCTTGCCGCGCTCGACCGATTCGTGGATGTGTTCGAGTCCGGTGGCGGAGGTTTCGATGTCGTCGGCGAGCCGGACCGGATCCATCGACGGAAGCCGGAAGGCCTCGCACCAGTAGCGCGCGTACGAACGCAGGCTCGCGCGCACCAGCTCGTCGGGGATCTCCTCGGCCGGGATGGCGAGAACACGGGACAGGTTGCGCCGCAATTGATCCGGTCCGCCGTTGCGGGCTGCGCGATCGGCCGCGAGATAGAACAGGCGCAGCGCCCAGCGATCCGGCAGTGCGCGCACCAGCCGCCACGCGGCCGCGTAACCGAGGTCCCAGGTTCGATCCTTCGCGTTCACCGGCCATCACCACGCCTCATCACCCGAGTGTCCTCCCCTCGACCGCGAACACACCGGCATTGCGCCGAGTCGGGGGCACGATCCCCGGCTATTCCGGCGATCCCTCTGCGGGTCCGTGATCGCCCGGTTGCGGAGGACCGTGCTCGCCACCGGCCCGCGCCTCGAGGAACCCGGCGTTGTCGAGAGCCGCTTCGGTCAGTGTCCGGCCGAGTTCGATCATCTCGGCGGCCTTGTGGAAATCGAGGCTGCGGCATGCGCTGCGCGGTATTTCGACCAGCACATCCGGTGGGTACGCGGCGAGCTGATGCCGGGCCAGCACCGACTGCATGATGTCGATCGACCGGCTCATCACCGCGACGCGGCCGAGTTTCGGCGCGGCGACACCCCCGGACGCCACCGCGGCGGCTTCGAGCGCCGGGTCGACGGGCGGCTCGAACACCTCCTCGTCGGCAGCGGCATCGGAGTCGGCAGTGATATCGGAGTACGCGCCGTTACCGGAGTCGGCAGGGCCCGAATCCGTATGGGCCCGGGCCGAACCGAACCGGCCCACGACCGATCGCACGATGTCGCGTTCGAGCAGGAACCCGGCACTGCGGCGGAAGCGGCCGATCCATTCCTCGACCGGGCGCGGTTCGGCGCTGACGTTCACCGGGGACGCGAGGCCGCGTTCCTCACCGCTGAGACTGATCCCGATCGTCAGGTCCGACGCCAGCGCCACGGTCGGCGCGACCGGCAACGGCGCGAGCGTGCCCCCGTCGATGAGCACCCGGCCGTTGAGGACCGCCGGAGTGATGACGCCGGGAATCGCGATCGAGGCGCGGATGGCGACGTCGAGCGGACCTCGCTGGAACCACACCGGCCGTCCCGCAGCCAGATCGGTCGCGACCGCGGTGAACGGGAGCGGCAGGTCCTCGATCTGCACGTCGCCGAGGATCTCGCGGACCCGGGCGAGCACCTTCTCGGCGCGGATGGCGCCCGCTGACGTCACCGACACGTCCAGCAGCCGCACCACGTCGAGCTGGGTGAGGGTCAGCGCCCAGTCGGTGTACTCGTCGAGCTTGCCCGCCGCGTACAGTCCGCCGACCAGCGCACCCATCGACGATCCCGCGATACCGACGATCTCGAGGCCGCGGCCGGTCACAGCCTGGATCGCTCCGATGTGCGCGTATCCGCGCGCACCCCCACTGCCGAGTGCCAGAGCTACCCGTTTCGGTTCGGCCATGGCTTCGACGGTACCGCGCCCGTTCCCCGAGAAACCCCGACCCGCGAATTCAGGGTGCAGATGGGTGGCTCACCCGATGTGCCCGGTGCGGCTGTCGAGCCACGATGGGAACGGTTCGGGATCACAGCCCACATCCCGTTCGCACCAACACTTTCCTGTTCTGCACGCCTGTTCGCATCTCCGAAAGGAATCACCATGCGCACCATCGTTTCCGCCGCCGCCGTCACCGCAGCCACCGCAGCCGCCCTGCTCCTCGGGGGCCCCGCCGCGTCCGCCGCGTCGGCTCCGTACGTGGTCGGGATGAGCGAATCCGCAGCCCGCGCAACCCTCGACGCCGAAGGCGTGCCGTACACGGTGCTCAACCGCTCCGGGATCTCCTCGGATTCGTGCACGGTCACCGAGCAGCGCGACCGCGGCTACCGCACCGAGACCGACACCGTCTACGACCGCGACGACCACGAGTTCGACCGGATCGAGACCCAGGTCTGGCGGGGTCTCGGCCTCGTCGTGGTGTGCAACTGACCGTGATGGGCCACCGGCCGGAACCTACGGCGGTGGTCAGCGCAGGGCGCGGTCGAAGACCGGCCACGACCGGTGCAGGTCGTCTTGCCAGTAGGTCCACGAATGGGTCCCGGTGGGGCGGAGCTCGACGTGGGCGGGAATGCCGAGTTCGTCGAGTCTCGCGACGAACCGCCGCGTGCATTCACCGGTCGCGGCCTCGATGACCCCGCCGGTACCGGCCTGCCGGACGAGCACGAGCGGATCGCCCGCGACCTCACGGCCGTCCAGCGTGTCGTCGTACCCGGGAAGCCCCGTGCCACTGGAGATGTAGAGTTCGAGGCCGCGCAGTCGCTCGGCGTTGAGGTAGGGATCGTGCGCGGCCCACGCCGGATCCCCGACGGGACCCCACATGTTCGTCACGTCACCCCGCCCCCGTCCCTCGACGACCATTTCGACGAAGCGTCTGCTCACCGGGTCGCTCGTGGAGGGGCACCCGCTGTATGCACCGACCGCGCGATACAGTCCGGGGCTTTCCACGGCGAGATTGAGGACCGAGGTCGCCGAGGCCGACACGCCGGCGATCGCGTTGCGACCGGATGTGCCGAGAGTGGCATCGACGATCGGCGGAAGCTCACGAGTGAGGAACGTCGACCACTTGTGGCGTCCGAGCACGGGATCGTCACTGCGCCAATCGGTGTAGTAACTGGCCCGACCACCGATCGGGGTGACGACGTTGACGTTCTTGTCCGCGAAGAACGCGACGACGTCGGTGCGGTCGTGCCAGTTGCCGGGTTCTTCCCCGCCGGTGTACCCGTTGAGCAGGTACAGGGTGGGGCGCGGGCGCGACCTGTCGGACGGAAGAATCACCCGTACGGGAATCTCCCGGTCCATGGCGGCGGAGTGGACGATCAGAATCTGCTGCCGGGTATCGACGGTCTCCACCCGGACGAGATGCGCGCCGGATGTCGGCTGCGCGGTTGCCTGCGGCACGACGAACGCGACCACCGCCGCGAGCATCACCAGGGCGCCCAGCAGACTCGGAATACGATGCACCACATTCCTTTTCGTCGAAATGTATGCGGCGACCACGGCGGTTGCGCCGCGGTCGCCGCTGTGGGCCGTCAGGAGTTCGACAGCAGAAGTTGGATGATGATCTCGAGAATCTCCACGCCTCTCACCCCCTCATATCGAACGGTGGATCAGGTAACCATTCGGTCACGGGCGAGAAACTATCAGGCAAAGTCGGACAGGGAAGACATTTTGATCGAATCCGGAGAAATACCGATTCGCGACATGCGAAGGCGGGTGGAAACGACGAATGCGGGCGAGCAGCGCTCACCCGCATTCGCGTTCGTACGGTCGGTCAGTTCAGATCGAACCCCCGGCGTTCGAGCGCTTCCTTCAGCCCTTCCCGGACCCCGAGTGCCCCCGGTGTCGCGAACCGGCCCACCACCCGCTCGATCCAGCTGTCCGCCAGGCCCTGCTCGCGGTAGAACGCGGAGATGCGAGCCTCGTACTCGGCGGTGCCGGCTTCCTGCGCCTCCAGGTCGTACTGTTCGCGGTGCAGCACGACATCGACGCCCAGCCGCGGCTTGACCTCGGCGGCTGCGGTGGGATCCGGATGCCCGACGACGAGCCCGACCACCGCGAAACTGTGGGCCGGCAGGTTCAGCTCCTCGGCGAGCTCGGTGGGGTGGTTCCGGATCGCCCCGATGTACACGGTGCCGAGGCCCAACGATTCCGCGGCGAGTGCGGCGTTCTGTGCCGCGAGCGTCGCGTCGACCACTCCGAGCAGCGCCGATTCCACGAAGCCTGCATTGACGAGGTCGCGATCGTTCTGCTCGGCGATGCGGCCGGCGCGCGCGAGGTCCGCGACCCACACCAGCAGCAGAGGCGCGTTGCGGACCGCGTCCTGGTTCCCGGCGAGAGCCGCGATCCGGCCGAGCCGATCCCGGTCGGTCACCGCCACGACACTCCACAACTGCAGGTTGCTCGAGCTCGCCGCGGACGACGCCGCCGCGACGATCGCGCGCAACTGTTCTTCGGACACGCTGTCCGGCAGGAACTTCCGCACCGACCGGTGCGCGAGCTGCGTGGCGAGCACCTCGTTCCACACGAGCTCTCCGGCCAGCTCGGCGCGATCGGCCTCGGCGGTGCCGTAGCGGAGGGCGAGCGCGGCGCGGCGGCCGGCGACAACGGTGTCGGTCATCTGAGTGTCCTTTCTGCAGCGAACGCTTCCCCATCCTGCCGGGCCGGCCCGACACCGCCCAGGGTTCGCCTCACCGCGATTCCAGACGATTCGGGCTCGGCGGGTCTACTCTGACCGCATGATGCGACTCCTCGCGACTGCGGTCGTCGCCCTGATCGCCAACGCGATCGCCCTGATCGTCGGGGCATGGGTGCTCCCCGACATGTCTCTCACCCCAGTTGCGTTCCTCATCGCCGTGGTGATCTTCACGGTCGTCGCGGTCGTCATCGACCCGCTCATCCGCCAGGTTTCGGTGACGAAGGCACCCGTGCTGCTCGGCAGCAGCGCCCTCGTTTCGACGCTGGTCGCGCTGATCGTCACCGCACTCGTCAGCGACGGCCTGAAGATCAGCGGTATCACGACGTGGGTCCTCGCAACCGTGATCGTGTGGGCGGTGTCGGTGATCGCCCGCCTGCTGCTGCCGATGGTGATCTTCAGGAAGACGCTCGCCGCCCGCAAGTAGGCAGCGACCCCGAGGCGAAAGATCAGGGTCGGAATCGGGGGGTCACCGGATGTGCCCGAGTGCCTCCCGGCGGCACGCTGTAGGCATGACATTCGAAAGCAACTCCACGCCCCGCCCCTTCGTCCGTTCCCGCACGCAGCGCATGCTCGGTGGCGTGTGCGGCGGCCTCGCCGAATATTTCAACGTCGACGTCAATCTCGTCCGTGCGGGTGTCGTCGTCGCCGCCTTCGCCACCGGTGGCGGTGCCGCGCTGGTCTACCTGGCCCTGTGGATGCTGCTGCCGGAGTGACGGTTCCGGCCGTCACCGGATGCCGGTGTCGCGGCCCAGCCGGTGGGCGTTGTCCAGGATCGCCGAGCGCAGCGCCCGCGCCGGTTCACCGAGAACCGAACGCCGCGCCAGCAGGACGAACTCGAGATCGCCGGCGTCGGGTAGCCGACGCACTCCCGCTCGCACCGGTTCGAGACCGGCGGGCGGGAGACTGCGCGCGTGCAGCACGACGCCGAGCCCCGCCAGCGCCGCCGCGCGCAGACCGTTGAGACTGTCCGCGACGCACGTGATACGCGCGCCGAACCCGGCGCGTTGCAGCACATCGAGCGCGATGTCCCGGGTCAGCGACGGAGGTGGATAGGTCACGAGCGGCACCGGCCCGTCCGGCTCGATGGTGAAATCGGGGGCGGCCAGGAACGCGAGACGGTCGCGGAAGATCAGTTCCCCGTGCTGCTCCCCCGGCCGGCGTTTGCCGAACATCAGGTCGAGTTCACCGTCGTCGAGGCGCCGGTGCAGTTCCTCGCTCAGCGCGACGGTGAGTTCGAGATCCACCCGCGGGTGGCTGCGCCGGAACTCGCCGAGGATCGCCGGGAGTTCGTGCAGTACCAGGTCCTCGGACGCCCCGAACCGCAGCCGGCCGCTGACCGGGGAGTCCTGGAAGTACCGCCGTGCGGCGTCGTGCCGGTCGAGGATGTCGCGAGCGAAACCGACCATCGCACTGCCGTCGGCGGTCGGCTCGACGGAATGGGTGTCCCGCAGGAACAGCCGACGACCCACGGCCTGCTCGAGCTTGGCGACGTGCTGACTGACGGTGGATTGGCGCAGACCCAGCCGCCGCGCGGCGGCACTGAAACTGCGGTCGCGCTCGACGGCGAGGAAACTCCGCAGCTGCACCGGGTCGAACACGATCGCCTCCGATCACGATTTGTGATGACAGTAATCGTGGTGATCGGTTCTGTAAATCAGCGGTTGTTCCCCTACCGTCTAACCATGCTCTCGAAGATTCCCGTGCTGAACCGACTCGACCCGTTCCTGGTCGGCATCCTCGCGACGGTCGCCGTCGCCGCGCTGCTGCCCGCCGGCGGAGTCGTACTCACCGGGTTCACGTGGGCGTCCAAGATCGCGATCGGCCTGCTGTTCTTCCTGTACGGCGCGCGCCTGTCCACCCGCGAGGCGGTCGACGGCCTCAAGCACTGGCGGCTGCACGCCACGATCCTCGCCACCACGTTCGTGTTCTTCCCGCTGCTCGGGCTGGCCGCGAAGGCGCTGGTGCCGTGGCTGCTGACGGACCCGCTGTACATCGGGGTGCTGTACCTGTGCCTGCTGCCGTCGACGGTGCAGTCGTCGATCGCGCTGGTCTCGGTCGCGCGCGGCAACATTCCCGGGGCGATCGTCAGCGCGTCCGCGTCGAGCCTGCTCGGCATCTTCGTCACCCCGGTTCTGGTCGCGCTGACCATGGCGACGCAGGGCGTGACGTTCAGCGCCTCCGCGGTGCTGGACATCGTGCTCATGCTGCTCGTGCCGTTCGCGGCCGGCCAGGTGCTGCGCCGCTGGATCGGCACGTGGGTGAAGGAGCACGGCAAGGCCCTCAAGCTCGTCGACCGCGGCGCGATCCTGCTCGTGGTGTACGTCGCGTTCAGCCGCGGCATGAACGAGGGCATCTGGTCGAGCCTGTCGATCGCGCGACTGCTGGCCCTGGGGGCCGTGTGCATCGTCCTGCTCGCCCTCGTCCTCGCGCTCACGTGGTTCGGGTCGCGCCGTCTCGGTTTCACCTACGAGGACCGCACCGCGATCCTGTTCTGCGGGTCGACGAAGTCTCTCGCGACCGGCCTGCCGATGGCGACGGTCCTGTTCCCCGGTCAGCCGATCGGGCTGATCGTGCTGCCGCTGATGCTCTTCCATCAGATTCAGCTGCTGGTGTGTGCGGCGATCGCGGCGCGTCTCGCCAAGAACGTCGCCGAACCGGTCCCGGTGACCGTGTCCTGACGACGGGACCTCACCGCCGGGAAGCGGCCGGACCCGCCTTCTCCATCAGGGTGAGATAGGCGTCGAGCCGCGCCGCGCCGGCGAGAAGATTGCGGCTGCGCGCGCCGAGCCGGTCCTGCCAGGTCTCGAGGAAGACCCGCAGTTCCTCGGTCCCGCCCGCCTCACGCACCGAATCGACGAACCGCGCGATCCGGGTCAGCGGATATCCGCCGCGCCGCAACTGCCGCGCGATCTCGGCGTCCCGCACACAGTCCGGCCCGTAGGTGCGGTAGCCGGTGGCACGGTCGCGGCCGGGACGCAGGATGCCTTCGGCTTCCCACGCGCGCAGCGTGGCCCGGTGCACGCCGAGCCGGTGCGCGAGTTCGCCGACGGACAGCGGCCCGCCGCTCGGAGCCGGGGTCGCGGAGGACAGGGCACCGAGCGCCGACGCGACCTCGGCACGGGTTTCCCGCTCGGTCAGCAGGTCGACGTGGGCGGTGTCGATGAGACGACAGGCGGACTCGGCGTCACCGCGGTTGACGCGGCGCATGATCTCCGCCGCCTGCCCGTGGCCGTGCCCCGCGCGCAACGCGAGGAAGGCACGCAGGGCATGCGCGTGCAGCGGTGTGTATCGGCGGTATCCGGCGGCGCTGCGCTCGGCCGGCGGCAGGATGCCCGCGTCCTCGTAGTTGCGGATCGCCTGCGCCGACAGTCCGTGCTCGCGGGCGAGGTCGACGGGTCGCAGGGTGCACCTCCGTTTGAGACTTCGAACCCGAAACCGCAGATGATCTTCGTGAAAGTTTCACCCGATCCTTCAACGATACTGTCGAGGGGGTAGGTACTTCCGCCAGAGGAGTGTTCATGCCGACCACCACATCGCTGCAGGAAATCGCCCGCCCGCTCGACGACCGCGAGAGCCTCGGCCGGGTACTCGACGAACTGCTCGCCGCGCGACCCGAGCCACCGGCGGTGCTCGCACTCGGTGAGCCGACCCACGGCATCGAGGCTTTTCCGTTGCTGCGCAACGATTTTCTGAGTCACCTGGTCGACCGGGGATTCCGGTCGATCGCGCTCGAAACCGACATCTTCGCCGCGTCGATCGTCGACGACTACGTGTGCGGGGCGCCCGCGGAGCTCGAGACGGTGCTCGCGACCGGGTTCAGTCACGGTTTCGGTGCCGTACCGGGCAACCGCGAACTCGTCGACTGGCTCCGCGCGCACAACTCCGGAGTCGCCCCGGAGGATCGGGTTCGCTTCCACGGCTTCGACGCGCCGCTGGAGTTCTCCGCGGCACCGAGCCCGCGCCGCGCACTGTCCGCGGTCGTCGAATACCTGCCCGCGCCGCTGCGACCGGCGTCGATCCGGGATCTCGACGCGCTGCTCGGCGACGACGCGGACTGGACGGACGAGGCGGCGATGTTCGATCCCGCCGTCTCGATCGGCAATTCGGATCGGGCGCGGGAGCTTCGCCTCGTCGCCGACGATCTCGCCGGTGCGCTGCACCGCGCGGGACCTCGCCTGCGGCCCGCCGACCCGGACGGATACGAGGACGCCGTCACGCACGCCCGCACCGCGTCGGGCCTGCTGCGCTATCACGCGGCCATGGCGACGGCCGGACCCGACCGGATCGGGAGTCTGCTCGGGATCCGCGCCGAGATGATGGCCGCGAACCTGCTCGCGCTCGTCGCGCAGGAACAGCGGCGCGGACCGATCCTGCTGTTCGCGCACAACGCGCACCTGCAGCGGGCGGAGTCCGGGATGCAGGTCGGGCCGGAGAATGCGAGCTGGTGCAGTGCCGGTGCGCTGGCCGGGCTCGAACTCGGTGAGCGCTACGTGTTCGTGGCGACCGACGCCGCACCCCACCCGGAACCGGGCACCCTCCAGCACGCGCTCGCCGCGGCGACCGGCCGGAAAGCCCTGTTCCCGGTGCCGGAGCTACGCGCTGCGCTGCCGTCGTCCGTCGGTGCGGGCGAGCCGATCGTGCCCGGCCACATTCCGTTGACGCCGGCCGCGGTCGCCGGTGCCGACGCCGTCGTGTTCGTCGCCGACACCGACGGGACGCGGAAGCAGTACTGGTAGAAGCGGTGGCCGTCTACCGGTTCAGGGCGGCCTCGATCATCGGCCACGACTGGTGCAGGTCGTCCTGCCAGTAGCCCCACGAGTGGGTGCCGACGGGGCGGAACACGGCCTGCACCGGGATGTCGAGTTCACCGAGCCGGTTCACGAACCGGTGCGTGCACTCGTCCGTCGCGGCCTCGATGGCCCCGCCGACGAGGATCTGATTGGCGAGCGCCTCCACATCGCCGTTCACCTGGGCCTGATCGAGGCGCTCGTGCTGGCCGGGCAGTCCGGTCGCGCTCGACACGTACAGATCGGTGCCGCGCAACTTCTCCGCGTTGATGATCGCGTCGTTGGCAACCCAGTCCGGGTGGTCAGCCGGACCCCACATGTTCTCCACGTTGCCGTCGCCCCGCGATTCGACGACGGTCGTCACGTAGGCCCGGCCCAGTTCGTCGCTGGTGGACGCGCAACCGCTGTAGGAACCGACGGCGCGGTACAGCCCGGGGCTCGCGATCGCGAGGTTGAGCACCGACGTCGCCGACGACGACAGGCCGGCGATCGCGTTGGCGCCGGTGGTCGCGAACGTGGCGTCCACGACCGGCGGCAGTTCCCGGGTGAGGAAGGTCGTCCACTTGTTCCGGCCGAGGACCGGATCGTCCTTCTGCCAGTCGGTGTAGTACGAGAAGGCGCCGCCGATCGGCGTGATCACGTAGACGCCCTTGTCCGCGAAGAAGGACTCGACGTCGGTCTTCTGCGTCCAGGTGGCATTGTCCTCGCCGCCGCCGGCTCCGTTGAGCAGGTACAGGACGGGCTTCGGCGTGGTCGTGTCGGCCGGAAGCAGGATCTCGAGCGGGATCGTGCGACCCATGGACGGCGAGTAGACGTGCGCGGTGACCTTGCGATCGGTGATCCGGTCGATGTGGTCGACGTAGGCACCGGTCGAGGCCGCGTCCACGGTCCCGGCGTCGGCGGGGGGTTCGGCGGTGGCGACGGCGGTCGGGCCGGCGAGGGAGAGCAGGGCGAGTCCGGCGATGACGGTCCGGGAACGGAGGGTGGAGCGCATGTAAAGGAAAGAGCCTTTCACGCGTGACCGCAGCGGCGGAAAAATACCGCTGCGGTCACGGTTCGATGTCGGGAACGAACCCAGTCTACGAGGAGCCGAATGCCGAGAAGGCAAGCACCAGGAAGTCCAGGAATTCGAACAGCCCCATTGGTTCCACGGCGGAACTCCTTTTCTAGCCGATGGCGGCGTCTCCTAGCCGATGGCGACGTCGCTGAAGCTGTCGAGAACCTGGATGAAGTCAGGGTTGGCGGCGGCCCACTGGAGCAGCAGAAGCAGCATGGATTCTCCCCTTGTTACTGAAACGAAATTTCGGACAGAAGGGTTATATCACTGTTTCAGCCCACAGGCAGTGCATCGACATGTTGTGGAGAATTCACAGAAAAATAGGTCGAACGGAATTGTTCACGTGTTTCGGACGGGACGCGGTCCGGGAAAACGGGCGAAGCCCGACCCCACGGTGTGGGATCGGGCTTCGCGCGAGCTGGTGAGCCGGACTCAGAAGTCCATGCCGCCCATGCCGCCGGTCGGGTCCGCGACGGGCGCGGCCTTCTCCGGCTTGTCGGCGACAACGGCCTCGGTGGTCAGGAACAGGGCCGCGATGGACGCCGCGTTCTGCAGCGCCGAGCGGGTGACCTTGACCGGGTCGTTGATGCCGGCGGCGAGGAGGTCCTCGTACTCACCGGTGGCGGCGTTGAGGCCGCTGCCGGCGGGCAGGTTGCGAACCTTCTCCGCGACGACGCCGGGCTCGAGGCCGGCGTTGAACGCGATCTGCTTCAGCGGAGCCTCGAGGGCAACCTTGACGATGTTGGCACCCGTGGCCTCGTCACCCTCGAGCTTCAGGTCGTCGAGGACCGGAGCGGCCTGCAGCAGAGCCACGCCACCACCGGCGACGATGCCCTCCTCGACGGCAGCCTTCGCGTTGCGGACGGCGTCCTCGATGCGGTGCTTGCGCTCCTTGAGCTCGACCTCGGTGGCAGCGCCGGCCTTGATGACCGCGACACCGCCGGCCAGCTTGGCCAGACGCTCCTGCAGCTTCTCGCGGTCGTAGTCAGAATCCGACGCCTCGATCTCGGCACGGATCTGGTTGACGCGACCGGCGATGGCGTCGGGATCGCCCGCGCCCTCGACGATGGTGGTCTCGTCCTTGGTGACGACGACCTTGCGGGCCTGGCCGAGCAGCTCGAGACCGGCGGTCTCGAGGGACAGGCCGACCTCTTCGCTGACGACCTCGCCACCGGTGAGGATGGCGATGTCGGCGAGCTGGGCCTTGCGACGGTCACCGAAGCCCGGAGCCTTGACGGCGACGGACTTGAAGGTGCCGCGGATCTTGTTCAGGACCAGGGTGGACAGAGCCTCACCCTCGACGTCCTCGGCGATGATGACCAGCGGCTTGCCGGACTGGATGACCTTCTCGAGCAGCGGCAGCAGGTCCTTCACCGTGGAGATCTTGGAGCTGACGAGCAGGATGTAGGCGTCCTCGAGGACGGCTTCCTGGCGCTCGGCGTCGGTGGCGAAGTAGAGGGAGATGTAGCCCTTGTCGAAGCGCATGCCCTCGGTCAGCTCGAGCTGGAGGCCGAAGGTGTTGGACTCCTCGACGGTGATGACGCCTTCCTTGCCCACCTTGTCGATGGCCTCGGCGATGAGCTCACCGATCGCGGGGTCACCGGCGGAGATGCCCGCGGTGGCAGCGATCTGCTCCTTGGTCTCGACCTCCTTGGCGGTGTCGAGCAGCTTGGCGGTGACGGCCTCGACGGCCTTCTCGATGCCGCGCTTCAGACCCAGCGGGTTGGCGCCGGCAGCGACGTTGCGCAGACCTTCGCGAACGAGCGCCTGAGCGAGGACGGTGGCGGTGGTGGTGCCGTCACCCGCGACGTCGTCGGTCTTCTTGGCAACTTCCTTGACCAGCTCTGCGCCGATCTTCTCGTACGGATCCTCGAGCTCGATCTCCTTGGCGATGGACACACCATCGTTGGTGATCGTGGGGGCGCCCCACTTCTTCTCGAGCACGACGTTGCGACCCTTGGGGCCCAACGTCACCTTGACAGCGTCGGCGAGGCTGTTCAGGCCCCGCTCGAGACCGCGACGGGCCTCTTCGTCGAACGCGATGATCTTGGCCATTGCGAAGTGATCCTCCGGATATCGGGGTGACACCTAGGACGACCGCTCGTCGGGTCGGCCCATTCACGGCTCGACCCGCGTCGGGTCGGTCCGTTCACAGGACGACCGCTCGTCGGGACGCCCCGTGTTGGCTCGGTCGGAAGCAGTGCCCGCGACGGACGACCAGGGGTGTCGATATTCCCGGCCTCACCATCCCGACCTGGCACTCACTCAGCGCGAGTGCCAACTGCATTTTTAGCACTCGGGTGTGGCGAGTGCAAGGCTCGCCACACCCGGTCGATGCGTACCGATCAGCGGCGCGTGGACCCCACACCGACCGCACACCACTGACCCGACCCGGTGTTCACCGCGAACGACTGGGCACCGACGCACGTGACGCCGGTTTCGTCGGCAGTCGCACCCGATCCCCAGCCCGCGAGCGACAGGGTGATCACCGACGGACCCTGCGCCGACGAATGGCTCAGACCGCCGCCGAGCGCGAAGGCGAACGAGCGCCCGCCGTCCCGCGCGGCACTCAGCGCGGTGCCGAACCCGGTCGCCTGCGCCTCGGCCGCCCCGGCCGCGTTCGCGACCGACACCGCGGTGCCGCTGTCCACCGCCGCCGCGCGGGCCGTGCTGCCGATCTCCGCCTTGGCACCGCAGCTCGCGGTGTCCGACACGAGGATCTGATTCTCCGAGGGCGGCGACACACAGGTCACCGGCGCAGCCGTCGCGGTACCCACTCCGAGCAGGGACGCGGCCGCCACACCCAGGGCGGCGACCACACCGGCACGCGCCGCGCGACGGCCGGAACGAACGGAGCGGAAGGAACGAATGATCAAGGCAGCTCCTCGAGAACTGGTTCGAGACTGATCGGATACCGGAGGAGAGACCCCCGGGGCGCGAGCGTATCCCGTCCCGAAAGGACCCGTCCGAGTGGGATGGGTCACAGCACCCGGCGGTGCCGGCGGCCGCTACAGCCGGTCCAGCAGGGCCGGGAGATCGGCGATCGAATCGATGACGTGATCGGGCCGGTCGACGGCCAGATCGAGCACCGACTGACGGAACTTGCCCGTGCGCACGAGCACTCCGGTCATCCCGAGCCGCTGCCCGGGGATCACCTCCGCGCCGAGGTCATCGCCGACCACGACGATGCGGTCCGCGTCGGTGCCCATCAATTCGGCCGCCTCGAGGAAACCCTGCATGGACGGCTTCCCGACCGCGACGACGGTGCGCCCCGACAGCTCCTCGAGACCCGCCAGGTAGGTGCCGGTGTCGATGCGCAGACCGTCCGACGCCTGCCACGCGCCGGCCCGGTGCATCGCGACGACGGGCACCCCGTCGAGCATCAGTTCCGCGACCCGGCTCAGCGCCCGGTGCGTGAACTCGGGCCCGGCACCCCCGAGGACGACGACCTCCGGATCGTCGTCGTCGCGGACGACGCCGGCGAGATCGGCGTCGACGTTGCCGTGGTTGAGCAGCCAGCACCGGCGACCGGGATAGGTCTGCCGCAGGTATTCGGCGGTGAGCGAGGCGGCGGTGACGATCTCCGACTCGTCGACGGGCATGCCCAGTTCGGTGAGCCGGCCCGCGATCTCGGCGCGGGTGCGGGAGGTCGTGTTGGTGAGGAACGCGCGCGCGAGGCCGCGGTCGCGCAGACCCGCGAGCACGTCCGCGGCGCCGGGGACGGGGTCCCACGACAGGACGATCACGCCTTCGATGTCGAACAGAACCCCGTCCACGCCGCTCATGACGCCGAGCTTATCGGCCCGCGTCGCGCTACAGGCTGCGGGCGAGCTTGTCGGCGAGCAGCCGCGCGAAGCGAGCCGGGTCGTCGAGTTCGCCGCCCTCGGCGAGCACCGCGGTGCCGTACAGCAATTCGGCGGTCTCGGCGAGCGTCGGGTCGTCGCTGCGCTGCTCGTGTGCGGTACGCAGACCGGTCACCAACGGATGGTCGGGGTTCAGCTCGAGGATCCGCTTCATCGGAGGCAGCGCCTGTCCCGATGCCCGGTACATGCGCTCGAGGGCGGGCGACATGCTGAACGTGTCGCCGACGATGCACGCCGGGGACGTCGTCAGCCGCGACGACAGGCGCACCTCCTTGATGTGCTCGTCGAGCGTGTTCTTCAGCCATTCGAGCAGGTCCGCGAAGTCCTTCTCCTTCTCCTCGCGTTCCGCTTCGGCGGCCTTCTTCTCGTCCTCGCTGCCGAGGTCCACCTCGCCCTTGGCGATCGAGCGCAGCGCCTTGCCCTCGAACTCCGGCACGGACGACGTCCACATCTCGTCGACCGGGTCGGTGAGCAGCAGCACCTCGATGCCCTTGGCGCGGAACGCCTCCATGTGCGGGGAGTTCTCGAGCTGCTGCCGCGACTCGCCGGTCAGGTAGAAGATGTCCTCCTGGCCTTCCTTCATCCGCTCGACGTACTCGGCGAGCGTGGTCTGCGTCGCAGTCGCGTCAGGGTCGGCGCCGGCCTCCGTGCTCGCGGTGGAGTCGAACGACGACAGCGCCAGCAGGGTCTCGCGGTTGTCGGTGTCGGAGATCAGGCCTTCCTTGACGACGCGGCCGAACTCCGCCCAGAACGTGCGGTACTTGTCGCGGTCGTTGGCGAGCATGTCCTTGATCGTGGACAGCACCTTCTTGGTGAGCCGGCGCCGGATCGCCCTGATCTGGCGGTCCTGCTGCAGGATCTCGCGAGAGACGTTGAGCGAGAGGTCCTGTGCGTCGACGACACCCTTGACGAAGCGCAGGTACTCCGGCATCAGCTCTTCGCAGTCGTCCATGATGAACACCCGCTTGACGTACAGCTGGACGCCGGACTTGCGTTCGCGCATGAACAGGTCGAACGGAGCGTGCGACGGAAGGAACAGCAGCGCCTGGTATTCGAAGGTGCCCTCGGCCTTCATCGGGATGATCTCGAGCGGGTCGTCCCAGGCGTGGGAGACGTGCCGGTAGAAGTCCTTGTACTCCTCGTCGGACACCTCCTCCCGGGAACGCGCCCACAGGGCCTTGCCGGAGTTGAGGGTTTCGGTTTCGACGACCGTCTCGACGACGGGTTCGCCGCCGTCCTCGGCGGGGGTGGTCTTCGTGCGCTCGATCTCCATCCGGATCGGCCAGGCGATGAAGTCCGAGTACTTCTTGACGATCTCGCGCAGCTTGCTCGGGGAGGTGTAGTCGAAGAGGTGGTCGTCGGCGTCCTCCGGCTTGAGGTGCAGAGTGACGGAGGTGCCCTGCGGCACGTCCTCGACGGTGGCGATCGTGTAGGTCGACTCGCCGCCGGATTCCCAGCGCGTGCCGGTCTCCTCCCCTGCCCGGCGGGTGACCAGGGTGACGTTGTCGGCGACCATGAACGCCGAGTAGAAGCCGATGCCGAACTGGCCGATCAGTTCTTCCGACGCGGCGGCGTCCTTGGCTTCCTTCAGCTTGCGGCGCAGTTCCCCGGTGCCGGACTTGGCGAGTGTGCCGATGAGGTCGATCACTTCGTGGCGGGACATGCCGATGCCGTTGTCCCGGACCGTGAGAGTCCGCTTGTCCTTGTCGACCTCGAGGTCGATGTGCAGATCGGAGGTGTCGACCTCCAGGTCCTTGTTGTGGAACGACTCCAGTCGCAGCTTGTCCAGCGCGTCGGACGCGTTGGAGACGAGTTCCCGCAGGAACGTGTCCTTGTTCGAATAGATCGAATGGATCATCAGGTCCAGCAACTGCCGGGCCTCGGCCTGGAACTCACGCTGTTCGACGTTTGTGCTCATTCTCGGTCCCCTTCGAAGCAGAACTGACGACCGTCGATCCTACTGACGACGGCAGGCAGCTTCGCTGCTCGTGTGCCTTTGTGGCGGTCAGGGGCGCCACTACGGCACACGGACGGATTCCGCCTCCGCGAAACAGCGGCGGAGCGAGTCCATGCGCGCCTCGACGTGGGACAGATAGTGCGGGTGCGTGAGGATGTACGGAAGGTCGCGGGCGATGCCGTCGAGCACCCGCGCGCCGGCCTCCGCCGGATCCATCCCGAGGCTGCCGTCGCCCTTGATGTGCGCGACGTTCTCCACCTGACCGCCCAGCCGTGTCGTGGTGCCGTCGAGGTTCGACCGGACCAGCCCGGGGCACAGCACCGACACCCCCACCCCGTGGGGCGCCATCTCCTGCCGCAGCGCCTCGGACATCGCCACGACCGCGCTCTTGGCGGCACTGTAGGCCCCGCGGCCCGGCGCACCCGCGGTCAGGGCCATGACGGACGCGGTGTTGACGATGTGGCCTCGCCCGCGGGCGCGCAGGTCGGCCGCGAACGTGGAGATCCCGTTGAACACTCCCGTCAGGTCGATGTCGACGATCCGGTCGAACACCTCCGGGTCCAGGTCGGCGAAGTCCCGGCCGTTGAATCCGATTCCCGCGTTGTTGACGAGGATGTCGACGGGCCCGAACACCGCTTCCGACCGGGCCTTCGCCTCACGCCAGGCCGCGCGGTCGCGCACGTCGAGTTCGAGCCCGGCGAAGTCGTCCGGGCGGGTGGCGACGACCGCTTCCGTTGCCTCCCGGTCGATGTCGGCGATCGTGACACGCACCCCGGCGTCGGCGAGCGCCTCGGCGATACCCCTGCCGATACCACTGGCGCCGCCGGTGACGAATGCGTGGCGCGCGGAACCCAGGTCCACTTGCATCCACCTCCTGCAAAACCTCGACGAGAATTATGTTGCCGGAAAGCAGAACATCATTCTTGGTGTTGGTCAAGCAGCTGCGCTGCCGGTGTGCCGAAATGGCGGTCGGAGGCGCCACTTCGGCACACCGGCGCCGAATCGGCGCTTCGCCACCGCATCACGGCACCGAGAGGGTGTAATCGGTACAGGCCCGAACACCGCGAGGTGATCATGACGAACCTGCCCGGCGCCCGGCCCGTCCGCGCTCCCCGCGGCCGCGACCTGCACTGTCGCGGCTGGCAGCAGGAGGCCGCGCTGCGCATGCTGATGAACAATCTGGATCCGGAGGTCGCCGAACGCCCCGACGATCTCGTGGTCTACGGCGGCACCGGGCGCGCGGCCCGTAGCTGGGCGGCGTTCGACGCGATCGTCGCCGCGCTCGGGACCCTCGCCGACGACGAGACCCTGCTCGTCCAGTCCGGCAAGCCCGTCGGGGTCCTGCGCACCCACGAGTGGGCTCCGCGGGTGCTGATCGCGAACTCGAATCTGGTCGGCGACTGGGCGAACTGGGAGGAGTTCCGCCGGCTCGAGGCACTCGGTCTCATCATGTACGGGCAGATGACGGCAGGTTCGTGGATCTACATCGGCTCGCAGGGCATCCTCCAGGGCACCTACGAGACGTTCGGGGCGGTCGCGCGGAAGCTCGCCGCCTCGGGGCGCTACCCGGACAGCGGCGGCACCCTCGCGGGCACCCTCACCCTCACCGCGGGCCTCGGCGGAATGGGCGGCGCGCAACCGCTGGCGATCACGATGCACGACGGTGTCGCGCTGTGCGTCGACGTCGACCCGGCTCGCATCGAAAGACGCCTGGACCACGGCTATCTCGACGTGCGCGCCGATTCCCTCGACGCCGGACTCGAACTGGCGGTCGCCGCACGCGCGGCCCGCACCCCGTTGTCGGTCGGGGTGGTCGCCAACGCCGCCGACGCATTCCCGCGACTTCTCGAGCGCGGCGCGCCGATCGACATCGTCACGGATCAGACCTCCGCGCACGACCCGTTGTCCTACCTTCCGCTCGGGGTGGAACTCGAGGACTGGCACCGGCTGAGCGAGAAGGACCCGGCCTGGTTCACCGAGCAGGCACGCGCGTCGATGGCACGGCACGTCGAGGCCATGGTCGGATTCCTCGACCGCGGCGCCGAGGTGTTCGACTACGGCAATTCGATCCGCGACGAGGCCCGCAAGGGTGGCTACGACCGCGCGTTCGCCTTCCCCGGCTTCGTCCCCGCCTACATCCGGCCGCTGTTCGAGGAGGGTCGCGGCCCGTTCCGGTGGGTGGCACTGTCGGGCGACCCCGCCGACATCGCCGCGACCGATCGGGCGGTCGCCGAATTGTTCCCGGACAACACGCATCTGACGCGGTGGCTGCGCCTGGCCGGGGAGAAGGTGCAGTTCGAGGGTCTGCCGGCGCGGATCTGCTGGCTCGGATACGGTGAGCGGCACCGGGCGGGCCTGCGATTCAACGAGATGGTGGCCTCCGGTGAGGTGTCCGCGCCGATCGTCATCGGCCGCGACCACCTGGACGCCGGGTCGGTGGCGTCGCCCTACCGCGAGACGGAGGCGATGGCCGACGGCTCCGACGCGATCGCCGACTGGCCGCTGCTCAACGCGCTGGTCAACACCGCGTCGGGAGCGACCTGGGTGTCGATCCACCACGGCGGCGGCGTCGGCATGGGCCGGTCCATCCACGCCGGTCAGGTCTGCGTCGCCGACGGCACCGAGCTCGCCGCCCGCAAACTCGAGCGGGTGCTCACCAACGATCCCGCGACCGGCGTGCTGCGGCACGTCGACGCCGGCTACGACAAGGCCGGTGAGGTCGCCGCCCGGCACGGCCTGCGCGTCCCCATGCAGGAGCGGTGAGTCGTGACCTCGGGTCCGTGGACGCTGCTCGACGGCATCGGTGTCCTCGTCACCAACGATCCCGATATCGGTGCGGGCCGGTTGGGGCTGCTGCGCGACGCGGCGCTCCTACTCGAGGACGGTGTCGTGCAATGGGTGGGCAGCAGCGGTCGGGAACCGCACGCCGACAATGTTTTTCGTCTCGACCTGGACGGCCGCACGGTACTTCCCGGATTCGTCGACAGCCACACGCATCCGGTCTTCGCCGGCGACCGCGCCGAGGAGTTCGCGTCCCGGATGGCCGGGCAACCCTACACCGCGGGAGGTATCCGCTCGACGATCGCGGCGACCCGCGCGGCGACCGACGCGGAGCTGAACGCGACCGTGACCCGGTTGGTGACCGAGGCCCGCCGGTCGGGGACGACGACGATCGAATGCAAGTCCGGATACGGCCAGACCGTCGCCGACGAACTGCGCAGCCTGCGCCTGGCCGCGGCGCACACGCCGGAGACGACGCTGCTCGCCGCGCACGTCACTCCGCCCGAATTCGACGGCCGCACAGACGACTACGTGCGCATGGTGATCGAGGAGATGATCCCCGCGTGCGCGCCCCACGCGAAGTGGATCGACGTGTTCTGCGAGCGCGGCGCGTTCGACGCCGACCAATGCCGCGCGGTGCTCAGCGCCGGTGTCGCGGCGGGGCTGGTCCCGCGGGTGCACGGCAACCAGCTGGGTCCGGGCGACGGCGTGCGGCTCGCCGTCGAAACCGGCGCGGCGTCGGTCGATCACGTCACGCACACCAGCGCGGACGACATCGCGGCGCTGGCCGACAGCACCACGGTCGCGACCTTGCTCCCGGGAGCCGAATTCTCCACGCGGGCCACGTATCCCGATTCCCGACGACTGCTCGACGCCGGTGTGACGGTCGCGGTGGCGACCGACTGCAACCCCGGCACCTCGTACACGACGAGCATGCCCCTGTGCATCGCGCTGGCGGTACGCGAGATGCACATGAGCCCAGACGAGGCGGTGTGGTCCGCTACCGCGGGCGGAGCACACGCGCTGCGCCGCAACGATATCGGCGTGCTGAGACCCGGCTGTCGGGCGGATGTGATCGCGCTCGACGCCCCCTCGCACGTGCACCTCGCGTACCGGCCGGGCGTGCACCTCGTCTCGCACGTATGGAAGGACGGAATACGCCGATGATCCTGCGGACGGATGTGCCGGCGCAGCCGTGGACCGGCCGCGACGACGGCCCGGGCCGGGAGCACCTGCGCTGGCATGATGCCGTCACACCGTGGCCCGCCGACCCGGCACCGGGGACGCCCGTATTGATCGGGTTCCGCAGCGACGAAGGCGTGCGCCGCAACCGGGGCCGGGCCGGCGCCGCCGACGGACCGGCCGCACTGCGCGCGGGGCTCGCGTCGCTGGCGGTGCCGCCGTCCGGACCGTCGACGGTGTACGACGCGGGCGACGTGGTCGTCTCCGGTGGCGACCTCGAGGGAGCACAGCGCCGCCTCGGCGCCGCGGTGACCACACTGCTCGACCACGGACACCCCGTCACGGTCCTCGGGGGCGGGCACGAGGTCGCGTACGGCACCTATCTGGGCATCGCGGGCAGCGCGGCCGTGCGGGACGGCGCGCGCTGCGGCGTGCTGAACCTCGACGCGCACTTCGACCTGCGGGCCGATGCGACACCGAGTTCGGGTACCCCGTTCCTGCAGATGGCGCGCGAGGAGAAGTCGCGGGGGCGGGATCTGCGGTATGCGGTGGTGGGGATCGCGCAGCCGAGCAACACGACCGCGCTGTTCACGACCGCCACGGAACTCGGGGTGCGATACCTGCTCGACGACGAGTGCCGCATCGCGCATCTGCCCGATGTCGAGACGTTCGTCGGCGAGTTCCTCGCGACGGTGGATCTGGTCCACCTGACAGTCGACCTGGATGTCCTCCCGGCCGCGATCGCGCCGGGCGTCAGCGCGCCCGCCGCGTACGGGGTTCCGCTCGAGGTGGTCCAGCACGTGTGCGATCTGGTGGCGCGCAGCGGCCGGCTCGCCGTCGCCGAGGTCGCCGAGCTCAACCCGGCCTTCGACATCGACGACCGGACGGCACGCACTGCGGCACGGCTCGTGCACCGGATCGTCACCGGAACCCTCTAGAACCGGGACACACGACAAGACCCGGGTATCCGAGCCGATGTTCGCCGCCCCGGTCGCGCACACGCGTGCATGATGGAACCGGATGGGGCATTTCGGATACGGGAGTGCGTCATGACCGTTCGTCGGGTGATCGTCGTCGGTGCCGGTGTCGTCGGACTGTCCACCGCCTGGTTCCTGCAGGAGCGCGAGGTCGAGGTCACGGTGCTCGACCGCGAGGGTGTCGCCGCGGACGCCTCGTGGGGCAACGCGGGGTGGTTGGCTCCGGCGTTGACGCTGCCGCTGCCCGAGCCGTCGGTGCTGCGCTACGGACTGCGGTCGGCGCTGACTCCGTCGTCGCCGGTGTACGTGCCGCCGACCACCGACCTGCGGTTGCTCCGGTTCCTCGCCGGTTTCGCCCGCAACTGCACGCCCGGCCGCTGGCGTGCCTCGATGGCGGTGTTCGCGCAGGCCAACCGGGTCGCGCTGGACGCCTACGACGACCTGATCCGCGGCGGGCTCACCGAGCAGACCCGCACCGCCGATCCGTTCCTGGCCGCGTTCGTGTCCGAGTCGGATCGGCAGGGCCTGCTCGACGAGTTCGAGCACGTGCGGGCCGCCGGCGGCGAGGTCGACTACGAACTTCTCGATCGTGACACCGTGCGGTCGCTCGAGCCGCTGCTCGGCGAGGCCGTGCGAGTGGGGGTGCTGATCCGGGGGCAGCGGTTCATCGATCCGCCCCGCTTTCTCGCGGCCCTGGCCGACTCCGTGCGCGAACGCGGCGGTGAGATCGTCGAAGGGTTCGACACCGAGTCGATACGTGCCCGCGCGGAGTCCGTGGAGGTCACCGGCCCGGACGGGCAGGCCTACTCGGCGGACGCGGTGGTGCTCGCGACGGGCGCGCGGCTCGGGGATCTGGCGCGGCCCTTCGGGGTGCGGACGATCGTGCAGGCAGGTCGCGGCTACAGCTTCAGCGTTCGCCCCGCGGAACTGCCCAAGAATCCGATCTACTTTCCGACCCAGCGGGTCGCGTGCACACCGCTGCACGACCGCCTGCGGATCGCCGGGATGATGGAGTTCCGCAGCCCCGACGCCCCGTTCGATCCACGTCGAGTGCAGGCGATCATCGATGCCACCCGCCCGCTTCTCAGCGGAATCGATTGGTCCGCAACGAAAGAGGAGTGGGTCGGGTCGCGTCCGTGCACCGCCGACGGTCTGCCGCTGATCGGCGAAACCCTGTCGCCGCGGGTGTTCGTCGCGGGCGGGCACGGCATGTGGGGTGTCGCGCTCGGTCCGCTGACCGGCCGGCTGCTCGCGGAGCTGGTGACGACAGGTATTCCGGATCCGCTTCTGCGCCATTTCGATCCGCTGCGATGAGTGCCACCGCCTCGACTAATGCAACGGACCGACGACCGCCTCGGCCGCGGCGACGAGTTCACCCGACGCGGCCATGGCCACCGCCTCGTCGATCTCCGGCGCGAGGTGCCGGTCCGTTCCGGGTCCGGGCACGCGGCGACGCAACGCATCCCGGACCGCCGCGGTGCCCGGCGCCGGGGTCAGCGGGGAACGAAGGTCCAACGCCCGTGCAGCGGTGAGAATTTCGATCGACAACACCCGCGTCAGTCCGTCCAGGGCGCGGCGAAGTTTGCGGGCCGCGGACCACCCCATCGAAACATGGTCCTCCTGCATCGCCGACGACGGAATCGAATCGACACTCGCCGGTGCCGCAAGTCTTTTCAGCTCCGCGACGATTCCGGCCTGCGTGTACTGCGCGATCATGTGGCCGCTGTCGACCCCGGGATCGTCGGCGAGGAACGGCGGCAGGCCGTGATTGCGCGCGACGTCGAGCAACCGGTCCGTGCGACGTTCGCTCATGCTCGCGACATCGGCCACGGCGATGGCAAGGAAATCGAGGACGTAGCCGAGCGGAGCCCCGTGGAAGTTGCCGTTCGATTCGATCCGGCCATCGGCAGTGACGACGGGATTGTCTATGGCCGAGCACAATTCGCGGTTCGCGACCTGTTCGGCGTGGGCGAGGGTGTCGCGGGCCGCACCGGCGACCTGCGGGGCGCAGCGAAGCGAGTACGCGTCCTGCACGATCGGGCAGTCGTCGGTGCGGTGGCTGGCGACGATCCCGGAGTCGGCGAGCAGGCGGGCCATGTTCGCGGCCGCAGTCGCCTGGCCGGGGTGCGGACGCAGCGCGATCAGGTCGGCGGCGAAGACCCGGTCGGTCCCGAGCAGCGCTTCGACGCTCATGGCCGCGGCGATGTCGGCGAGCCGCAGCAGGTCGGCGAGATCGCGGCACGCGAGCACGAGCATGCCGAGCATTCCGTCGGTGCCGTTGATCAGCGCCAGGCCTTCCTTCTCGGCGAGAACGACCGGCATGCACCCCGCCTCGGCGAGCGCCTCCACCGCGGGCAGGGCGACGCCGGCGCGGTCGCGAACCGTGCCCTCCCCGGTCAGCGCGAGCGCGACGTGCGCGAGGGGCGCCAGGTCGCCGGAACAGCCGAGACTGCCGTGCTCCGGCACGATCGGGGTGATCCCCGCATCGAGCATGGCCGCGTACGCGACGGCGGTGTCGACGCGGACGCCGGTGCGACCCGTCGCGAGGGTGGACAGGCGCAGCAGCATCATCGCCCGCACCACCTCCCGCTCGACCTCGGGGCCCGTGCCCGCGGCATGGGAGCGCACGACGCTGCGCTGCAGCCGAGCCCGGTCCTCGGCGGGGATGTGCCGGACGGCGAGGGCACCGAACCCGGTGGAGATGCCGTACACCGGCCGGGAGCCGCGGGCCAGCGCGTCCACGAGGGCGCGGCCGTCGGCGATCGCGGTGAGCGCCTCGTCGGACAACCGGACCGACGCGTCGCCGCGCGCGACCCGCACCACCTCGTCGGGGGTGACGGGTCCGATTCCGACGACGACCTCACCGGCCACTGCTACCTCCCGGATTCGCTTTCGAGGTCGTTGTGGGCTTCGAGGTCATTGTGGACGCCGTCCTCGCTCGGGGTGTCGCCTTTCGGGTTCGGGCCGGTCAGGCGGTCCCCGACGCGGTCGAACCAGTCGAGCACTGCGCGTTCGTAGAGCACGCCGAAGTCGAGGGTCGCTCCGAAGTAGGGGTCGATTCCGTCGAGCGCGGCGAGTTCTTCGTATTCGGAGAGTCGTTGTTCGTGGGCGGTGCGGTGGGCGGCGAGCATCTCGGCGAGACGCTCGGGCGGCAGATGGCCACCGAAGGCGACGGTCAGCAGCAGCGGGTACCGGATGTTCTCGGGGCCGGGTTCCCGGACGATCCAGTCCGCGAAGGCGCGACGGCCGGCGTCGGTGAGGGAGTAGGGCTTGCGGTCGCGCGGGCCCTTCTCCCCGGCCACGATCAAGCCCGCGGTCTCCATCGCCGCGAGTTCCCGGTACACCTGGCTGGTCGTCAGGGACCAGAACTTGCCGATGCGGTCCTGCGCGGTCGCGACCAGGTCCCATCCGGTCTTCGGGCCCTCGTGCAGGAATCCGAGCAGCGACGCCGCGGTCGCGTTGAGGGGGCGGGCTGTCATCGCGGGTTCCTTCCGCCGAGGGGTTGACATTCCACTGTGGCATATCGCATGCTGAATTACGCGACATTCCACAATGGAAGATCCTGGGAGGGATCCCGATGGACGCACTCGCCCCCGAAACTCCTATCTCCGGCCTCCGCATCTCCGACGCCGACCGCGAACGGCTCGTCCAGATCCTCGGCACCCATGTCGGCGCGGGCCGCCTGACCCTGACCGAGTTCGACGACCGCGTCACGCAGGTCTACCGGGCCGTCACCGAGGACCAGGCCCGGCAGGTTCTCGCCGACCTTCCCGCCCCGACGCCCCCGGCCCCGCCCCGGCGTCCGCTGCGGGACTACGTGCGCGGGCTTCCGCTGCACCAGCGCATCGAATGGTCGGCGTGGCTCGCCGTCGGTGTTCTGAACCTCGCGATCTGGGCCGTCGTCTCGCTCGCAGTCGGCGCACTGATCTACCCGTGGCCGGTGTGGGTGATCGGCCCCTGGGCACTGGTCCTGGTGGGCCGCACCCTGCTCGGCGTCGAGGGCGGAGCGGCCCCCGGTCTCGTGCGCGCTTTCGGTAGCTGCGGCTACCAGAAACACGCACGAGCACGGGTGGCTACGGGAAGCCAGTGCATCTGAGATAGTCGACTCATGCGACCGCTGTACCCCGGAACTCAGCAGCCCGGAACTCGCTGATGTTCCTGCTCGACGACACGCTGGTGTACAGCGCCGGCGACCTCGCCCACGCCGCGACCTGCGAGTTCTCGCTGCTGCGGACGCTCGATGCGGCGCTGGGGCGGGGTGCGCAGACCGACACGGTCCCCGACCCGATGCTCGAGCGGGCCTTCGCGCTCGGCGATGCGCACGAGCAACGGACGCTGCGGGACTTCCAGGAACGATTCGGTGCCGGGGTCGCGATCATGTCGCGCCCGGAACACACCACCGACGGCTACGCGGCAGCGGCCGCCGCGACACTCGACGCCCTCCGCGCCGGAGTCGACGTCGTCTACCAGGGCACCGTCTTCGACGGCCGGTTCGTCGGCTTCTGCGACTTCCTGGTCCGCGACGGCGACACCTACGCGGTCTACGACACGAAACTGTCGCGGCACACGAAGATTCCGGCGCTGCTGCAGGTGGCGGCGTACGCGGATGCACTCGCCGCCGTGGGTGTCCCGGTGTCGTCCCACGCGCATCTGCTGCTGGGCGACGGAACCGACTCGGCACATCCGGTCGCGGACATCGTTCCGGTGTTCGCGCTGCACCGCGCCCACCTGCAAGAACTCCTCGACGACCACCACCGCGCGGGTGCACCGGTGGTCTGGGGCAGTACCGGGCACACCGCGTGCGGGCGCTGCCCGGCGTGTGAGCCGGAGGTGACGTCGAGCCGGGATCTGCTGCTCGTCGCCGGGATGCGGGCGACGCAGCGGGCCCGCCTCATCGCCGGAGGGATCACCACCGTCGACGACCTCGCCGCCCGCGAGGACCCGGTCCCGGGTATCGCTGCACGCACCTATGCGTCGCTGCGCGCGCAGGCCCTCGCCCAACTGGAGCAGGAGCGCACGGGCTCGGCCTACGTGGAGGTCTTCGCCCCGAACAGCCTCGGCGCCCTGCCGAAACCGGATGCCGGGGACATCTTCTTCGATTTCGAAGGGGATCCACTGTGGTGCAGGGACGACAGCTCGGACTGGGGACTCGAGTACCTGTTCGGCGTCGTCGAAGGGACCGCGCAGGACCCGGTGTTCCGGCCGTTCTGGGCCCACGATCGAGCCGAGGAACGACGCGCGTTCACCGAATTCCTCGACTACCTGACGGACCGGCGGCGGCAGTACCCGAACATGCACGTCTACCACTACGCGGCCTACGAGAAGTCGGCGCTGCTGCGGCTCGCCGGGAGACACGGGGTCGGCGAGGAGATCGTCGACGACCTTCTGCGCGGGGGTGTTCTCGTCGACCTCTACCCGGTGGTGCGGGCGTCGCTGCGGATCGGTGCGCCGTCGTACAGCATCAAGAAACTCGAACCGCTGTACACGACGAAGCGCGACGGCGACGTCACCGACGCGGCCACCTCCGTCGTCGCGTACGCCGACTACTGCGACCACCGGGACGCCGGCGACGACGAGGCCGCCGCGAAAGTGCTCGCGGGCATCGCCGCATACAACAAGGACGACTGCGTCTCGACGATGCTGCTGCGGGACTGGCTGCTCGCGCGCGCCGACGAACACGGTGTCGCGACCACCGACCCCGTCGCGGTGACCGAAGCCGAGGAGTCCGAACCCGACCCCCTCGAAATTGCCCTGCGCGAGTTCGCCGGTCCCGCAACACATGCGGACCGCACCGCCGAACAGCAGGCCGCGGCGCTGATGGCCGCGTCGCTCGGCTACCACCGCCGCGAGCGGAAACCGTTCTGGTGGGCGCACTTCGACCGGCTGTCCGATCCCGCCGACGAATGGTCGGACACCCGCGACACGCTGGTCGCCGCGTCGGTGACGCTCCTCGACGACTGGCACAAGGCCACACCGCGGCAGCGGAAACTGCGCCGCAACATCCGGTTCGTCGGCGAATTCGGTACCGGCAGCACCGTCGGACCGGGGACCACGGTGTACCTGCTCTACGACATGCCCGTGCCGGACGGACTACTCGACGGGGGTCCCGGGACCCGCGGCTGGAGCACCGGTACGGTCGTCACCCGCACAACGGACGACCGTTTCCACGACGTGCTGGTCGTGGAGGAGACGCTGCCCACGGATTGCGACGAGTACTCGCAGCTGCCGATGGCGATCACGCCCGGGCCGCCGATCCGGACGACGAGCATCGAAACTGCGATCGTCGCGGCCGCCGACGAGATGTGCGGAACGCTGCCGCACCCGCCGGTCACGGCGGCGGTCGACGTGCTGCGCCGGATCCCGCCGCGCACCCGGTCGAATGCCGGCCTGCCCCCGGTGGTCGACGGCGACCACGCCGCCGCGATCACCGCCGCACTGCTCGACCTCGACGAGTCGTACGTCGCGGTGCAGGGACCACCCGGCACCGGAAAGACCTACACAGGCGCTCGCGTCGTCGCCACCCTCGCGCTCCGGCACGGTTGGCGGATCGGTGTTGTCGCGCAATCACATTCGGTCATCGAGAACATGCTCGACGGGATCATCGACGCCGGTGTCCCGGGTGATGCCGTCGCGAAGGCCAAACCGAGGAAGACCGACCCGGCCTGGACCGCGTTCGCCGACGCCAAGGCAATGGCCGGGTTCCTCGACCACGCCGTCGGCGGCTGCGTCGTCGGCGGAACGGCATGGGATTTCACGAACCTGTCGTGCTTCGAGCCCGGCGGTCTCGACCTGCTCGTGATCGACGAGGCCGGGCAGTTCTGTCTCGCGAACACGGTCGCGGTCGCCCAGGCCGCGCGAAAGCTGTTGCTGCTGGGCGACCCTCAGCAACTCCCCCAGGTCAGCCAGGGCACCCATCCCGAACCGGCGGACACCTCGGCACTCGGGTGGCTCGCCGAGGGGCACGGCGCCCTACCCGCAGACCGCGGCTACTTCCTGTCCCGCACGTGGCGTATGCATCCGGCGCTGTGCGCGCGGGTGTCGGACCTGTCGTACGAGGGTCGTCTGCTCTCGCAGGAGAACGTCACGGCCGCACGGTCGCTCGACGGGGTACCGCCCGGCGTGAGCACCGTCCTGGTCGAGCATCACGGCAACTCGACCGAATCGGTGGAGGAAGCCGACGAGATCACCCGGCGCATCCTGGAACTGCTGGGAACCCCGTGGCGCGACCCGAACTCGTTCGACGGCACCCGCCCGCTCGACCAGGGCGACGTCCTCGTGGTCGCGCCGTACAACGCGCAGGTGATCGCGATCCGCGAGCGGCTGGCCGCGGCGGGTCTGGACCGGGTCGACGTGGGAACGGTCGACCGGTTCCAGGGGCGCCAGGCAGCCGTGGTGTTCGTGTCGATGACCGCATCGGCGCACGAGGACGTCCCGCGCGGAATGTCGTTCCTGTTGTCCCGCAACCGGCTCAACGTCGCGCTCTCACGCGGGAAGTGGCATGCGGTCGTCGTGCTCTCCCCCGCCCTGACCCGGTATCTGCCGAGCACGCCGGAGGGACTGGCCGAACTCGGCGCGTTCCTCCGGCTCACCCGCTGATCCGGTCCGCTCCCCTCACACCCGCTGCACGACGACCGCCGCCCCGAGTCCGAGACCACCGGGAATCACCAGCAGAGCGAACTCCCCGTCGGTACGAGCCAGCTCGTCCAGGGCGTTGACGAGCAGCATGCCGCCGCTCGCGCCCAGCGGATGTCCCGTGGCGACGGCGCCGCCGTTCGGATTGACGCGGGCGGGGTCGATGCCGAGTTCCCGGCCGACCAGCAGCGGCGACACTGCGAACGATTCGTTGGCCTCGACGACGTCGAGGTTCGCGGCCGTGATCCCGGCACGATCCAATGCGGCGCGGGCCGCGGTCATGCCCGCGGTCAGTCGTGGCGAGCGCACCGCCGTCTGGGTGACCGCGACGATCCGCCCGATCGGGTCCGACCCCGCGACCTCCCGGGAGCGCCCGGACCCGAGTACGAGGGCCGACGCCCCGTCGGCGAGTTGCGGCGCGGTCCCCAGCGTGTGCAGGCCGCCGGTGGGCCGGAGCGAATCGGGTAGTTGCCGCGCGACGCGCTCCCAGGACGGATCCTCCCCGAACAACGTTCCGAGAGCAGCGAATCCGTCGAGGGTTGCGTCGGCGCGGGCTCCTTCGTCCCGGTCCAGCACGACGGTGTCGCCGGACGTGATCGGGACGATCGACGCGGATGTCGTGGAGGCGGCGGAACGCCGATGCGACGTCACCGCGTAGCTGTCGAGATCCTCGCGGGTGAAGCCCGCGTCGGCCGCGGTAAGGTCCGCCGCGACACCGATGGTCACGTACCCGGTGACGTCCTGCAACGGACCCTCGTAGGCGAACGCAGGTTTGTCGGTCAGCATCGGCACCCGCGACATGGACTCCACCCCGCCCGCGACGACGACGTCGTGCATTCCGGACGCGACCTTCGCTGCGGCGGTGCCGATCGCGTCGAGCCCGGAGCAGCACAGCCGCGACACCACCCCACCCGGAACGGTGTCGGGCCACTGCGCCCACAGGGCCGCGGCGCGGGCGACGTCGCCGCCCTGGTCACCGGCGGCCGTGCTGGTGCCGATGACGATGTCGTCGACCCGCTCGGCGTCGAGTCCCCTCGCCTGCAGGGCGCGCAGCAGCGTCGCGAGAAGTTCGTATGCGGGCACGTCGGCCAGGGTTCCGCCGCCGCGCCGGACGCGACCCTTGGGTGTCCGGACCGCGTCGTAGACGAAGACGTCCGAGCTGAACTGGGACAAGAGATCTCCACTTCGGGAACAGAGGGATGGTGCGGGACTCAGTCGACGGACGTGGGTGTCCGCCGCAGTTCACGCTTGAGGAGCTTGCCGACGGCGTTGCGGGGAAGCACCTCGCGGACCTCGAGACGCTCGGGAAGCTTGAACGAGGCGATCTTCCGTTCCTTCAGGAACGCCACCAGTTCGTCGAGGGTCAGCGATGCGCCGGCACGGCACACGACGACCGCGGCCACCTTCTCGCCGAGCACGGTGTCGGGATCACCGACGATGGCGACCTCCGCCACCGCCGGGTGCTCGGCGATGATGCCCTCGAGTTCGACCGGCGCGATGTTCATGCCGCCGCGGATGATCAGGTCCTTGCTGCGGTCGACGTAGCGCAGATACTGGTTCCGGTCGCCGGCGATCTCGAAGATGTCGCCGGTCTTCAGGTATCCGTCGTCGTCGAACGGACTGGGGAGGTCCACTCCCCCGATGTATCCGGGGAAGACGGCGGGACCCGCGATCCGGAGTTCGCCGGGCCGGCCCGGTTCGGTGATCTCCTCACCGGTCGCGAGGTCGACGAGCCTGACGCCGACGCGTTCGGCGAACCTCGACGACCACCGGATGCCGTCGGCTCCGTAGCGGGGGAAGAACTGCGCTCGGATGTCGGGGTCGGGGAAGTCCTCGGGACTCGACAGCAGCGACACACCCTCGTTGGAGCCGAAGAAGTTGATGACGCTGAGCCCGAAGCGTTCCTGCCACCCGCGCACCATCGCCGGTTGCAGCGGCGCCGAACCCGAGCCGATCCGAGTCAGGCTGGACAGGTCGATCTTCGCGAGCAGGTCCTCGTTGTTCAGGAGCATCCACATCAGCGCCGGCGGCGCGATCGTGTAGGTCACGCGCTCGACCGCGATCTGCCGGAAGAAGGTGGGCGCGTCGAAGGGATGGTGTTGCACGAGCCTCGCCCCCATGACGAGCCACGGCAGCAACATGCCGTTGATGCCTGCCATGTTGATCATGGGGAACGGGTTGAGCAGCACGTCGTCGCCCGTCACGCGGGGTGCGTCGATCGTCGCGATCGAGAAGGCGAGCCAGTCGTAGTGGGTCCGCTGCACCCCCTTCGGTTCGCCCTCGGTGCCGGAGGTCCAGCAGATCGTGACGCAGTCGTTGGGATCGTTCGGGTCCGCGGTACGCAGCGCTTCGACCCGCCCTCTGTCGGTGTCCGACGCCGGACCCGGGACGATGTGCGCGTCGGCCGTTCCCGAATTCTCCTCCGCCGCACCGATCGTCAGGACAGACCGCAGGGACGGAATCGTGTGCCGCACCGCGACGACTTCCGCGGCGGTCGGCCGGTCGCCGAACTTCTCCACGGTCAGCAGGGTCGCGAAGCCGCCCTTGTTCGACATCGTCACGATCTCGTGTTCGCGATACTGCATCGCCAGCGGCGACACGATGGCACCGATAGACCACGCGGCGAGGTACACCTCGACCAGTTCGATGGAATTGGGCAGTTGCACTCCGACGACATCGCCGCGACGGATTCCGTGGTCGAGCAGCTGCGCCGCGAGGTGGACGACCTCGGATTCGAGTTCGTTCCACGTGAGGCGCCGGGGCTGCGATCCGACGAGGTCGGCCCGGTTGGCCGGGTCGACGATCGCGGTGGCGTCACCGCGCGCGCTCACCTGCTCGCGGAACACCCGGTCGAGCGTGTGATCCGTCCACCATCCGCGCCGGACGTAGTCCTCGACGCGGTCTTTCGGATGCAGGCCTCGGTGTGGCTGGGCCATGGGCCACCTTTCCTTCTCGACTGTGCGAACTGGGGTTACGGGGAGAACGGATCCGCGGTGCCTACAGCCCGATCGCCTGCGCCGGGTCGTCGGCGGCGCGCCAGCGCCGGAGTTCTTCGCCCGCCGCCCACGTGGAATGGGTTCCGCTCGAAATCCGTTCGGGCAGGCGCAGTTTGCAGACCGGTCCGTCTCCGACTGCCGCCGCGTCGAACACCAGACAGTAGGAGGCGTCGTCGTTCATATCGGTGGTGAGCGTGACGAGGTATCCGTCGTCCTCGGATGTGCTGCCCACCCGCGGAGCCATCGACGTCTCGCTGCCGTACACGCCGTCACCGAACGAACAGCTCTCCTCGGCGCCGGTGCGCACGTCGTGCTTGACCAGGCCGTTGAACAGGAACCGTCCCGGCACACCCGTCGCCGCGTAGACGTAGCGGTGCTCGCGTCCGCCGAGCGTGTTGTTGATCATGCCGAACTCGGTGATCGTGTCGGTGAGGGGCTCTTCCTTCACCGCTCCGGTGACGAGATTGAAACGCCAGCGGTGCAGCCGGGTCTGCAGGTAGTCCAGTGCGAGGAACCGGAATGCCCGCTGCTGCTCCGTGAGTCCTTCGGGCGAGGGTTCGGGGGCGCCCTGGTAGAAGCCGTCGAGCACGATTTCGTCGCCGTCCTCGTAGGCGTTGGCGAAGTGCAGGACGTAGGTCGGGTCGGCTTCGAACCACTTGATGTCCGACGTCTGCCCGCGACGGGGGATGACCGCGAACCGGGCGGGCATGTCGCGATGGAACTTCGGTGCGTGGACGCCGCGCTCGAGCAGCCGCGGATCCCAGAACAACGGCAGATCGTTGAGGATCGCGTAGTTCTCGGTGAAGGCCATGTCGTGCGGCAGGCGCGGACCGGGGAGCGGGATGTCGACGTAGTGCACGAGGTCGTTGTTCTCGTCGACGACGCCGTACTTCATGTACGGCGCCTCCTTGCTGTAGTTGAAGAACAGCATTTCACCGGTCGTTTCGTCGACCTTCGGATGCGCCGACACACCCCAGTGGTAGGGGAAACTCCCGTTCCAGTCCTCCTTGCCCAGGGTGCGTGCCGAGTACGGATCGAGGCGGTACAGATCGCCGCACTGCCAGAAGCTCGTCAGCGCACGCCCGCGATGGACGACGACGTCGGTGCTCGACGCGTCCTTCATCCTCCGCCGCGCGCCCCAGCCGTCCTCACGTTCGGCCCACTCGGGCATTTCCGAGGCGCCCGCCCACAGGGCACGGCCCGCTTCGTTCTCGGCGAGAAGGCCGTCCGTGCGCACGAAACGGTTGCGGTAGAACGCCTTCCCGTCCCGGAAACCCACGACGTGGATCATGCCGTCGCCGTCGAACGGGTGGTATCTCTGCACCGCCGGATGGAGCGGATTCTCGGTGTTGCGCAGGTACACACCGTCCAGGTCCGTGGGGACCTGCCCCTCGACGACCTCGAGATCGTCGGCCTTCCATTCGGTGGTCTGCGGCCGCCACGGGCCCGTGCGGTAGGGGTGATCGTCGTCCTCGGGAAGGGTCGACAGCAGTCGGCCGACGATCTCGATATCCATGATGGCCTTCACCTTTCGCATCGGGCTGGCGCGGCATCCCGGCGTGGGCTTCGGGGCGCGCCTTCGTTCTACAACTAAGAGAGTGACTAACGACACGTGCCATTGTCAAGACGCCCTCGACAATCCCCCTCGACGGAAGAGGACTTCCCATTTCCCGCAAACTCTTATAGTTGTAGTAACGATCGCAGTTCACACAGCCCGAAAGCAGAGACCCATGAGCCCTGAACCGGTGTGGATCGCCGGCGGATACCAGTCCGACTTCTCCCGAAACCTCACCAAGGAGGGTCTCGACCTCGACGCACTGACCGCCGAAGTCGCCCGCAGTGCACTCGACGCCGCGAACATCCCGATCGCCGACATCGACGTCGTCCACGTCGGAAACGCGTTCGCGCAGGTGTACACGGGTCAGGGCCACCTCGGTGCGATGCCGGCCTCGGTCCTCCCCGATCTGTGGGGAGTGCCGGCCACCCGCCACGAGGGCGCCTGCGCGTCCGGATCCCTGGCGATCCTCGCGGCGATGGCCGATCTCGAATCCGGGCGATACGACTGCGCCCTGGTCGTCGGCGTCGAACTCGAAAAGAATGTGCCCGGCGACCTCGGTGCGAAGAACATGTCCGGCGCTGCCTGGATCGGGCACGAGGGTCAGGATGCCAAATTCATGTGGCCCTACATGTTCAGCCGCATCGCCGACGAGTACGACAAGCGGTACGGTCTGGATCCCCGGCACCTGTGGAGCATCGCCGAGCTGAACACCCGCAACGCCCGCTCCAATCCGAACGCGCAGACCCGCGGATGGCAGTTCGGTCCGGCGTCCTTCACCGACGACGCCGACGCCAACCCGGTCGTCGAGGGCCGGTTGCACAAGGTCGACTGCGGTCCCCTCACCGACGGCGGCGCCGCGGTCCTCCTGATATCGGACCGGTACCGCCGCGCCCACACGGAAACAGCCGAACGGAAAGACCTTTCGCGCATCCTCGGCTGGGGCCACCGCACCGTCGGCCTGCTGCTCGAGGAGAAGCTCGCCCGCAGCGCCGACGAGCCGCTGATGTTCCCCCACGTGTCCGCCGCGATCGGGGATGCCTTCACGCGCGCCGGCATCAGCGGGGTCGACGACCTCGACCTCATCGAGACCCACGACTGCTTCAGCACCAGCGAATACATGGCGATCGACCATTTCGGCATCACGAAGCCCGGCGAGAGCTGGCGCGCAATCGAATCCGGAGAGCTCGAGATCGGCGGACGCATTCCGATGAATCCGAGCGGCGGCCTGCTCGGCGGCGGGCATCCCGTCGGCGCAACCGGTGTGCGCATGCTCCTGGACTGCCACAAGCAGGTCACCGGGACGGCAGGCGACTACCAGGTGCCCGGCGCCGCCCGCGCCGGAATGCTCAACTTCGGTGGAAGCACGACCACCACAGTCAGTTTCGTCGTCGGACGAGACCGATCGGAAAGATGACCATGACAACAGCATTCCGCCCGGTGACACGCTTCGAGAATCTGCGCCTGCCGGTCGTGGCCGCACCGATGTTCCTCGTCTCCGGTCCCGACCTGGTGGTCGCCGCCTGCGAGGCGGGCATCGTGGGATCCTTCCCCAGCCCGAACTGCCGCACCACCGCGGACCTCGACGAGTGGATGGGCACCATCCGCGACCGCCTCGCATCGTCCCGCACCGCGCCGGCGCCGTGGGCACTGAACCTCGTCACCCACCGGACCAACACACGTCTCGCCGACGACCTGCGGCTCGTCGCCGAACACCGGCCCGACATCGTGATCACGGCCCTCGGCTCCCCCGCCCCGGTGATCGACGTCGTCAAGTCGTACGGGGGAACGGTCATCGCGGACGTCGTGAACATCGCACTCGCCCGCAAGGCCGCAGAGGCAGGTGTCGACGGACTCGCGTGCGTGTCCGCCGGCGCGGGCGGTCACACCGGTCACCTGTCGCCCTTCGCGTTCATCTCCGCGGTCCGGGAGTTCTTCGACGGGATCGTGACCGTCGGTGGGGCCGTCACCGACGGGGCCGGTATCGCCGGGGCGGTCGCCGCGGGCGCCGACCTCGTCTACATGGGCACCCGTTTCCTGGCCGCCACCGAGAGCATGGCCGCGCCGGAATACAAGCAGATGGTCGTCGACCACGGTCCCGACGATCTGATCGTGAGCGCGGGCATCACCGGGACTCCCGCGTCGTGGCTGCGCCCGAGCCTGGTCGCCAACGGATTCGATCCCGACAACCTGGTTTTCGGTGCCGAGCGATCCTACGATGCGGCATCCGACGGTCCCGCCCGCTGGAAGGATGTGTGGGCGGCCGGCCAGGGGCTGCAGACGATCAAGTCGGTCGAGCCGGTCGCGGCTATCGTCGACCGGCTCGAATCCGAGTTCGCCGCGGCCACCACGCGATTCGTCGGACGCGGCTACGGTACGGCGGCCGGGGCACCGGCACCGGATCGAGCACAGGAACGGCACCACTAGAGTCAGCTGACGTGGCCGAACGAATGTTCACCGAGCTTGCCGAGGGCGGCGACAACGCGATCGCCGTCACCCTCGGTGTGCTCGGCGACGAATGGAATCTGTGGATCCTGCGTCACGCGGTCGCGGGGTGCCGGCGCTACGGCGACTGGATCGCACAAGGTTCGATCTCGAATTCCGTTCTGTCGAAACGCCTCACCCAGCTGACCGAACTCGGCCTGCTCGACAAGGTTCGCTATTCGGACCATCCCGTCCGCTTCGAGTACCCGCTCACTCCGCGCGGGCTCGCCGTCTGGCCCGTGCTGCTGAGCATGTGGGCATGGGAGCAGACGTGGTCGCCCGAGTCCGCCGACGTACTGCCGTCGATGCGGCACGCCGCCTGCGGCGCGACGTTCACACCGGTTCTGGTCTGTCGCGCGTGCGGTGAACCCTGCGACCGGCACGACGTGTCGGCGGATCTCGGCCCGAGTGCCGACTGGTCGCGCAGCGTGCCGGCGTCGATCGGCCGTCGCCGGTCCACGTCGGTGCGGCAACCGTCCCAGGTGCTGCCGCACACGATGGAGCTGCTGGGAAACCGGTGGTCGGCCGCAATGATCGGGGCGTTGTTCCTGGGCGCCCG
Organism: Rhodococcus sp. NPDC003383; assembly: GCF_053589115.1. Lineage (NCBI taxonomy): Bacteria > Bacillati > Actinomycetota > Actinomycetes > Mycobacteriales > Nocardiaceae > Rhodococcus > Rhodococcus sp. NPDC003383. The sequence goes on along the minus strand of NZ_JBSFRG010000002.1, from coordinate 100,921 downwards.
CCGGTTCGGCGAACTGGCGGAACGCACCGGCGCGCCGCCGGCGATGGTCGCCGACCGGCTCCACAGACTCGAGGACCTCGGGGTCGTCGAGACGTCACCGAACCCGACGCGGCCGGATTGGGTGACCTACGGCCTCACCGCCAAGGGTGAGGCGTTCTTCCCCGTCGTCGCGCTGATGATCGACTGGGGTCAGCAGTGGTTCCGGGCACCCGAGGGTCCCGCGATCCTCTTCCGGCACGTGTTGTGCCGGAAGGACTTCCATCCGGTCCTTCGGTGCAGTGTCTGTTCGCAGGCGCTGCGTGGCCGGGAGGTCCTGATCGAGCCCCCGGCTTCCGGCACCTGACGAGACGGAGGTTGTGCGCGAAATCCTCGGGAATATCGCGCACAACCTCCCTCTCACCAGTCACAGACCTGTGGACAACGTCGAAGTTGTACACATGTGCGCCCAGCGGGGTTTCGCGACCGGACGCGGTCGCTCACGCTGGGCATCATGATCGACTTCGACGAGCCGTTCCGGGGTTCGGAGGCCCTCGAGGCTGGACTCGTCACCCGGTACGGCCTCGACCGGCACTTCGTACGTCTGCACCGCGACGTGTACATCCGCCCGGGGATCGCGCCGACAGCGCGACTGCGAACGAAGGCCGCGTGGATTTGGTCGAACCGCAGCGGGATCCCGGCAGGACTGTCGGCGGCCGCGATGCACGGGTCGCGGTGGATCGACCCACACGCACCCGCGGAACTGCTCAGGGACGGTCATGTGCGGTCGGTGCCCGGCATCGTGGTTCGTACCGCACGGGACGTGGAGACGTGCGCGGTCGACGGGATGACCGTGACATCACCGGCGCAGACGGGCTACGACCTGGCACGGCGCCACCGCCCCACCGTCGCGTGCATCGAGATGCTCGACGCGCTGTGCAACGCAACCGGATTGAAGGTCCGCGATATACAGGGTGTCGCGGCGACACATCGGGGTGACCGGGGCGTCGGCGGCCTGGATCGGATACTCGCCCTCGTCGACGGGGGCGCCGCGTCGCCTCCCGAGACGCACACGCGGCTGCTGTTGATCCGTGCGGGATTGCCCGCCCCGGAAACACAGATCGAGGTGTTCGACGGTGACCGCTTCGTGGCGCGGGCGGACCTGGGCTGGAAACAGTGGCGGGTGCTCGTCGAGTACGACGGCAGCCACCACTGGACCGATCCGGCCCAGCGCACGAGCGACATCGAACGCTATGCCCTGCTCCCGGAACTGGGTTGGACGGTCATCCGGGTGGGCGCGGACCTGCTCTACCGGCGATCCGGCGTCCTCGTCGAGCGGGTCCGGGAGACCCTGCGTCGTGCAGGCGCTCCCGTGTAAGACACGAGCGGGAGGTTGTGCACGAAATTCTCGAAAATCTCGCGCACAACCTCCCGCTCGGCGAAGGCTCACGAACCGGTGGACTCCAGCACGTCGCCGCTCGCGTCGTCGGCCTCGCCGGCCGACGGAGACGCCGGCTCCGGGCGGCGGCGCAGGAACGCCACGGCGATCAGCACGACACCGATCACGGTGAGCAGCAGCGGCAGCCACTTCGAGACGATGTCGAGCATGGTCTCCGACGAGGACAGCTTCGAGGCCGTGTCCGCGACCGATGCGTCGTCGGTGCCCACGACGGCGCGGGACAGGTCGAGCAGCGGGATCAGCTCTTCCCCGGCCTTCATGTTGAGGACGGTGGTCTGATCCTGGACGGAGCGCACCGTGCTTCCGAAGCGGGTGTCGATGTTCAGATCGACCATGGTGTCGGCGGTCAGCACGACAGGCACGAGATCGGGCTGGGCCGCCAGCGCCGCGGTGATCGGCTGCGCCTTCTCGGGCGGCAGGACACCGGCGAGAACCTGGAGGATCTGCTTGGGAAGGACCGATCCGTCACCCACGCCGGCCATCGCGGCGATCCCGGCCTGCGCCGGAGCGAGCACCGCGGGGTCGGCGATCGGCGCTGTGAGGTGGCCCCGCAGGTCGAAGACCTCGCGACCCTCGAGGACCGAGTCTCCGACGTGCTCGAGCGGAATGGGTTCGCGAGTAACGGTGTCGTACAGCGCGTTGCCGTCCGGCGAGGGGTTCATCGGCAGGGAGAAGACCATGGCGCCCTTCTGGTCCTCCACCTCGAAACCCTCGGGTGCCGGCTGCTGGGAGTAGTCGACCCGGCTGAGCGCGTAGGTGTGGGCCGACGTGGAATCCCCTGTGGGTCGATGGGTTTCGGCGACGCTCGTGATGACCGCGACGTCCCCGTCCACGTGGTCGACCTCCACGTGCCGCGTCACGGTGAACTCGGCGCCGTCCCCGAGGGCGAACTTGCTGGGGTCGAACGACTGCAGGCTGCCCGTGTAGGTCGACCGGCCGTCGAGTTCGGTGGGCATCTTCGTCATCGACGGGACGAGGACGAATCGGATCAGCCCTGCGGCTGCGATGAGTAACACTCCGACGACGGCGAGTACGAGCGACGAACGACGCAAAGACACGTGGTCCTCCTGAGATTGCAGACAGCACCGGTCCACGGACCACCCGTGCTGCGGGGACCGCTCGATGCTGCCGAAATACGTGATTGAATGCGCTGCAACGGATTCGGACCACCGTTGCAGGATTCCGACCCCTGCGGGCGCCCCCGCGCCCCACCCCTCCGATCGTCCCACTTCGTGACGCGCTCAGCATACGGACTGCATGTACCGAGCACATCGAATTCCCGGAGAATGGGAGACGCAGAACCAGGCAAATCGACCACTGCCCTTCCGGTGCAGGTCTGCGTACGATACGGTCGGTAACTGCCCGTAACCCTAAGTACCGCTTATATACCGGGAGTGACGTGTCCAGAACCCTCGAAGCCACGATCGACATCTCCGCGAGCCCGCAGCAGGTGTGGGCGGTTCTCGCCGACCTCCCGCGGATGAAGGAGTTCAGCCCGCAGTGCCGCGGGATGAAGGTGCTCGGCGGTCCGGTCGGTGTCGGCACCAGCACGATCAACATCAACCGCAGGGGCGCGCTCGTCTGGCCCACCACGTCCAAGATCCTCACCTTCGAGCCCGGCCGTGAACTCCGTTTCCGCGTCAACGAGAACCGCACGATCTGGTCGTTCGTCCTCGAACCCACCGAAACCGGCACCCGCGTCGTGCAGCGGCGCGAAGCGCCCACCGGCACGACCAAGATCTCGCGGACTCTGATCAACCTCGCGATGGGCGGCACCGAATCGTTCGACGACGAGATGATCGTCGGGATGAACGCCACGCTCACCCGACTGAAGCACGTGGTGGAGGCCACGCCCGTCACCGTGTAACGCTGCTCGCGTACGCTGTGGTAGCCCGCGGGCCCGTCGGTCCGCGGCTCACATCGCAACGCGACAGTAAGAGGAGCCGTGGCCCGAAAGCCCACACCCGCCGGAATGCCACCCACGAGCGGTGTCGCCCACATCGCCGATCTGGTTCGTAAGGCGGTTCCGCCGCTCCACCCCGCCGGCCTGCCGTTCGTCGCGGCCCCGCTCGCGGTGGCCGCACTCGGCCGCAACCGCAAGTGGGTGCGCCGCGCCGGTCTCGCGTCCGCCGCGGCGACCGCAACGTTCTTCCGTCATCCGCACCGGGTTCCGCCGAACCGGGTCGGGGTCGTCGTGGCCCCCGCCGACGGCGAGGTCGCGCTCGTCGACACCGCGGTACCCCCGGCCGAACTCGGACTGGGCAACGAACCGCTGCCGCGCGTGAGCATCTTCCTGTCGGTCCTCGACGTGCACGTGCAGCGCAGCCCCGTCGGCGGCACCGTCCGCAAGGTCGTGCACCAGCCGGGCAAGTTCCTGTCCGCCGATCTCGCGGACGCGAGCGAGGTGAACGAGCGCAACAGCATGCTCCTCGAGACCCGCGACGGTCACCAGGTCGCCGTCGTCCAGATCGCAGGCCTGCTCGCCCGCCGGATCGTGTGCGACGCCGGTGTCGGCGACACGCTGCCGATCGGCGACACCTACGGCCTGATCCGCTTCGGCTCCCGCGTCGACACCTACCTGCCGGCCGGAACAACCCTGCTCGTCGAGCGCGGGCAGCGCACCATCGGTGCCGAAACCGTCATCGCTCAGCTCCCGTGAACCCCCCGCTGACCACCCCCGAACCGGAACGCAAGCGCCGCGGCCGACCCCAGGCGGTACGCCTGCTGCCCAGCGTCATCACGATCCTGGCGCTGTCGGCGGGTCTGTCCGCGGTGAAGTTCGCGCTCGACGGCGAGCTCGGCACCGCGCTCGGCATGATCGGCGCCGCCGCGGTCCTGGACTCGCTCGACGGGCGCATCGCGCGGCTGCTCGACGCCACCAGCAAGATCGGCGCAGAACTCGACTCGTTGTCCGACGCGATCTCGTTCGGCGTCGCCCCCGCCCTCGTGCTGTATGCGACGTTGCTCGACGGCAGCGCGTTCGGCTGGATCATCACGCTGCTGTACGCGGTGAGCATGGTGCTGCGCCTGGCGCGGTTCAACACCCTGCTCGAGGACGACAGCATTCCCGCGTACGCCCGCGAATACTTCGTCGGCGTGCCGGCCCCCGCGGGTGCGCTCATCGTGCTCTCCCCCATCGCCGCGTACATCCAGTGGGGCGACGGCTGGTGGACCTCCTATCCCGTGGTCGCGGCCTGGACCCTCATCACCGCAGCGCTCGTCGTCAGCACGATCCCGACCCTCGCCATGAAATCGGTGTCCGTGCCGCCGCGCCTGGCCGTGGTCCTGCTGGTCCTCGTCGCGCTCGCCGCGGCCGCACTCGTGACCTACCCGTTCGTCCTGATGCTCGTGCTCGTCGCCGTGTATCTCGCGCACATCCCGTTCGCGGTCCGCTCCAAGCGGTGGGTCGCCGCGCGCCCGGAAACCTGGGACATCAAGCCGTCCGAACGTCGCGCGATCCGGGCCGAGCACCGCGCGCTGCGTCCCCGCCGCGTCGTGATCCGCCGCACCGCGGCACCCGCGGATCGTTCCTCGGCGCGCCTCGGGCTGCGTCGCCCGCGCGGACGGTGAGTACGTTCTAGGCTCGGCGGGTGACCACCGCTGAACTCGCGCTGACCGTCCGGCTCAACACCTCCGCGGCGGATGCACGCCGCGGCGTCGTCCGCCTGCACCCGGAAGCGCTGACCGCGCTCGGCCTGCGCGAATGGGATGCGATCGCACTGGTCGGCTCCCGCCGGACCGCGGCCGTCGCCGGACTGGCCCCCGCCGGCACCCCCACCGGCACGATCCTGCTCGACGACGTCACCCTGTCGAACACGGGCCTGCGGGAGAACGCCACCGTCGTCGTCGCACCCGCCACCGTGTACGGCGCCCGGTCCGTGTCCGTCACGGGGTCGTCGCTGGCCACCCACTCCATCAGCGACACGACGCTGCGCCAGGCGCTGCTCGGGAAGGTCGTCACCGTCGGTGACGCCGTATCACTGCTTCCCCGCGACCTCGGTCCCGGGACGAGCAGCGCCGACACCACACGCACCCTGTCGCGCACGTTCGGCGTCGCCTGGACCTCGGAACTGCTGACGGTGGCCGCCGTGGACCCGGCCGGACCGGTCAGCGTGCAACCGAACACCGCGGTGACGTGGGGCGGTCACCCCCGGACAGCCGCGCCGAGCGCACCCGTGCTCGCGGGTACCGACGCAGGATTCACCGAACCGGAACGCGCTGCCGCACCGCCGCCGGAAGACCTGGTCGGTGTGCAGGCCCAGGTCGCGCGGCTCACCGAATGGCTGAAACTGGCCCTCGACGAACCCGAGCTGCTGCGCACCCTCGGTGCGTCCCCGCACCTGGGAGTGCTCGTCACCGGTCCCGCCGGAGTCGGCAAGGCCACGCTGGCCCGCGCGGTCCTGGCCGACCGGAAGGTCGTGGAGGTCGACGGCCCCGGGATCGGTGCGCTCGCCGCCGACGAACGGCTCCGTCGCGTGAGTGCCGCCGCCGACGCCGTGGCCGGCGGCGGCGTGCTGCTGATCACCGACATCGACACGTTGCTCCCCGACCCCGCGGAACCGGTGTCGACGCTGATCCTCGACGTGCTGCGCCGTGTCGTCGACACTCCCGGCGTCGCGCTGATCACGACGACCGCCCACCCCGACGCGGTCGATTCGCGGCTGCGTTCCCCCGAGATCTGCGACCGCGAACTCAACCTGCCGCTGCCCGACGGCGCGACCCGCCGGGCGCTGCTCGAAGTGCTGCTGCGCACCGTGCCGTCCGAGGGGCTCAAGCTCGACGCGATCGCCGCGCGCGCCCCCGGGTTCGTCGCCGCCGACCTCGCCGCACTCTGCCGGGAGGCGGCGCTGCGGGCGGCGTCCCGGGCGAGCCGCGACGACGCGGATCCGGTGCTGCTGCACGACGACCTGCTCGGCGCGCTCGAGGTGATCCGTCCCCTCTCCCGCTCGGGTACCGAGGAACTCGCGATCGGCAGCGTGACCCTGGACGACGTCGGCGACATGGTCGAGACCAAGCAGGCCCTGACCGAAGCCGTGCTGTGGCCGCTGCAGCATCCCGATTCGTTCGCGCGGCTCGGCGTCGATCCGCCGCGCGGCGTGCTGCTGTACGGGCCGCCGGGCTGCGGAAAGACGTTCCTGGTCCGTGCGCTGGCGAGCACCGGACATCTGAGCGTGCACGCGGTCAAGGGCGCCGAACTGATGGACAAGTGGGTCGGTGCCTCCGAGAAGGCCGTACGTGAACTGTTCGCCCGGGCCCGCGATTCGGCGCCGTCGCTGATCTTCCTCGACGAGGTCGACGCGCTCGCCCCCCGGCGCGGTCAGAGTTCGGATTCGGGGGTGGGCGATCGGGTGGTCGCGGCCCTGCTCACCGAACTCGACGGCGTCGAACCGCTGCGTGACGTCGTGGTGCTCGGTGCGACGAACCGACCCGATCTCATCGATCCGGCGCTGCTGCGGCCCGGTCGGCTGGAACGCCTCGTGTTCGTGCCGCCGCCGGACGCCGAGGCCCGCGTCGACATCCTGAAGACGGCGGGCAAGTCCGTCCCGCTCGCCGACGACGTCGACCTCGAGGCGCTCGCCGAGGACCTGGACGGTTACTCGGCGGCGGACTGCGCGGCACTGCTGCGGGAGGCCGCGCTCGCCGCGATGCGCAGAAACGTCGACGCTGCGGTCGTCACCGCCGAGGATGTCGCGACCGCGCGTACCGCGGTGCGGCCGTCGCTGGATCCCGCGCAGGTCGAGCACCTGCGCGCGTACGCGGAGAACCGCTGATGGCCACGCTCACCGCGGCCCGCGTCGACGCCCCGCTCGCGGCACTGGCAGGCCTGTGCGCCACGGCTCTCGCCGGGGTCGTCCTGATCGTCGACGGTGCCGTGACGGTCGCGCCCGTCCACCACGACAGCACCCCGATCGTCGCGGCGGTACTCGCGGTGGTCGCGGTGGCGGGTCTGCAACATTCGGGGTCGCGGCGCACCGGGTGGGCGATCGCCACCGGCTGCGTGCTGGTGCTGGGCTCCATTCGCTACATCGCACCGTCCGACGCCGCCGCGGACACCCGATCCGCACTGCAGATCGTGGTCGCGGCGACCGCGGGCATCCTGCTCGGCGCGGCGGTCGCCGCGACCTGGGGGCGCGTCGGCGGGCAATGGGCGGTCGTCGCCGGTGGCTGGTCCGCGTTTCTCGCGGCGGCAGCGGCCGGGAACGGGCGACCGTTCGAGTCACTGCGCTGGACGGTGCCGCAGTGGCTGCTCGCGATCGCGCTGGTCACGGTCGTGGCCGCGGCGCTCGTCGCGCAGCCCGGCATGCGGGTGCAGCGGGCCGATCCGCGGATGTGGACGGTCGCGGTCGGTGCGGCGCTGGCTCTGTCCGTCGGATACCGCCTGCTCGCCGACCGGGTCGACGCCGAGGCTGCGTCGTCGACCGTGCGGATGTGGCTGTTCACCGGGGGCGCGCTGCTGCTCCTGGTCATCGGCGCCGAGGTCGCGGCACGGTTCCTGCCGCCCGGCGACGGTGCCTTCCCGATGGCGGTCACGGGCGCGATCGTCACCGCCTACCCGCTCGTCGTCGCGCTCGGCGGGCCGGACGTGTCGGGATGGGCTCCGGCGGTCGCGATCGTCGCGGTTGTTCTCGGGCTGCGCGCGGCACCGCGCATGCCGCGGCCCGAGCTGGGTCTGGCGGTCGCGCTCGTGACGACCGCGGTCGCGGCGCTGTGGCCGGATCTCGCCGCCGACGGCTGGCCCCTGCTGGTGCGGGTGGCGCTGATCGCGGCGGGCACGGGCCTGGCGCTCGGGTCGGCGCTGCCCGGGTCGGCGCCCGTCGCCGCACTCGGGTTGTCGTTGCCGTTCGCGGCACTACCCGTCGTCGGAGCGGTGTGGTCGATCCCGGCGGATCCGAAGCTGATCGTCGGCGCTCTGGTGGTGACCGGGGCGGTGTGCGCGTGGCAGGTGCGGTGAGCTGCACCGGGTGAGCTGCATCCGGGGGGGCAGCCCACCGGCCTCAGTCCACGAGGCCGAGCGAGTGCAGGTGCTCGAACACGAGCATCGAACCCGGCGCGACCTCCGGCTGGGCGGCGTATTCGGCGACGGTGAACCAGCCGAGCTCGGCGATCTCCCCGGCCGGACAGGGATCGCCGATCGGATCGGCGCGGAAGCACGTCATGTGCAGTCGGGTGCCGGCCGGATGGCCGTACGCGACGGTCTCGAAGACCCTGACCTCGGTGACGTCGCGCAGTCCGACGCCGAGCTCCTCCCGGATCTCCCGGTGCAGCGCCTGCTCGGCGTTCTCGCCTGGTTCCAGCTTGCCGCCCGCCATGTAGAACACCGTCGCCCCGGCCGATCGGGTCTGCAACAACCGGCGGTCGCGGACGAGAGCGAGCGCGGCCGTGCGGATGAGGGGGCGGGCGGATGCGTCGGGCATGTCCGGCACCCTACGGACCACCGCCGTGAGTGGCGGGCGGACCCTCCGGTTCGCAACGATGCGAAGTTTCCCGTTAGGATGTGAACCAATCCGATTTGCCCTTTTGGCGAACGGCATGCGGTTCGGGGCGTCCCTAGTTTCGGCGGTATGCCGCGCGCACAATGCGACCGTGTGCTTCCGCGCACACTCGCATTTCCGGTTACACGCCGCCAGGCCCGACCCCGACGGAGTGCCTTTTGCTCGCCATACTCTTCGCCCACGCGGTGGCCGCACTAGTTGCGCCGCCCCTGGTCAGAGTCATGGGGAGAAACGCCTTCATACCGTTGTCCCTGGTTCCGCTCGCCGGTCTCGGCTGGGTGATCGCGAACTGGGGAACCGAACAGACCCTGCACATCACCTGGGCCACGACGGTGTCGATGAACATCGACATGCGGTTCGACGCGCTCGCCTCGATCATGTCGGTGCTGGTCCTGGGTATCGGCGCGCTGATCCTGCTGTACTGCGCCCGCTACTTCACCGACGACGAACCCCGCCTCGGGATCTTCGCCGCCGAGATGGTGGCCTTCGCCGGCGCCATGTTCGGGCTCGTCACCAGCGACAACATGCTGGTCCTCTACACCTTCTGGGAACTGACCACGGTCCTGTCGTTCCTGCTCGTCGGGCACTACGCGGAACGCGCGTCGAGCCGGCGCGCAGCGACGCAGGCCCTGCTGGTGACGACCGCGGGTGGTCTCGCGATGCTCGTCGGCATCATCATCCTCGGGCAGCTGGCCGGCAGCTACAACCTGTCCGCGGTGATCGAGGCCGCCCCGCACGGCTGGCTCGCCGGGGTCGGTCTGGTGCTGGTTCTCATCGGTGCGCTGTCGAAGTCCGCGGTCGTCCCGCTGCACTTCTGGCTGCCCGGAGCGATGGCCGCACCGACTCCGGTGTCCGGCTATCTGCACGCCGCGGCTATGGTCAAAGCCGGTATCTACCTGGTTGCGCGTCTCGCGCCGGCGTTCGCCGATGCGGCGCCGTGGCGGTCGATCGTCATCACGCTGGGGCTGGCGTCGATGTTGCTGGCCGGGTGGCGTGCGTTCCGCGCGTTCGACCTGAAGCTGATCCTCGCGTTCGGCACCGTCAGCCAGCTCGGGTTCCTCACGATGCTCGTCGGCGTCGGCACTCGCGAGGCCGCGCTGGCCGGCATGACGATGGTCGTCGCCCACGCGATGTTCAAGGCGTGCCTGTTCATGGTGGTCGGGATCATCGACCATTCGACCGGCACCCGCGACATTCGCAAGCTTGCGCATCTGGGCAAGCGGGCTCCGTTCCTGGCGATCGTGGCGATCCTCGCCGCGATGAGCATGGCCGGACTACCGCCGTTCCTCGGCTTCGTCGGCAAGGAAACCGCATTCGAATCGGTGCTGGTCGCGGACGTGTTGCCGCAGTGGGCGCGGATCGCGACGACCACCACGATGGTGGTCGGCTCGATCCTGACGCTGGCCTACAGCATCCGGTTCATCTGGGGCGCGTTCGGCCGGAAGCAACTCAAGCGCCCCAGCCCCGCCGTCCAGAGATTCCACGCCCCGGGCCCGCTGCTGCTGTCGGCGCCGTCCGTGCTGGCCGTCGGTGGTCTGGCCGGCGGACTCGCCGCGCCGTGGATCGACTCGCTGCTCAGCCCGTACGCCGACACCCTTCCGGCGAGCCTCGCCTACCCGTATCACCTGGCCCTGTGGCACGGACTCAATCTGCCGCTGGGTCTGACCGGCATCGTCGTCGTCGGCGGTGTCGCGATGTACCTGGCTCAGCGCACAATCTCGCGGCTGCGGTTCGAGCATCCACCGCTCGGCAACGCCGACCGCATCTACGACGCGACGCTGCGCGGCATGGACACCCTGTCGATGCGCCTCACCGGTGTCACTCAGCGCGGTTCGCTGCCGTTGACGCAAGCGACGATCCTCGTCACCCTCGTGGTCCTGCCCTCGTCCCTGCTGCTGCTGTTCGGACTCGATTCCGCCCCCGGCACCCGCCTGTGGGACACCCCGTGGCAGGCGCCGGTGGTGCTGATCATCGCGGCCGGTGCCCTGGCCGCGACCGTGCTGCGCAACCGCCTCGCGGGTGTCCTGGTGGTCGGCATGACCGGATACGGCCTCGGCGTTCTGTTCGCGCTGCAGGGTGCCCCGGATCTCGCGCTCACCCAGTTCCTGGTGGAGACCGTGACCCTCGTGGTGTTCGTGCTCGTGCTCCGCAAACTCCCCGCCGAATCCGATCCGGGCGCGGACGTCGGCAAACGCCTGCCCCGGGCGCTCCTCGGCATCGCCGTCGGTGTGGCCGTCACCGCGATCGGCGCGTACGCCGTCGCAGCCCGCAGTACCGAACCGGTCTCGCTGCTGCTTCCGGATGCGGCCTACAACATCGGCAACGGCAAGAACGTCGTCAACGTGCTGCTCGTCGACATCCGCGCCTGGGACACGATGGGTGAGATCTCGGTGCTGCTGGTCGCCGCAACCGGTGTCGCGAGCCTGGTGTTCCGCACCCGCCGGTTCGGGACCGCCCCGCGCGTCGCCGACGCACCGGCGGCCCAGGTCGACGCCGCGAACGCGAGCACCGAGACGACGTGGCTGCTCGGCGGCGACTTCATCGATCCGCGGCATCGCTCGCTGATCCTGGAGGTGACCACCCGGCTGGTGTTCCCGACGATGATGATGCTGTCGGTCTACTTCTTCTTCTCCGGGCACAACGCCCCCGGCGGCGGCTTCGCGGGTGGCCTGGTCGCCGGCCTGGCCCTGGTGCTGCGGTACCTCGCCGGTGGGCGGTACGAACTCGGAGAAGCCGTACCCGTGGACGCCGGCAAGATCCTGGGTCTGGGCCTGACGTTCTCGGCGGGTACCGCGCTCGCGTCGCTGTTCCTGGGTGCGCCCGCCCTGTCCTCCGCGACGATCGAGGTGACGTTGCCGCTGCTCGGACACATCAAGCTGGTCACCGCCATGTTCTTCGACCTCGGCGTGTATCTCATCGTGGTGGGCCTGATCCTCGACGTGCTGCGCAGCCTCGGTGCACGCCTCGACGCCGAGACGATCGGAGGTCCCCGATGAACAGCGCGAATCTGGCTCTCCTCGCGGCGGTCGGCATACTCACGGCCAGCGGCGTCTACATGCTGCTCGAACGCAGCATCATCAAGATGCTGCTCGGCCTGCTGCTGGTCGGCAACGGCATCAACCTGCTGATCCTGACGCTCGGCGGCCCCGCCGGCAGCGCACCGATCGTCGGCAACAACAACGACCTGCACGAGAGCATGGCCGACCCGCTGGCGCAGGCGATGATCCTCACCGCGATCGTCATCACGATGGGCGTCGCGGCGTTCGTGCTGGCCCTGACGTACCGGTCGTACACGATCCGGGCACGCGACGAAGTCGAGAACGACCCCGAGGACACCATGGTGTCGCAGCGCCGCACCCCCGCGGACGCGCCGTTCCGCGACCGGTCCGACGACCCGCTCACCGGCGAACCCAGCAAGAGTGGCGACGCCTTCGACGCCCAGGGAAATCCGATCCCCCTCGAGGCACTCACCAACATCGAGGACCTCGAAGCCTACGAGGACCTGCACGACGGCGACTTCGACGACCCGACCGACTCGGCGTATGCGGACCAGTCGGCATACGCCGGCGAAGCGACGCACGGCGGTGTCTCGGCGCACGGCGGTGTCTCGGCGCACGGCGAGGGCTCCGGCGATGCCGATCCCGGGAAGGGAGTCCGCCGATGACGTTGTCCGCGGCCGCATTGATCCCACTGCCCGTCCTCATCCCGCTGCTCGCCGCCGCGGCCACCCTGATCCTCGGCCGCCGGCCCCGCGCACAGCGGTACGTGACCGTCACGGCGCTGACCGCGTCGCTGCTCGTGACCGGACTGCTGCTGTACCTCGCCGACCGCGACGGCATCGCGGTGCTCCAGATCGGCGGCTGGGAAGCACCGATGGGAATCTCGCTGGTGGTGGACCGCCTGGCAGCGTTGATGCTGGTGGTCTCCGGCATCGTGCTGCTGGCTGTCATGCTGTTCGCCGTCGGTCAGGGCATCCACGACGGCAACGAACAACAACCGGTGTCGATCTTCCTGCCCACCTACCTCGCGCTGACGGCGGGCGTGAACATCGCGTTCCTCGCCGGCGACCTGTTCAACCTCTTCGTCGGTTTCGAGGTGCTGCTCGCCGCCTCGTTCGTGCTGCTGACGCTGGGGGCGAGCGCGGACCGTGTTCGTGCCGGCGTCTCGTACGTCATGGTGTCGATGGTGTCGTCGCTGATCTTCCTGGTCGGCATGGCCTTCGCGTACGCCGCGACAGGCACACTGAACCTGGCGCACATGGCCCTGCGACTCGACGACGTGCCGTCCGGTACCTGCGCCGCGATCTTCGGGGTGCTGCTCGTCGCGTTCGGAATCAAGGCCGCGGTGTTCCCGCTGTCGGCGTGGCTGCCGGACTCCTACCCGACCGCGCCCGCCCCCGTCACCGCCGTGTTCGCGGGCCTGCTCACGAAGGTCGGTGTGTACGCCATCATCCGCGCCCACACGCTGCTGTTCCCCGGTGGTGAACTCGACAACGTGCTGCTGATCGCGGGTCTGCTGACGATGCTCATCGGCATCCTCGGTGCCATCGCACAGAACGACATCAAGCGTCTGCTGTCGTTCACGCTCGTCAGCCACATCGGATACATGATCTTCGGCGTGGGGCTGTCGACGGAGATGGGCATGACCGGCGCCGTGTACTACGTGGCGCACCACATCCTCGTGCAGACCACCCTGTTCCTCGTGGTCGGTCTGATCGAGCGGCAGGCCGGTTCGGCGTCGCTGCGACGGCTCGGTGGCCTGGCCCTGGCCAGCCCCCTGCTGGCCGTCCTGTTCCTGATACCGGGCCTGAATCTCGGCGGCATCCCCCCGTTCTCCGGGTTCATCGGCAAGATCGCGTTGCTGCAGGCCGGCGCCGAGGACGGGTCGGCGCTGGCGTGGCTGCTGGTGGCGGGCGGCACCGTCACCAGCCTGCTGACGCTGTACGTCATCGCCCGCGTCTGGTCGAAGGCGTTCTGGCGGGCCCGCGCCGACGCCCCCGAAGGGGACCTCGCCGATGTCGCGCCGTCGGCGCTGATCGACGAATCCTCCGAGGACATCGCGTTCGACGAACGCGCCGACGTCGGCAGGATGCCGCTCGCGATGCTCGTCCCGACCGCCGGCCTGGTCGCGGTCGGGTTGGCGCTGACGGTGTTCGCCGGACCACTGCTCGACATCAGCGAACGGGCCGCCGCAAACCTGATGGACCGCTCCGTGTACATCGAGGCCGTACTGGGAGGCCCGCGATGACGATGAAACGATCGAACGTCCTGCGCCTGTTCGTGCTGGGCTGGATGACGCTCGTCTGGGTGCTGCTGTGGGGCAACTTCAGCGTGGCGAACGTGGTCGGCGGCGCCGCCATCGCGGTCGTCGTCTCGGTGGTACTGCCGCTGCCGCGGGTGCCCGTCGAAGGCCGCGTGCACCTGGGATCGGCCGCCTACCTCGCGGCGGTGATCTTCGTCGAATCGATCCGGTCGACGATCGCGGTCGCGTGGCTCGCGATCCGGCCGTCCCCTCCCCCGGTGACGGGGGTGCTGCGCTGCCGGCTGACCATCAAGTCCGACCTGGTGCTCACGCTGTGGACGGACATCATGAACAACATTCCCGGCACCATGGTCCTCGAGATCGATCAGGCCCGCCGGATCATGTACGTGCACGTTCTGGACGTGAGTACCGACAAGGCGGTCGCCGACTTCTACCGGTCGGCGCGGCGCATCGAGCGGCTGCTCATCCACACGTTCGAGCGGGACGTCGACTGGCAGCCCAGCGCATGGAAGAGTTCCTGGGAGGGAACGTCATGACGACGATATTGACCGTCAGCGGGGTTCTGCTGCTGATCTCCGCACTGCTGACCACCCTTCGGGTGCTCGCCGGCCCGACGTCCCTGGACCGCCTGGTGGCGGTGGACGCGATCCTCGCCATCGCGATGTGCGGACTGGCCCTGTGGGCCGTGTACACCCGGGACACGACGATCGCACCGGCGATCGTGGCGCTCGCGCTGGTCGGGTTCCTCGGTTCGGTCTCGGTCGCCCGCTTCCGGGTGCGTGACGACCGATGAACACAGCTCTCGAGCTCGTCGCCCACATCCTGATCCTCATCGGTTCGGTCATCTCACTGACCGCCGCGATCGGCATCCTTCGCTTCCGCGACACCCTCTCCCGCATGCACCCGGCGACGAAACCGCAGGTGATCGGGTTGTTGTTCGTGCTGGGCGGCGCGATGCTGATCCTGCGCGGCAACATCGACATCTGGATGCTGGCACTGGCCGGCATGTTCATGGTGCTCACCGCGCCGGTCATCGCGCATCGCGTCGGCCGGGTCGCCTATCGCGAGCAGCTGGGCCGCGACGGACTGATCGATTCCGACGACGGGGTCTGGCCGAACGAGTCCTGAGCGGGGAACGTCGCACGGAAGGCGACGATCATCGCTACGAGTGAGGCGAGCAGCAACGGCCCGGCGATCAGTGCGTGCGCGGCCATGACGTCGGGCAGGTACCGGTAGGCGGCGAGTTGCGCGACGATGAGCAACGTGCCGCCGGCGACGAGCCGGATCCGGAACGATCCCCACCCGCGGTCCGGGTCGCGGAGCGCCGATTCGAGGGTCAGGCACAGCACCGCCCCGGTGACCAGGTCGACGCCGTAGTGGTAGCCGAAGCCGAGGGTCGCGGCGAGGGTGCACGCCAGCCAGGCCGCGCCCATCCACCGCAACCATCTCGGGCCGCTGCGGGAATGCAGAAACAGCGCCGTCGCCCACGCGGTGTGCAGGCTGGGCATGCAGTTGCGGGGCGTTTCGTCGTCGAACGGGATCGGCGCGGGCAGCATGTTCAGCGGTGCCCACGTCGGCCAGGCGTCGGCGACCTGCCAGCCGCTGCCGCTGTCGCCGAACGCGAAAACCGGTCCGACCACGGGAAACAGCACGTAGCACAGCGGCCCGATCAGGCCGATCAGCAGGAACGTGCGCACGAGGTGGTGCGCCGGCCACGGACGGCCGCCCCCGACGTTCCGCAATTGGTAGACGGCGACGACGATCGCGGCGACGGGCAGTTCGATGTACACCCAGTGCAGCACCGCGTAGGCGCCGCCACCGAGCTCGTTCAGGATCTGCCCGGCAAGCCACGACGGGTTGCCCAGCGCATGATCGGCGAGCTGGACGTATTCGTCGAGCACCTCGGGGCCGGCGAGCACGGTGAGTTCGAGCCACGCGTCCCCGATCTTCACCGACAGCACCAGCAGCACCCCGAGCCCGATCCCGCGCAGCGCACCGCGCCGGGTCTCACCGCTCATCGTGGCCGCCGCGTAGAGCGCCAGCAGGGCGAGCACGATCGTCGGCCCGTTGCCGACGGTGATCGGCCCGTCCGTCAGGACTCGTACGGCGAGGAATGCCCCGTCGATCAGGACCGCGGCACCGATGGCCCGCCGGCGATCGCGCACGGTCAGCCCCACCATCGCCAGGACCAGGCCCGCCCACGGCACCGACGCGGACTTCGGAACTCCGACCACGTCACCGACCAGTCCCGGCAGCGGCCCGGGGAATCCGGCCTGCCGCGCCACGACCTCGGCGATCAGGATTCCGGCGACTGCACCGGTGAGCGCGAACGGCACGAACCAGTGGGCGCGGTGACCCGGTTTCCGTTCGCCGGGTGGGGTTTCCGTGATCGACACCCGGAGAATGGTAAAGGTGAGACGAATGTGCTCCGAACCACGGTCTGCGTCACTGACGCAGCTCGTCCACGAGCAGATCGACGACCGCACAGAGGTCGCCGCCGGTGGCCTCCGCGACACGGCGTTGCCGCTGGTAGGACGCGCCCTTGACGGGAATGTCGGCGACGCGCGCCAATTCGTCGGCGCAGCCCAGCCGCACCGCGGTCGGGGTCAGTTGTTCGAGCAGATCGTGGAGGTCGTCGGTGACGAGTCGCTCGTGGCAGACCGGGTCGAGGATCACCTCGGCCTCGAGCCCGTACCGTGCGGCCCGCCACTTGTTCTCCTTGACGTGCCACGGCTGGAGCGTCGGCAGTTCCTCGCCGCGTTCGAGGCATTCGTCGAAGTACACGACGAGGGAGTGCACCAGCGCCACCAGGGCGGCCAACTCGGCGCGGTTGGTGATGCCGTCGAACACGCGAACCTCGAGGGTCCCCCACTTCGGTGAGGGCCGGATGTCCCAGTGCATGCCGCCCGGCTTGCTGATGACCCCGGACTTGAGCTGGTCCTCGATGAACGACTCGTACTGGGCCCAGTTCGCGAAGTGGTAGGGCAGCCCCGCGGTGGGCAACTGCTGGAACATGAGCGCCCGGTTGCTCGCGTATCCGGTGTCGAATCCGGCCCAGATCGGCGACGACGCGGACAACGCCAACAGGTGCGGATACTTCACGAGCATCGCGTTGAGGATCGGGACGACCTTCTCCGCCGACGAGATACCGACGTGGACGTGCACACCCCAGATGAGCATCTGACGTCCCCACCAGCGGGTGCGGTCGATCATCTCGTCGTAGTCCGGCGAGCGGGTCACCACCTGGTCGGACCACTGGGCGAACGGGTGCGTGCCCGCGCACATCAGGTCGACCCCCAGCGGGTCCGCGGCGGTCCGGAGCAGATCGAGCGATTCGGACAGATCGTCGACGGCCTCGGCGACGGTGTCGTGCACGTCCGTCACCAGCTCGACGGTGTTGCGCAGGAACTCCTTCGTCAGCCGGGGAGTCTGCCCGGCTTCGGACTCGACCGCGTCGAAGACGACCGCAGCGGTGTTCGACAGATCCCGCGTCGACTTGTCGACCAGCGCGATCTCCCATTCCACACCGAGCGTGGGACGCGGCGAACCGGGAAACTCGACAGACACACTCAAATCCAACCACAGCGCCCCCGCGACCGAGAGCCGGTCGCGGGGGCGCTGTGAGGGGTTTTGCTGTGAATCCCGTTACGCGGAGGCCGATCAGCCGATCACGCCGCACGCGAGGCGCGCGCCGCCTGCGGTTTCCTCGTGCACGACGACGGACGTGCCCTCCGGACCCTGGAGATCCTCGATCGTGAAGGCCGTGGTGGTGACGGTGGCCGCGGCGGTGCCGTCCTCGGTGACGACGAACGCGCCGAGGTCGCCGCTCTCCGGAACGGCGGTGTGGCCGGGCGCCTGCAGGTGCCCACCGGCGGAGAGGAAGTTGCCGGGCTCGCCGCCGGTCGGGGCGGTGGAGTTGGGTTCGCACTTGCCGATGGCGTGCACGTGCACACCGCGGTAGCCGGCGGGAAGACCCTCGAGCTCGAGCGTCACCTCGACACCGTCGCCGTGGCCGGCGAACTCGATGGTGCCCGCGTCCTCACCGGTGGGGGTCTTCAGCGTCGCGGTCAGCGTCTCGGTCCCGGCGGCGGCCTCACCACTGGTGGCGGTTCCGTGGGTTTCGCCGTGGGCACCGGCTTCGGGTGCCGGCGAACCGGTCCACACCGGCGGGGTGGTGCCGACGACGTCGGAGGCTTCCTGGCTGTTGGTGCAGGCGCTCAGGCCCACCGCGGCGATCGCGACGATCGGGGCGAGCGCACGCCAGGACATGCGACGGGTGGAACTCGAGGCCATCAAACCGCTCCTTCGGAATGCCGGAAAGTCACTCGATCATAACCGGGCCCGAATCGCCCTCATTGCGAGGTCACGATGACGATGACACCGGGCGAGGAGTCCGCGATTCCCTCGAATCGCGGCTGCGCGGTCACGCCGAGCGCTTCGGCGACGGCTTCGGCGGTCTCGCGTTCGCCGGCACCGGTTCCGTAGTACACGGAGGTCGTGGCGATCAGCCCGTCGCTGTAGTTGCCGGTCTCGCTGATGACGAACCCGTCGTCCTCGAGCAGGCTCGCGGTCTGCGCGGCGAGGCCCGCGATCTCACTGTTGTTGAACACCCGCACCGGGGTGGCCGACTCGGGCGCGAGCTCGATCAGCGACGACGCGCCCGTGGAGGCAGGCGTCGTGGTCGTCGCCCGCGCGGCGGTGGTCGTCGGAGCAGCGACGGTCGTGGTGGGGGCAGCAGCCGCCCTGGCCGGAGACACGGTGGTCGACGTCGCAGGGGCCGCGGCCGGTTCGGTCGCCGGCGGCGCCGCGCTCTCCGAGTCGGAACCGCCCAGGGACGCCAGGCCGATGCCTCCGAACAGGATCGCCAGCGAGATCAGCACCATCGCGAGTGCCCGCAGCGGTGGTCCCGAGGGCTCGGTGTTCGTACGCACGCCTTCGACCATAGTTGCCTCGTCGATGTCCGCCCGCCGTCAGCGGGTGATCTCGAAGCCCAGCCGCCGCGCGGCCCGGGCCTTCTGACGGCTCGCCCTCAGGCGGCGCAGCCGCTTGACCAGCATCGGATCCGCGGCGAGCGCTTCCGGCCGGTCCACCAGCGCATTGAGCACCTGGTAGTACCGGGTCGCGGACAGCCCGAACAGTTCCTTGATGGCTTCTTCCTTGGCGCCCGCGTACTTCCACCACTGGCGTTCGAACGCCAGGATGTCGTGCTCCCTGCGGGTCAGTCCGTGTTCCCCCACCTCGTTGGGGTTCGCGGGAGCTGGGACCTCGGCGGCGTCGCTGCTCTGCTGGGCATCGTCCACGGACCGGTTCACATTGTGCGCCGCTGCGCCGTCCATCTCACTCCTCGCCTGCCTCGAATCACACCGATTGCACCTGTGTGTTTCCGACGCCAATTGAACCACGGGCCGGCGACAGGTACCGGCTCGTCGATCAGGCGAGTCCGGCGCACTATTCTGTTCCTCCATGGCCATCCTTCCCATCGTGATCACCGGCGACCCGGTTCTGCACAACCCCACCGAGCCGGTGACCGAGTCGCCCGCCGAACTCGCCCAGCTGATCGCGGACATGTACGAGACGATGGACGCGGCCAACGGAGTCGGCCTCGCCGCGAACCAGGTCGGGGTGGCCAAGCGTCTGTTCGTCTACGACTGCCCGGACCGCGACGAGAACGGCAACGTCGCCCGCCGCCGCGGTGTGGTGATCAATCCGGTCCTCGAGACCTCCGAGATCCCCGAGACCATGCCCGACCCGGACGAGGACCTCGAGGGTTGCCTGTCCGTTCCCGGCGAGAACTTCCCGACCGGTCGTGCCGAGTGGGCGAAGGTCACCGGCACCGACGCCGAGGGCAACCCGGTCGAGATCGAGGGCCGCGGCTTCTTCGCGCGCATGCTCCAGCACGAGGTCGGACACCTCGACGGCTTCCTGTACATCGACGTCCTGATCGGCCGCAACGCGCGCGCGGCGAAGAAGACGATCAAGCGTGCCGGCTGGGGTGTGCCGGGACTCACGTGGCTGCCGGGATCCGTGGAGGATCCGTTCGGCCACGACGACGAGGACTGACGCAGCGGCATGCCTTCCGATCCAGGCGAGCCTTCCGGTCCTGCCGGGCCTTCGGGGCCGGCGGTGCCGGCGGGCGCGATCCCGCTGGGCACCCGGGTCGTGCTGCGCTACCGCCTGCCCGCCGGCTACAGCCACCCGATGACCGATGTGATCGGCGAGCTCGTGGCCCTGGAACCCGCGGTCGTGGTGCGCACCGAGACGCGGCAGGTCGTGCAGGTCGCGCCGGACGCCGTGGTCGCGCTCAAGGCGCTGGCCGCGCGACCGATCCGGACCCGCGAGATCCGCGCGCTCGAGGTCGCGGCCGTCGCGGCCTGGCCCGGACTCGAAATGGAATGGGTGGACGGCTGGCTGCTACGCGCGGGGGCCGGATTCACCCGCCGGGCCAACTCGGCGATTCCGCTCGGTGATCCCGGTACCGTCGCCGACCCCGCCGACCCGGACGTCCGCGCACGGCTCGCCGACTGGTTCGCCGAGCGGGGGCTTCCGCTCCGTCTGCTGGTTCCCGATCGGCTCGCCCGGGTTCCCGAGGGCTGGTCGGTGAGCGAGGACGTGCAGGTCATGGCGGCAGATCTCGAGAACGTGCCGCTGCCGGAGGGGCCGACGCCGGTCGTCGTGACCGCCCGGACGGACCCGGAGTGGCTGTCGCGGTACCGCGGCGGGGCACTGCCCGACGAGGCTCGGGGCGTGCTCGGCGCGGTCGCGCGCGGTGTGCTCGGCTTCGGCCGCATCGGGGCGCCCGGCACCGAACCGGGCGCGATCGGCCGGGCCGCGGTGACCGACGCCTCCGACGGCCGGCGTTGGGTGGGGCTGACCGCGGTCGAGGTCGCCCCCGAGCACCGCCGGAACGGCCTGGGCACCCTGCTGTGCGGATCGCTGCTGCGCTGGGGCCGCGGACGCGGCGCGACGCACGCCTACGTGCAGGTCGCCGAGGACAACACCGCGGCGCGG
Organism: Rhodococcus sp. NPDC003383; assembly: GCF_053589115.1. Classification (NCBI taxonomy): domain Bacteria; kingdom Bacillati; phylum Actinomycetota; class Actinomycetes; order Mycobacteriales; family Nocardiaceae; genus Rhodococcus; species Rhodococcus sp. NPDC003383. The sequence continues at coordinate 79,723 of NZ_JBSFRG010000002.1, read as the reverse complement.
GCGATGTACCGGGAGCTGGCGTTCGTCGATCACCACCGCTACCGGTACGGGACCGAGCCTGTCGGTCCGCTCGCCTAGAGTGTCGGTGTGCGTCTTGCTACCTGGAATGTGAACTCCGTCCGTGCCCGGACCGACCGGATCGTCGACTGGTTGCAGCGAACCGAAACCGACGTGCTGGCCATGCAGGAAACCAAGTGCAAGGACGAGCAGTTCCCGTACGCGCGTTTCGAGGAACTCGGTTACCAGGTCGCGCACGTCGGGCTGAGTCAGTGGAACGGTGTCGCGATCGTCTCCCGCGTCGGACTCGACGACGTGCAGATCGGCTTCGACGACCAGCCCGGCTTCACGAAGGACCCCGAGGCCGCGCCCGCGCAGGAGGCACGCGCGATCGGCGCGACCTGCGGCGGTGTGCGGGTGTGGAGCCTGTACGTCCCGAACGGTCGCGAGCTGACCGATCCGCACTACACCTACAAGCTGGACTGGCTCGCGAAGCTGCGCGCCGACTCACAGGGCTGGCTCGCCGCGGACCCGCACACTCCGATCGCGCTCGTCGGCGACTGGAACATCGCGCCGACCGACGAGGACGTCTGGGATCCCGCCTTCTTCGAAGGCAAGACCCACACCTCCCAGCCGGAGCGCGACGCGTTCGCCGCGTTCCTCGACAGCGGCTTCACCGACGTGGTGCGCCCGCACGCGCCCGGCCCGGGCATCTACACGTACTGGGACTACACGCAGCTGCGTTTCCCCAAGAAGCAGGGCATGCGGATCGACTTCGTCCTCGGTTCGCCGGCGCTCGCCGCGCGCGTCAGCGGTGCGGAGATCGACCGGAACGAACGCAAGGGCAAGGGCGCCAGCGATCACGCTCCCGTCGTGGTGGATCTGACGGACTGACCTTTCCTCTACCGGTCACGCACGACGGCGCACCAGTTCGAGCGGCACGATCACGTCGCGGTATTCGGGGTTGGTTCCGAGGAATCGCTGCACGTACGTGCAGACCGGGCGGACCTTCCAGCCGCGACGGCGGGCGATGTCCAACGACCGTCCGACGAGGATGCCCGCGAGTCCCTGATGACCGAAGTCCTCGACGATCACGGTGTGCAGGAAGTCGACGACAGGATGGTTCTGCCCCGGAACACCCGACGGGCGGGCGGCGTCGAAGTAGCCGAGGATGCCCACGAGATCGCCGTTGAGCCGAAGTTCGAAGCGGTTCTGATCCGCATTGTCGGACACCTCGGCATGCGGCAAGTTGGTGACCATGAACCCTCCGTCGTACCTGGAACAAATGTGACGCACGCCACTATAGAGCACGACATGCCGTCTGTAGGTAACCCCTCCCGGTATTTCTCACCCACCTCGATCCGGATGGTCCGGTTACATGATGCTCCACATCGAGCGGTCGCCGGGATAGGCCGAACGACCCTCGCAACCAGGACATTCGCCGGAATCCGGCCGCTCTCACCGGTACGCACCGTCGCGGTCCGGTAGCGCTCGCGGGACCCCGGTAGGCTCACGCGCGTGAAGTTGCTGCCGTTGGCCCCGCGCGGCCAGACCCCGATCCGGGCCCTCACCATCGCCGGCACCGATTCCGGCGGAGGCGCGGGGATCCAGGCCGACTCCCGCACCATGGCGATGTGCGGCGTCCACGCCTGCGTCGCGGTGGCGGCCGTGACCGTCCAGAACTCGCTGGGCGTCAGCGGATTCCACGAGATTCCCCCCGAGACCGTGGCCGCGCAGGTGCGCTGCGTCGTCGACGACATCGGTGTGACGGCGGCCAAGACCGGGATGCTGGCGTCGACCGCGATCATCGAGGCGGTCGCGCAGGTGTGCACGGAGGTCGGCATCGGGCACGGACGGCAGATTCCGCTCGTGGTGGATCCGGTGTGCGCGTCGATGCACGGCGACCCACTGTTGCACGCCGAGGCCCTCGACGCGGTGCGCACCGTGCTCGTCCCCCAAGCCACCGTCGTGACACCGAATCTGGACGAGATCCGGCTCATCACGGGCATCGAGGTCGTCGACGATCCCACCGCGCGACGAGCCGCCGAAGCCCTGCACGCGCTCGGCGCCCAGTGGGCAATCGTCAAGGGCGGACACCTGCGGACCTCGCCGGACAGCACCGATCTGCTGTTCGACGGCGACCGCTTCCTCGAGTTCACCAGCCCGCGCATCGACACGGGCAACGATCACGGCGGCGGCGACACCCTTGCCGCGGCGATCGCGTCGGCACTCGCGCACGGCTGGTCGGTGCCGGATGCGGTCGCGTTCGCGAAGGAGTGGGTGACCAAGTGCCTCGAGTGGTCGTACGACCTCGGCGGCGGGCACGGACCGGTCAATCCGCTGTGGCGACTACAGGCCTGATCGGTCAGTTGCCGGATCGCTCCTGATCCCGCGCGTCCCCGGTCGGCACGCCGTCGAGCGACTGCGCGTAGACACCGACGCCGTAGCCGACCGACGCCGCCGTGACCGCGTACGCGTCGCGGTCCATGTTGGCGAGGGTGTCCTCCGGCGAGTGGTAGTTCGGGTCGAACGGCGTGTCGGCCTCACCACCCCACTTGCCCGCCTGGTCCGGCGACTTGCGTTCGTCGGCGCCGCTGAACACACCACCGGCCGGGATCCCGGCTTCGACGAACGGGCCGTAGTCCGACCGGCCGTCGAAGTCGGTGCCGTCGGCGGCGACGCCGCGGGACTCGAAGAACGACCGGAAGGTCTGCTCGATGCCGGCCGAGCCCTCCGGGCCCGGACCCGACCCCACGGCATCCGAGTCGTCGCCGTCGTAGACGAGATATCCGGGATTCGGGGAGCCCAGCATGTCGAAGTTGAGATACAGCGCGATCGCGTTGCGCTCGTCGTCGGACAGGGATTCGACGTACCGCGTCGAGCCCACGAGGCCGATCTCCTCGGCGCCCCAGAACGCGAACCGCACCGCGTTGGCGACGTTCGGGTCGGGGCCGAGTTGCAGCGCGGTCTCGAGCACCGCGGCGACACCGCTGCCGTTGTCGTTGATGCCGGGGCCTTCCGGGACGCTGTCGAGGTGCGCGCCGACGACGACCACGTTGTCGGTGTCGCCGGTTGCGGTCTGCGCGATCACGTTTCGCGAGCGGATGTCCTCGATGACGGTGTCGACGATCAGCGTCGCGCTCGTACCCGTAGCCAGCGCGGCACCGTCGTCGCCGCTGACACCGGCCGCGGGTATGAACCGGTCGCCGTCCTCCCCGAGGGTGCCGCCGGCGAGCGGTCCGGGTTCGTTGTTGACGACGAGGAGCGCCGCGGCCCCGCGCTCGGCGGCGGCCTTCTGCTTGTCCGAGAACGGGCACACACCCCGGTCGACGACGGCGATCGCCCCGGCGACGTCGAGGTTGTCGTAGTCGGTGGCCTCACAGCCCGGGGTGTCGTCGGCGGGAACCCGCACGAGGCGGGCGGTGATCCCGTCCGGACCGGTCGACGGCGACATCGCGAGGACCCGCAGTTCGACGGGTGCGCCGTCCACGGTCAGCGACGCGTTCTCGACGTCGAACGAGGTGACGTCGAATTCCGGTGTCTGCACGTCGAACCCGGCGTCGCGGAGCTTTCCGGCCACATAGTCGACGCTGGCGTCGTAGCCGGGGGTCCCCAGGGCCCGGTTGCCGTCGTTCTCGGTGGCGATGCGTTCGAGTTCCTGCAGGTGCCCGAGGACCGCGTCGAGCTCGACCGCCTCGGCGAGTGCCGGTCCGTCGAGCGGCGGCGCGGGCGGCGCGGGCGGAGCAGATGCGTTCGAGCAGGCGCCGACCCCCAGCGCCGCGGCGACGATCACGATCCCGGTCAGATTCCTCGCGTTCGCCACGGTCCACCCCATCCGGCGAGGATACCCACACGACCTTCTCCGACCCGGTGGACGACACCGTACCGATAACAGAGCACTTGCTCTGTTATGGTGTGCGCATGGCCCGCACCCGCACCTACGACCTCGACGGCCTGCTCGACGCCGCCGAGCGCATCGCGGCCGAATCCGGTGCCGCGGCCGTCACACTCAGGGCCCTGACCGACGCCACCGGCATGTCGAACGGCGCGATCTATCACGCCTTCGGATCACGTCTCGGCGTCGTCGGGCAGGCCTGGCTGCGCGCCGGGCGCCGCTTCCTCGACGTCCAGCGCGAGGCCGTCGACGCCGCCCTGGCCGACCGCGACGCCGACGCCCCGGCGGTCGAGGCCGTCGTCGCCGCCGCCGACGCACCCGCCGTCTTCGCCGAACGCCACCCGACGTCGGCGCGGCTGGTGCTGACCGTGCGCCGCCCCGACCTGCTCGGAGCCTCACTGCCCGAGGACCTGGCCCGCGACCTGTTCCGCCTCGACCACGAACTCGGCGAACTGATGGCGGAACTGGCCACGGCCCTGTGGAATCGGCGCGACGGCGCCGCCGTCGACGTCGTGCACTCCTGCATCGTCGCCCTGCCCACCGGACTTTTGTTGCACACCAACAGATATCGCGATCCGGTTGCTCGTCGCCGACTCGCCGCCGCGGTCCGCGCGGTGCTGGCACTCGGCCCCGAAACCCACACCCCGAAAGGCAGACCATGACCGTCACCACGACCCGCCACGACACCGTCACCGTCCTGAACCTCGGCGACGACGAGAACCGCTTCTCCCCCGACTGGCTCGACCGCGTCGATGCCGCACTCGACGAGATCGAAGCCGGTGAACCAACCGCGCTGGTGACCGTCGCGAACGGAAAGTTCTACTCCAACGGCCTGGACCTGCAATGGCTCTCGGCGAACGGCGAGAAGGCCCAGTGGTACGTCGACCGGGTGCACGGACTGTTCGCGCGTGTCCTCACCCTGCCGGTCCCGACGATCGCGGCGATCAACGGGCACGCGTTCGGTGCCGGCGCGATGCTCGCGCTGGCCCACGACTTCCGGGTGATGCGCACCGACCGCGGCTTCTTCTGCCTGCCCGAGGTCGACATCCGGATCCCGTTCACGCCCGGGATGGCCGCGCTGGTCCAGGCCAAGACCACCCCGCGCACCGCGACCGCGGCAATGACCACCGGGCGACGATTCGGCGGACCCGACGCGCTCGCCGCCGGCATCGTCGACGCCACCGCCGAGGAATCCGCCCTGGTTACCTCGGCCGTGGGCACGGTCGCGCCGCTGGTCGGAAAGGACCCCGGCACGCTCGGAGCCATCAAGTCGACGATGTACGCGTCGACGATCGCGGCCCTCACGACCCCGCAGTCGTAGCCGTCGGAACGGATCCGCTCGGACCCCGGGCCACCGGGGTCCGAGCGAACCGCATCAGGCGTCGCGCCGGTTCACCACCGCCACGGCGGCGCCGAACACCACCAGCACGAACACCGCGAAGTACAGGAGCGCACCCCACGGGCCCCAATGGAAATCGATGCCCTGGTCGGTGCCCAGGAAGTAGTTGATGTTCGCGAACGGCAGGAACGGCTGCACGTTCCGGCCGAACGACCCGAACAGCCCGAACAGCGATTCGATGAGCATCGGCCACAGCAGCAGGATCGCGATGGTGCCGGCGGACTGACGCAGCAGGGCGCCCACCCCCACCGCCAGGATGGACGCGAGCAGCGCGAACAGCGCGGTGCCGTAGATCGTCCGCCACGTCGCCCCCTCGAGCACGAGGTCCCGTCCGGCCTCCGACCCGGCGAGCGCCTTCGTCAGATAGACCGCGGCCAACGCCAGCACCCCGGTCAGGACCGCGCCGAGCACACCGATCAGCAGTGCCTTGACGGCGAGGACGACCGTGCGGTTCGGCAGAGCCTGGAACGTGGAGCGGATCACGCCGAACCGGTATTCGCTGGTCACCGACAGCGCCGCCAGGATCATCAACACCAGCACACCGAAACCGGTCACACCGCTGACGGCGACGTCGACGGTGGGATAGAAGCGGACCGTTTCGTCGTCCGAGGACATCGACGCCTTCGCCGCCGCACCGAGGATCGCGGCCAGGCCCAGACCGAGCGCGACGATCACCACGGTGCACCAGAACGGCGACTGCACCGACGTCAGCTTGATGCGTTCGGCTCGCAACGTGTCGATCGCCACGCTCATCACAGGCCACCCTTCATCACGGAATCGGCGCCGGTGCCGTGGAACTGCACGTCGCCACCGGTCATCTTCATGAACGCCTCTTCCAGCGAGGCCTGCTGTCCGGCGAGTTCGTGCAGCACCACCGACCGGGCGGCGGCGAGCTCTCCGACCTCCGCCGCGGTCGCGCCGGTGACCACGAGCGCACCGTCGTCGTCGTGGACGGCGTACCCGCGCTCGACGAGCGCGGCCCGCAGGACGTCGAGTTGGGGGCTGCGCACCCGCACCACCGCTTCGGAGGCCTGCGCGACGAATGCGTCGACGGAGGTGTCGGCGATGAGCCGGCCCCGCCCGATCACCAGCAGGTGGTCGGCGGTCTGCGCCATCTCCGACAGCAGGTGACTCGACACCAGAACGGTCCGGCCCTCGGCTGCGAGTGCCTGCATGAACCGCCTGATCCACACGATCCCCTCGGGATCGAGCCCGTTGACCGGCTCGTCGAACAACAGCACCTGCGGATCGCCGAGCAGGGCCCCGGCCAGACCGAGACGCTGTGACATGCCGAGCGAGAACCCACCCGCGCGTTTGTTCGCGACCTCGGTCAGGCCCACCTGACGCAGCACTTCCTCGACCCGCGACGCGGGCAGCCCGTTCGACGCGGCCATCCACCGCAGGTGCGCGCGGGCCGACCGGTTCGGATGCACCCACTTCGCGTCGAGCAGCGCCCCGACGGTGCGCAGCGGCCGCTGCAACTCCCGGTAGGGTCGCCCGCCGATCAGGGCGGTGCCGGCAGTGGGCCGGTCGAGACCGAGGATCAGCCGCATCGTCGTGGTCTTACCGGCACCGTTCGGACCGAGGAAGCCGGTGACGATGCCGGGCCGGACCGTGAACGTCACGTCGTCGACTGCCGTCGTCGATCCGAAGGTCTTGGTCAGTCCCGTCACTTCGATCATGACCCCTACCCTGCCCGATCCATCCGGAATGTGCAGGGACACGCCCGACGAGCAGCCGCCGGATCCGACACCGGCCCTAGGGTTCGAGCGGCGAGGACGCCTGCGCCCAGAACCGCTTCGGGATCCGTCCGGCGTGCCGGGCCCGGAAACCTGCCTCGACGGCGTGCCGCATCGCCGACGCCATGAGAGCCGGGTCCTTGGCCCGGGTCACCGCGGTCGCGAGCAGCACCGCGTCGCAGCCCAGTTCCATCGCGAGGGCGGCGTCGGACGCGGTGCCGATGCCCGCGTCGAGCACCACCGGGACACCGGCGGCTTCGACGATCATCTCGATGTGGTGCGGATTGGCGATGCCCAGTCCGGTGCCGATCGGCGAGCCGAGCGGCATCACCGCCGCGCATCCGACGTCCTCGAGGCGCTTCGCGAGGACCGGATCGTCCGTCGTGTACGGCAGGACCACGAACCCGTCGTCGACGAGTTGCTCTGCCGCCGAGACCAATTCGATGGCGTCGGGCAGCAGGGTGCGTTCGTCGGCGATGACCTCGAGCTTGACCCAATCGGTTTCGAGGGCCTCGCGGCCCAGTTGCGCGGTGAGCACCGCTTCCTTCGCGCCGCGGCAGCCCGCGGTGTTCGGGAGCGGGGTGATGTCGAGGCGGCGCAGCAGGTCGAGCACCCCGGTGCCGGAGGCGGCGTCGACGCGTCGCATGGCGACGGTGGTCAGTTCGGTACCCGAGGCGACGAGCGCTTCCTCGAGCACCGCGAGATTCGCGGCGCCGCCGGTGCCGGTGATCAACCGCGACGCGAAGGTGCGTCCGGCGATGGTCAGCTGCGGCAGGTCGTGTGCCGGGTCACGGAGCTCAGCCACCCTGGACCGCCGTGAGAATCTCGATCTGCCAGCCCTTTCCGACCGGTTCGGACCACCGCCCGCGCGGGAACACCGCGCCGTCGACGGCGATCGCGATGCCCTTCTCCGGCAGCCCCAGCTGCACCAGCAGTTCGGCGACCGTCGGCGCCTCGGCGAAGTAGTGGTCCTCACCGTTGACGGTGATCCCCACCGAGATCGGGTTCGTCATCACAGCCCTTCCTTCGAAAATCTTTGCGGGTCGGCGTTTTTCGCTTCGGCGAGCGGATCGTCGGCGAGTTCGGCGAGCACGGCGTCCGCGGTGATCGGGGTGAACAGGACCCCGTTGCGTCCGTGCCCGGTCGCGGCGACGACCCGTTCGGACAGCCGCCCGATCAACGGCAGGTTGTCCGGGCTCATCGGCCGCAGTCCCGCCGTCGCCTCGTACAGCTCGTACTCGCCGATCGCCGGCAGCAGCGCTTCCGCATCGGCGATGAGGTCCCGCACCCCGGCGACCGTCACCTGCGTGTCGTCGGCCTCGTACTGGGTGGCGCCGACGACGAGACCGTCGCCGCGCGGCACCAGATAGGCCGGCCGGCCGTGCACACTGCCGCGGATGGTGCGGCTCGGGGCGGGGGTGACACCGGGCCGGGCCCGCAACCGCAGGATCTCGCCCTTGACGGGCCGCACCGGAAGGCCCGGCCACAACCGGGCCGACGCCGAACCCGCCGCGAGCACCACCCGGTCCGCGGGCAGCGCGTCGAGCGAATCGACCGCGGTCGCGACGAACCGCACCCCGGCCTCGACGCAGGCGCGATGCAGGGCGTCGACGAGGATCCTGTTGTCCACGGCCAGTTCCGTCGGGGCGAGCAACCCGAGACGGATCCGCGGGCCGAGCGACGGCTCGAGCTCCCGGATCTCGGCACGGGTGAGCACCCGCATCTCGTGGCCCTGCGCCTGCACCCATTCCGCGACGGTGCGCAGGTCGGCGGCGTCGGCGGCATCCAGCGCGACAGTGAGGGACCCGTCCGAAGTGAACAGGTCACACCCGGTCGCGCGCTGCAACCGGTCCCCGAACTCCGGCCAGCGCGCGAGTGACGCCGCGCCCAGTTCCAGGACGTGTTCCTCGCCGGGCCAGCCCTCCGACAGCGGCGCGAGCATGCCACCGGCGACCCAGGATGCGCCCGCTCCGGGGGTCGGGTCGTGCACTGTCACGTCCCAGCCGGCGCTCGCCGCGCGCCACGCGATCGACAACCCGATGACACCGCCACCGACGACGGCTACCGTTCCCATCCTGCGTCCACCTCACTCCCTGCGCCGGCATGATCCGGGTCAGGTCATAACGGTCGGGGCCGGCAGGCCCCCTCTCAGCCCCGCGTTCCCCGGGACTCCCGTGTTGTCATCTCTCCCTCAGAGGTTACCGTCTGGGCTGTGACTTCCTATCGTGGCAACCATCCTTCACCTCGGGAACGACTCGCGGACGCGCGTCTGTACCTGTGCACCGACGCCCGCCGGGACACCGGCGACCTGGCTCGATTCGCGGAGGAAGCCCTCGCCGGCGGAGTCGACATCATCCAGTTGCGTGACAAGGACTCGGCGGGCGAGAAGAAGTTCGGCCGCCTCGAGGCACGCGACGAACTGGCCGCGCTCGAGATCCTCGCCGACGCGTGCCGGCGCCACGGCGCACTGCTCGCCGTCAACGACCGCGCCGACATCGCACTGGCGGCGGGCGCGGACATCCTGCATCTGGGTCAGGGGGATCTGCCGGTCGCCCACGCCCGCAACATCCTGGGTCCGGACATCGTCATCGGCCGATCCACGGGCAGCCGCGCACAGGCGTCCCTCGCCGAGATCGAGGAGGGTGTCGACTACTTCGCGTCCGGCCCGGTGTGGGACACCCCGACCAAGCCGGGCCGCACCGCGGCGGGTCTGGAGGTCATCCGGGAGGTCGCTCAGTCGCATCCGACCCGTCCGTGGTTCGCGATCGGCGGGATCGACATCGAGCGACTGCCCGAGGTGGTCGCCGCCGGCGCCACCCGTGTCGCGGTGGTTCGGGCGATCACGAAGGCCGCCGATCCGCGTGCCGCGGCCGCTGCGCTGAAGGCCGGTCTACCTGCGTAACCGTCTACAGCCAGTCGAGGACGGTCGAGGGCGACAACGCGATCACCGAATCGGGCAGGCGCTCCCGTAGCCCGCGGTCGGCGGTCACGACCACCGTCACCTCCGACGTGAGGGTGGCGGTCGCCCCGGCGAGGCGGGCCAGTTCGTCGTCCCCGCTTCCGGTGGCGGCGTGCACCGGGATGCGGGCGTCCTCGACGATCGCATCCCGGGCCTGGCCTTCGAGCACGGCCTCGATCTGCGTCACCCAGCCGAACCCGCCGTCGGGCAGTTCGAGGGTCCGGGGCAGCACCGCCGCCAGTTCGTTCAGCAGTGCCCCGGTCGCTCCCGGCCGGTCGCGCCACCAGCCGGTCGGGCGGGAGCCGAGCACGTTCGCGGTGTCGAGCAGGACCCGGACCACGCGGGTGCGCAGCGTCGGCCAGGACGCGGCGAACCCCGCGTGCAGCGCCATCGCCTCGACCTCGACCTCCGGCACCCATCGCAGTTCGGTGCTCTCGCCGTTGGGGACGGTGGCCAGCGGGATCCCGGCGTCGGCGACGACGGTCGTGTAGGTCCAGCCGCCGACGACCCCGGCGGTGACGCGCTCGGTTCGGACCGCAACCACCGACACGTCGATGCCGGTCTCCTCGTGCGCTTCGCGTACCGCGGCGTCGACGGTGCTTTCGTGGCTGTCGCGGGCGCCGCCGGGCAGCGCCCAGGTTCCGCCCTGGTGACTCCACGCGGCGCGGTGTTGCAGCAGCACCGCGGGCCGGCCGTCGGGCAGAGGCGCACGCAACAACAGCCCGGCCGCACCGTGCTTGCCCCACCGGCGATCGCCGTCGGGGCCGACGGCCCATCCGTCACCGTCACCGCGCATCGTGTCCGTCCTCCCTACCGGCCGCCGCGGGCTGTCGAACCCCTGTTCCGACGCACTCGCGCAGCGCATTCCTGTTCGTACTGCTTATATGCTCGCCAAGGACTGTGCAACACCGAAAGGGGCGATTGGTGGACCCTCGCCTACACCCCACGATCGACCCCGGCCCCGACCACGCCGAGCAGCGGGCCCCCGAGACACGGACCGCCCGGGTTTTCGAGCAGGGACGGTCGAGCGGCCCGCAGGTGCCCGACGATCTGGGTGCCGTGCTGCGCTCGACACCCGCCAAGCTCATCGTGCTCGGGACGCTCGTGTCGATCCTGGTGGCGATCTCGGGGTTCGTCGCGACCCAGACGGTGAGCAGCCGCAAGGCCACGCACGATCATCTGCTGTCGACGATCGAGCCGCTGGCGGACGCGTCCCAGGATCTCTACAGCGCGTTGTCCGTCGCCGACGCGGCGGCGGTCACCGGGTTCATCTCCGGCGGCATCGAACCGAAGGCCGTCCGCGAGCGGTACGAGCAGGCCGTGGCGGAGGCGTCGGCGCAGCTGGTCGCGGCGGCCATCGGTGCCGATGACGACCCGGACAGTGCCCGCCTCCTGTCGGGGATCTCCGGGCGGCTGACCGTGTACACGGGCCTGATCGAGACGGCCCGGGCCAACAACCGCTCGGGCAATCCGGTGGGCAGCGCGTACCTCGGCGAAGCGTCGAACCTCATGCAGACCTCGCTGTTGCCGATGGCACAGGAACTGCACATGCTCGGTGTCCGTGCCGTCATGGACACCCAGCACGCCGCGGTCCGGCCACCGTGGTTCTCGATCGGGTTGCTCATCGCCGCAGTGTCCGCGCTCGGCGGCATCCACCTGATCATCTCCCGCATCAGCCGGCGTGCCCTCAATCCCGGGTTGCTCCTGTCGATCGCCGCGACCGGCCTGCTGCTGGTGTGGCTGCTCGTCGCGGGGCTGGTGTCGTCGAGTGCGACGCAACGCGCCATCAGTGACGGCGCCGAGCCGCTCGGGACGGTCGCCGCGGCCCGCATCACCGCCCAGCAGTCCCGCACCGCCGAGACGCTGCTGTTGGCCCGGCGGGACAGCACCGGCGAATACGATGCCGCGTTCCGACAGTCCATGGCCCGGCTCGGCGAGCTACTGCAATCCCACCCGGATGGAGACGCTGTCACCGACGATGCCGTGGCCCGTGCGATCGCCGCCCGCAACGAATGGATGGAATCGCACGAACGGACGGTGGCCGCTCTGCAGCGCGGTGACTACACCGCAGCGGCGGTCCTGGCGGTCGGTCCGGGTCCGAACGAATCGGCGGCCCAGTTCGCCGTCGTCGACGACGCCCTGGCCGAAGGCATCGAGGCGGCGCGCTCCCAGCTGCGTTCCAACGAGGACCGCGCCTCCCAGCTCTTGTCCGCGCTGGCACCTGCCGCGGTGGTGCTCACCCTGGTGTCGCTGATCGGTGTCACCATCGGATTGTGGCCTCGACTTCGGGAGTACCAGTGAGGAGCCGCGTGGCGCTGATGGTGGCGGCACTGTGCAGTGTCGTCGCCGTCGCCGGGTGCGCGTCGACGCCGGTGTCCCCGCTGCCCCGGGTCGAGGTCCCCTACAGCGAGGTGCCGCTGCCCGAACGCGCCACCTTGGCGCCCTCCCCCACTGCGCAACCGGAAATGCCCGACTGCGGGGATCCGACCGCGAGCCTGCGGCCCGACGGCGCGACGACCGGACCGACACTCGACGCGATCCGTGCCCGCGGCCGGCTGGTGGTCGGTCTCGACACCGGCAGCAATCTGATGAGCTTCCGTGATCCGGCCACCGGCCGCATCGCCGGTTTCGACGTCGACATCGCCCGGGAGATCGCGCGCGATCTGCTGGGGGATCCCGACCTGATCGACTACCGGATCCTCAACTCTGCCGACCGCGAGCAGGCGCTGCAGGACTCCACCGTCGACATCGTCGCCAAGACCATGTCGATCACGTGCGCCCGCCGGGAACGCGTCGACTTCTCGTCGACATACTTCCTGGCCCAGCAGCGGGTCCTGGTAGTCAAGGGATCGGACATCCGCAATGCCGCGGATCTCGCGGGCCGGCGGGTCTGTATCGTGCGCGGAACCACCTCGCTGACCCGCATGCAGCAGGTGCAGCCGTCGGCGTCGATCCTGACCGTGCCGGCGTGGGCGGACTGTCTCGTCGTCCTGCAGCAGGGGCAGGTCGAGGCCGTGAGCACCGACGACACCATCCTCGCGGGTCTCGCATCCCAGGATCCCAATCTCGAGATCGTCGGCGCCTCGATGGGTGTGGAGCCGTACGGTGTCGGCATCACCCTGGGCAACGACGATCTCGTGCGGTTCGTGAACGGCACACTCGAACGAATCCGCCGCGACGGCACCTGGGCGGAGTTGTACGACAGGTGGCTCTCCGTCCTCGGGCCGACACCGGCACCGCCCACCGCGACGTATGTGGATTGAGGGACGATCCGATGGCCGATACCGAACTCCCCGGCGGACCGGCGACCCAGCGCAGCCCACGCCCCGACGCGGCGGAGCCCACCGAGTCGACCCAGCGCAGCCCACGCCCCGACGCGGCGGAGCCCACCGAGTCGACCCAGCGCAGCCCACGCCCCGGCGCGGCGCAGTCCACGGAGTCGACCCGGCGTGCCTCCCTCCCGCCGACCGGGCCGTCGCAGCGCGGCTCGAGCCGCCGATCGCGTCCCCGTGGACTGCTGCGCCGGCGCATCGCCGGTCTCGTCGACGTCCCGGTTCCGGCGCCGCTCGATCCGGCGAGTGTCGTCCTGCGCGATCCTCGGGTCGCCGAGGGCAAACGGTTCTGCTGGAAGTGCGGAAAACCGGTGGGGCGCAGCACCGCCTCCGGTCCCGGACCCTCCTCGGGCAACTGCCCGTCGTGTGGCACGCCGTTCGAGTTCACCCCGAATCTCGCCCCCGGAGATCTGGTCGCCGGGCAGTACGAGATCAAGGGCTGTCTCGCGCACGGCGGGCTGGGCTGGATCTACCTGGCTGTCGACCGCAACGTCAGCGATCGCTGGGTCGTGCTCAAGGGCCTGCTGCACGCCGGCGACGCCGAGGCGCAGGCGGTCGCGATGGCCGAACGGCAGTTCCTCGCGGAGGTTTCGCACCCGAGCATCGTCCGGATCTACAACTTCGTCGAGCATCCGCGGCCGGACGGTGTCCCGATGGGATACATCGTCATGGAATACGTCGGCGGGCACACCCTGCGCGAGATCCTCGACACCTACACCAAACCGGAACGGATGCCGATCGAGCAGGCCATCGCGTACATCCTCGACGTCCTGCCCGCGCTCGGCTATCTGCACGAGATCGGACTGGTCTACAACGACCTCAAACCCGAGAACATCATGGTCACCGAGGAGCAGACCAAACTGATCGATCTCGGGGCGGTCTCGGGCATCGAGGACTACGGCTACCTGTACGGCACGCCGGGTTACCAGGCACCCGAAATCGTCCGCACCGGACCGACTCCGGTCACCGACATCTACACCGCCGGCCGGACCCTGGCAGCGCTGACGCTGGACCTGCCCGTCGACAAGGGCCGCTACGTCGACGGGCTGCCCACGACCGAACAGGCACCGTTGCTCGCCGAGTACGACTCGTTCCATCGATTGCTGTTGCGCGCCACCGATCCCGACCCGGAACGGCGGTTCCGGTCCGCCGACGAGATGGCCGGGCAGCTCACCGGTGTGCTGCGCGAGGTCCTGTCCCAGCAGACGGGCACCGAGCACCCCGGGCTGTCGGCGAAGTTCAGTCGCCAGCGCACCACCTTCGGCACCGATGAGGCCGTCGCGCAGACGGACGTGTTCGTCGACGGCATCGTCCGCGACAAGAACATCTCTGCGCGGGATGTGGCCGGGGCCCTTCCGGTTCCGTTGATCGATCCGAACGACCCCAGCGCGGCGCTGCTCGCCGCTGCCGTGCACAGCGAGCCCCAGCAGACACTCGACGCACTGCGGCACGCCCGCGACAACGGGCTCGAACGGGTCGTGGGCACCGCCGACGTCTCGTTCTCCCGCGAGATCGCCCTCGCCGAGGTCCGCGCCCACCTCGACCTCGGGCACGGGGAACGGGCCGAGGAGATCCTCCGCAATCTCGAACGCGACCTGGGCATGGACTGGCGGATCGACTGGCACGCCGGGATCGCCGCGCTGCTGCTCGGTGAATTCCAGACGGCGTTCGACCGATTCGAACGGGTGCTCGAGGCGCTACCCGGCGAGACCGCCCCGAAGATCGCCCTGGCCGCGACCGCGGAACTCATTCTGCAGCAATGGGAGAGCGACGATCCGGAGGCGTGGCGGCAGTTCTGCGAGAACTACTACCGGACGGTGTGGCGCACCGACCACAACATCGTCAGTGCCGCGTTCGGACTGGCCCGTCAGCTCGCCGACCGTCACGACCTGGCCGGCGCGGTCGCGACCCTCGACCAGGTGCCCGCGACGTCTCGGCACCACAGTGTGGCCAGCATGACGAGCATCCTGATCATGTTGCACGACAGACCGATCGACGACGTGACCGAGGCCGAACTGCGCGAGGCCGCGCACCGCGTCGACGCTCTGCCCCTCGACGAGGGCCGCGCCCTGCAGATGCGCACACTGGTGCTGGGCACGGCCCTCGAGTGGGTGCGCGCCGGCCATGCCTCCCGTAAGTCCCTCGATCCGATCCTCGGGGTCCCGTTCACCGAGAAGGGTCTGCGGAGGGGCACCGAGGCGGCGCTGCGGGCGCTGGCACGCAGCGCACCGGCGCGCACGCACCGGTACACCCTCGTCGACCTGGCGAACGCGATCCGCCCTCGCAGCCTCCTCTGACCGTGGCATCTGTCAACCGAACCCGCGCAGCCGGGGGATATCCGCGCGCAGCCGACAGCGCGCTGATGTCTTGTCCGTCGGCGGACCCGACGGTCAGCCCTACGAGGTTGTTGCGAACGCGGCCGCGGCCCGGGCGATGGCCAGTTCCTCGTTGGTCGGGATCACCAGCACCTCCACCTTCGATTCCGGCGCGGAGATGCGACGTTCGTCCCCTCTCTCGGCCGCGTTCGACTCGGGGTCGACGACGATCCCGAGCCGTTCGAGTCCCGCCAGCGCGTCCAACCGGACCTCGGACCGGTGCTCCCCCACCCCGCCGGTGAAGACGATCACGTCGACGCCGCCGAGTTCGACCATGTACGCGCCGAGGTACTTCCGGATCCGGTGCACGTACACGTCGTAGGCGAGTTTCGCGTCCGCGGATCCCTCCTCGATCAGCCGGATCAACGCCCGGAAGTCGTTGACACCGCACAGCCCCTTGAGTCCCGAGCTGTGGTTCAGCATGTCGTCGATCGCTTCGACATCCATACCGGCGCTGCGCTTCAGGTGCATGAGCACACCCGGATCGACGTCGCCGCAACGGGTTCCCATGGCCAGGCCCTCGAGAGGGGTGAGCCCCATCGAGGTGTCGATCGGGTGGCCACCCGCGATCGCGGCCGCGGACGCCCCGTTCCCCAGGTGGAACACGATCTGACCGAGCTCGGAGTAGTCGCGGCCGAGAAACTCCGCTGCCCGCCGCGAGACGTATTCGTGTGAGGTGCCGTGGAATCCGTACCGACGGATGCCGTGATCGGCCGCGATCTTCCGATCGATCGCGTACGTCGCGGCCGCGGCCGGCAGGTCGTGGAAGAACGCGGTGTCGAACACACCGACGTGCGGGATGTCGGGCAGCACCGCGCGGGCGACTTCCATGCCGACGACGTTGGCCGGGTTGTGCAGGGGCGCAAGGCTGGACAGGTCGTCGACCGCGCGCACCACCGCGTCGTCGATGAGCGTCGGCTCGTAGAAGAGCCCGCCGCCGTGCACGAGCCGGTGTCCCACCGCGATGATGCCGGCCTCGTGCAGCGACCGTCCGAGCCCTTCGACCATGTCCAGCACGATGCGAAGTCCCGTGCGGTGATCGGCGATGGGTCCGATCTTCTCTTCGGTTCCGGTGGCGTGGCGGAAGACGATCCGCCCCTCCGGCTCACCGATCCGCTCGATCAGCCCGTGCACCACCGACTCCCCCGTCTCCGGGTGGATCAGCTGGAACTTGATCGACGACGAACCGCAGTTCAGCACCAGCACGGTTCCGGCGGTCACTCCGTTGGTGGCAGTCATGGATCAGTCCTCCTGTGCCTGGATCGCGGTGATCGCCACCGTGTTGACGATGTCCTGGACCAGCGCGCCTCGGGAGAGGTCGTTGACCGGCTTGTTCAGGCCCTGGAGCACCGGTCCGACGGCCACCGCGCCGGCGCTGCGCTGCACCGCCTTGTACGTGTTGTTGCCGGTGTTCAGATCGGGGAAGATGAATACCGTTGCGCGACCGGCCACTTCGGACCCGGGGAGTTTCGCGCTCGCGACCGTGGGCTCGATCGCGGCGTCGTACTGGATCGGGCCCTCGACCGGCAGATCCGGCCGTCGCTGCCGCACCAGCGCGGTGGCACTGCGCACCTTGTCGACGTCGGCGCCGATCCCGGAGTCGCCCGTCGAGTACGACAGCATCGCGACCCGCGGCTCGATGCCGAAACGGGCCGCGGTCTCCGCGGAGGAGATCGCGATGTCGGCGAGCTGCTCGGCGGACGGGTCGGGCACGACCGCGCAGTCGCCGTATACGAGAACGCGATCCGCCAGGCACATCAGGAAGACGCTCGACACGGTGGAGACGCCGGGCCGGGTGCGGATGATCTCGAAGGACGGGCGGATGGTGTGCGCGGTGGTGTGCGCCGCCCCCGACACCATGCCGTCCGCGATCCCCAGGTGGACCATCATGGTGCCGAAATAGGATATGTCACGCATGATCTCGCGGGCGCGATCGAGATTCATGCCCTTGTGCGCACGCAGCCGGGCGTATTCGGCGGCGAAACGCTCGGCGAGCTCGGAGGTCCGCGGGTCGATCGTCTCCGCCTTCCCGAGGTCGATGCCGAGTGCGGCGGCGCGCCGGCGGATCTGCGGTTCGTCACCGAGCAGCGTGATGTCGGCGATGCCGCGTTGCAGAACCCGGCCGGCGGCGCGGAGGATGCGGTCGTCGTCGCCCTCGGGCAGCACGATGTGCCGGCGTTGCGCGCGGGCCCGGTCGATGAGCTGGTATTCGAACATCTGCGGGGTCGTCACCGTCGGGCGCGGAAGACTCAGCCGGCCCAGGAGCGTCGGTGCGTCGACGTGCTGTTCCATCAACGCGACCGCGGTGTCGATCTTGCGCTGCGCACCGTGCACCATGCGCCCGCGGGTCCGGTCCGCGGCGGAGGCGGTGTCGAACGTGCCGAGATCGGTGGTGAGGATGGGCAGGGTAGGTTCGAGACCTGTGACGAGCTGCGCGATCGCGGGATGGGGCCGCAGTCCCCCGTTGAGGATGATGCCCGCCAGTGACGGGAACCCTTCTGCAGCATCGGCATTGACGAGGGCCAGCAGGGCGTCCGAACGGTCGGCGGACACGACGACCGCCGCTCCCTCGGTGAGACGTTCGAGGATGTGCTCGGCGGTCATGTCGCCCACCACGACTCGCAGCGCTTCGCGGTGCAGCAGTTCGGGATCGCCGCTGTAGAGGTCGCCGTGCAGGACGGCCTGCAGTTCGGCCATCGTCGGCGCCACCAGGATCGGGACCTCCGGCAGCGTCCATACCGGCACGGGATGCCCGGCGAACCGCGCGGCGACGGCGTCGAGTTCGTCCGGGTTGCAGCGATTGACGACGATCCCGGTCAGATGGGCATGGTGAGCGGCGAGTTCGGCGGACGAGACCGCGGCGAGCTGCGCGATCTCGGCGGGGGTTCGGCGCGACCCGCGCAGCGCGAGCAGGACCGGCGCGTCGAGGTTCGCCGCGATCCGCGCGTTGTACGACAGTTCGGTGGGATTCGCGATCTCGGTGTAGTCGCTGCCGACGACCACGACGGCGTCGCACCGGTCGGCGACCGCGTGGTATCGGGACACGATCTCGCTCAGGGCCGCATCGGGGTCCGCGTGCACCTCGTCGTAGGTGACACCGACGCAGTCGTCGTAGTCGAGGTCGACGGTGATGCGTTCGAGGAGCAGCTCGAGAATGTAGTCACGGTCGGCGTCCGAGCGTGCGATGGGCCGGAACACACCCACGCGGGCGGCGGAGGCGCACAGCATCTGCAGGATGCCGAGCGCCACCGTGGATTTCCCGGTGTCGCCTTCGGGAGACGCGATGTAGATGCTCGACACGGATCCCGCAGCGGCACTCATGGGAGCCACCATAATGCGGTGCGGGGCGACTCCGCGTGTGAGACACCCCGCACTGCAAGATCGCGGTATCAGGCGAGCGCGCGGAGGCGCGGCGCCAGATCCCGTTCGAACAGCTCGAGGAAACGCTTCTGGTCGTGACCCGGCGCGTGGAACACGAGGTGGTTCAGTCCGGCGTCGATGTACGCCTTGACCTTCTCGACCGCCTCGTCGGGATCCGACGCCACGATCCACCGCTTGGCGACCTGTTCGATGGGGAGCGCGTCCGCGGCCGCTTCCATCTCGATGGGATCCTCGATCGAGTGCTTCTGCTCCGGGGTGAGCGACAACGGAGCCCAGAACCGGGTGTTCTCGAGCGCCGCGTCCGGATCGGTGTCGTAAGAGATCTTGATCTCGATCATCTTGTCGATCGCGGCGACGTCCCGTTCGGCCTTCTCGGCGCCCTCGGCGACCGCCGGAA
The DNA here is from genome assembly GCF_053589115.1 of Rhodococcus sp. NPDC003383. NCBI lineage: Bacteria > Bacillati > Actinomycetota > Actinomycetes > Mycobacteriales > Nocardiaceae > Rhodococcus > Rhodococcus sp. NPDC003383. The sequence continues at coordinate 60,249 of NZ_JBSFRG010000002.1, read as the reverse complement.
GCAACTTGTCGTTGTAGAGCTCCATGCCCTTGCCGGAGGTGCAGATGAAGCCGTCACCGGCGCGGCCCGCGTACCGGGCGACCACCGGCCCACCCGCGGCGATGTACACCGGGATGCCCCCTTCGGGCACGTCGTAGATCGAGGCACCCTTCGTGGTGTAGTACTCGCCGTCGAAGTCGACGCGGTCGCCGGTCCACAGCGCGCGCATCAGCCGCACCGATTCGCGCAGCCGGGCGAACCGCTCCTTGAACTCCGGCCACTCGCCCTGGTAGCCGGTGGCGATCTCGTTGAGGGCCTCACCGGTGCCGACGCCGAGCATGACGCGGCCCGGATAGAGGCAGCCCATCGTCGCGAACGCCTGCGCGATGACGGCCGGGTTGTACCGGAAGGTGGGGGTCAGCACCGAAGTGCCGAGCTGCAGGCGCTTCGTGCGCTCGCCGACCGCGGTCATCCACGACAGCGAGAAGGGAGCGTGCCCACCGTTGTGCCGCCACGGCTGGAAGTGGTCGGACACTGTCGCCGAATCCATGCCGTGTTCCTCGGCCAGCACCGCCAGCTCCACCAGTTCCCGGGGACCGAACTGCTCCGCGGACGCCTTGTATCCCAACTTCAAGCCCTGTGCCACCGAGTTCTCCTGTATGTCTTCGATCTCAATCTGCTTCGAGTATGACCGGAACGGTGTTCCGGCGGAGTTTTCACTGTCCGCCGTGCGGCTCGGCGAGGTGAGGATCGGGCTGCCAGTCGTAGACGACCGTGGTCCGCAGCACGATGTCCTGCAGCGACCGTCGTCGCCGATCGACGGCGACCACGATCAGCCCGACCGGGAACACGACGCAGAACCCGGCCCGAATCAGCGCGCGGAGCCAGCCCATGAGCTGCCGGTTGCGCCCGACGACCCGAAGGCCCATCACGACCGAGCCGACGGTGCGACCGGTCGTCGCCCAGCACGCCGCCAGGTACAGCACCGACAGTGCGCTGCAGGTCGTGATCGACATGACGACCTGCACGTCCGGGAACGAGAACTGCTGCGGCGAGAACAGCAACCGCATCAGCGCCCAGGACAGGTACAGGCCGCCCATACCCGCGAGCACGACGCCGAGATCCAGGAGCGCCGCGAGACCCCGCGTGACGATGCCCGCGGGCCGATGCTCGCTCACCCCTGCCCCTCGTGCTCGTGGTGCTCGGGGTGCCTCCCGAACATGCGGCCGACGAATCCGGAGACCGCGTCGTCGGCACGCATGCCCTGGGTCCGCACCCCCTGCACGGCCTCGGTGGACATCGTCCCGGTGGATTCCCGGATGATCTCGGGCAGATCGACGCCCTCGATGACGGTGCCGGCCAGACCGATCAGGTCCACACGCCGGATGATCGCGTCCACGTCGACCCGCGCCGCGATCGCGTCGATGTCCACCCGGTCCAGGATCGGCGTCAGATCCAGGCGCGCGGCGATCCCGTCGATGTCGACCCGGGCGATGATCTTCTCGACGTCCACGCGCGCAGCGACACCGTCGATGTCCACCCGGTCGAGGATCCGGTCGATGTCGATCCGCTCTGCGATCCCGTCGATGTCGACCCGGTCGACGATGCGGCCCACGTCGATGCCCTCGGCGATCGCGTCGAGGTCGACGTGGTCGCGGACGACGGCGGTGATGTCCACTTCGAGCAACGCCGCCTGTACGACCTTCCGCACGACGACGCGCAGGACGCGGTCCACGGCGGCATCCGCCGCGCGCAGGGCAGCGTCGCCGCGCGCCTCGAGGCCGTCGATGGCCGACGCGACGCCGGGCAACCGGCGGGCGAGGTCCATGCTCACGCCCATCGCGCTCCCGACCGCACCGGCCAGCACCGTCGCGGCTCCCGCGGCCAAGCGCAGCGGATCCGCACTCCTGTCGACACTCATACCCACATCAAAGACCCGAATCCGGCGAAATGCACGTGCCGGTTCAGCTGCCGGCCAGAGTGAAGTCGTCGAAGTCGAATCCGGGCACGACGACGCACCCGACCAGGCTCGGTTCGCTTCCCGCCGGCCGGGCTCGCTGCCAGTGGCCGGGCGGCACCACGACCTGCGGCCGGTGGCCTTCGGCGAAGTCGGGACCGACGAGATATTCGGTGATCTCACCGGGTTCCGGTCCCGGTTCCGCGATCTCGAGCAGCACCGGACTTCCCCGGTGGTACAGCCACAGCTCGGCACCGCGCACCGTGTGCCACGCGGACTGCTGCCCGGGCACGAGCAGGAACAGGATCGCGGTTCCGGCGCTGCGGGACGCGGGATAGCCGGGCAGGGCCGTGGCGGGCAGCTCGAGGTCGCTGCGCCAGGTCTCCCGGTACCAGCCGCCCTCGGGATGTGGCGCGAGCCCGAGAGCGCGTGCCCACTCCGGAAGTTCCTGGTCCTGCGCCTCGCCGTCATCGCCGAATGTCACAGCGGTTCAGCCTATCCGAACCGCCGTGACATTCGGCCCGGACACGGTCAGGCGGCGCGCAGCCCCGCAAGCCCCCATTCCCGTGCGAGCAGTTCGTAGGACCGCAACCGGTCCTCGTGCCGGTGTGTCACCGACGTGACGACGAGTTCGTCGGCGCCGGTGACCCGGCGCAACGTGTCGAGCCGTTCGGCGACCGTGCCCGGGGAACCCACGAACTGGGTGACGAGACGATCGTCGACGAGTTCCCGTTCCTCGGCGGTGAGAGGTTCCGCGGTCGCCGGGTCCGGGTAGGGCACGGCGCCCTGACCCGAGCGGATGCTGTGGGCCCAGTGCCCGTACGTCGACGCGAGCTCGCGGGCGGTCGCGTCGTCGTCGGCGACGACGGCGTCCGCCGAGACCACCACATACGGCTCTGCCAGGTACTTCGACGGACGGAACGCTGCCCGGTATGCCTCGACGGCCTCGACCGTGCTGGACGGTGCGACGTGATAGTTCGCCCCGAACGGCAGTCCGAGCCGGCCCGCGAGGGCGGCGGACGGGCCCGCACTCGACCCGAACACCCACACCTCGACGTCGGCGTTCTCCCCCGGATGGGCGTGCAGCTCGATGCCGTCGGCGGTGCGGTACGTGCCGTCGAGCAACGAGAGGATGTCGGCGACCTGCTCGTCGAAGTCCGGCGACTGCGCGCCGGGCTGCTGGAGCGCCGCGAACGAGGCCGCGAGACGCGGCGAGGCGAGGATCCGGCCGGTCGGGAACGGCGGCGGGATCACCAGGCCGTTCCGGATCTCGGTGGCGCGCGGCGCCGGGGGCTCGACACCGGATGCGGCAGCCTTCAACGCTTCCGCGCGCCGCTGGCCCGAACGGCCGAGACCGAGATCGATCCGCCCCGGATGGAACGCGTCGAGCGTGCCGAATGCTTCGACGACACCCGCGGCGGTGTTGTGGCCGAGCTGCACCGCCGCCGCCCCGACCCGGATGGTGCTCGTGGCCGCGGCGACCGCGCCGATCAGCACCGCCGGGGACGACGAGGCCACCGCGACGAAGTGGTGCTCGGCGACCCAGTAGCGCCGGTAACCCCACGCCTCGGCCTTCCGCGCGAGATCGACCGTGTTGCGCAGTGCCTGCGGCACGGTCGCTCCCTCGCTGACCGGCGACAGGTCCAGCACGGACAGCGGAACCGGATTCGTCACAGCCATGGTCACTCCGGATTCTGCGATGTGCGGGGATTGCGTTCGCCCGCCTCGACGGCGAACGGGAGCCGGTTCTCGGCCGGCGCGATCGGGCAGGTCGCGGCGTCGGTGAACGCGCAGGGCAGATTCGCCGCCCGCGTGAAATCGAGTGTGACGGTGTTGTTCTCGTCCGGGACACCGAGGTCGAGCGCGCGTGCCGCCGGGTAGGTGGTGACCCCGCTGGTCGCGTCGGTGAACAACACCCGCAATGGCCCGCCGACCTCGCCGAACGCGACGAGCGTGTGCTCGCTGCCGTCGTGGTCGAACCGGACGAGCCCGGCTGCGCTGTGATGATGTTCGAGACCGTCGACGACGGCGCCGGTGGTCACGGTGCGCGACTCGTCGAACGCTTCGAAACGGCCGTTGAGAACCCACTTCGTATCCGGCTCGTACACCGGTACTTCCGTGAAGGCGGCGACCGCGGGAGCATTCCGGTCGTGGATACGGATCCCGAAACGACCGGTGCGGCGGATGATCTCGACGTAACCGCCGTCGAACTCCACCTCGAGCCCGGGCGCACCCTCGACCGGTTCGTAGGTACCGGTCTCGTCACCGTGCACGTGCACGACCGTGTCACCGTGCACGTGCACGACCGTGTCACCGGCGGTGTGCCAGATCCCCGGGGCTTCGTCGAATTCGGTGGGGGTCTCGTCGAGCCAGTGCAGCGCGGTGAGGCTGAGCCAGCCCAGCGGCTGCCGCAGCGCGTCGTTGCGGGCGGCGTGCCACTGCTTCCAGTCCTCGAGGAATCGGGTGTGGTCGAGTGTTGTGGTCACGATGCTCGGACTCCTTCGTTCGTCTCGTGCGGGTGGCACAGGCCCAGGTGGCTGCGCAGGGTGGTGCCGTCGTACTCGGTGCGGAAACTGCCGCGTTCCTGCAGCAGCGGCACGACGGTGTCGACGAACTCGTCGAGGCCGCCGGGGGTCAGGTGCGGCACCAGGATGAAACCGTCGCTCGCGTCGGTCTGCACGTAGTGGTCGATCTCGGCGGCGACCTGTTCGGCGGTGCCCACGAACTGCTGACGCGCGGTGACCTCGATGATGAGTTCGCGGATGCTGAGGTTCTCGGCCTCGGCCTTCGCGCGCCACGCCTCGGCAACCGCGCGCGGATCCTTCGCGTGGCGGACGCGGCCGCGAGTGATGGTCACGTTGTCCTCGGGGTCGACGTCGGGCAGGGGCCCGTCCGGGTCGTAGTTCGAGAGGTCGCGGCCCCATACCTGCTCGAGGAACGCGATCGCGGTCTGCGGGCCGACCTGCTGCAGCCGGATGTGCCGGGCCCGTTCTTCCGCGTCCTCGGCGCTGTCACCGAGGACGAACGCCGCGGCGGGCAGGATCTTCAGGTCGTCGTGACTGCGGCCGTATTTCGCGAGGCGGCTCTTGACATCGGTGTAGAACGCCCGCCCCTCCTCGAGGGTGCCGTGGCGGCTGAAGATCGCATCGGCCTTCGCGGCCCCGAACTCGCGTCCCTCGTCGGAGTCGCCGGCCTGCAGGAAGACCGGATGCCCCTGGGGGCTGCGCGGCACCTCGAAGCGCCCCGCGATGTCGAACTGGGTGGTGTGGATGTCGAACGGCGCGATGTCGTTGTCGGCGGCGAAGATTCCGGCCTCACGGTCGATCACGGGCCCACGTTCGGACCAGCCGTCCCACAGTTGCCGCACCACGTCGACCACTTCGGCCGCGCGGACGTAGCGCTGGGAATGGTCGAGGAAGCCGCCGCGACGGAAGTTCTCGCCGGTGAACGCATCCGACGACGTGACCAGGTTCCACGCGGCGCGGCCGTCGGACAGGTGGTCGAGCGTCGCGAACTGCTTCGCCAGCTCGTACGGTTCGTTGAAGGTGGTGTTGATCGTGCCGGCCAGCCCGAGGTGGGTGGTGGCGCCGGCGAGCGCCTCGAGCACGGTGAGCGTGTCGGGCCGGCCGACGACGTCGAGGTCGTGGATGCGGCCGCGGTGTTCGCGCAACCGCAATCCCTCGGCGAGGAAGAAGAAGTCGAACTTGCCGCGCTCGGCGGTGCGCGCGAGGTGCACGAACGACTCGAAGTCGATCTGGCTCTTCGAGGCCGGGTCTGCCCACACGGTGGTGTTGTTGACCCCCGGGAAGTGGGCGGCGAGGTGGATCTGCTTGCGAACGATATTGCGTGACAAGGTGATCGATCCTTCAGTGAGCGGAAGCGAAACGATTGGCGGGACGGGGCAGACCGAGCCGGTCGCGGAGGGTTCCGGTTGCGGGCGCGACCACGGGACGAATGACGGGCAGGACGTTCTCGACGAGCCGCGGCAGGGTCGACGGCAGAGCGAGCGGTCGCAGCGTCACCCCGTTCACGCCCCGGATGTCTCCCAGGAGCTCGACGGCTCCGGCGGCGGTGCCCACGTGGACGATCGTGTCGGAGACGTACGGCGCTCCGGCCCACGCCTCGAGTTGCGCGAGGTCGGCGGCCGCGTCGGCGTCGGTGGCGGCGAGCAGCAGGTCGACGTCGAGCAGGACGAGGACCGGACGGTCCCCCGCAGCGGCCCGGATACGGGTGGTGAGATCGGCCGCAGCCTCGGCATCCGTTGCCCGGATGCGCACGAGATCTGCTCGCTTCGCGGCGAATTCGAACGATTCGTCGCCGGTGACCGTCACCGCGACCAACGGTTGCCCCTGCGGCGACCTCGGTACGATGGACGATCCCTTGACGGAGAAGTACTCGCCGACGAAATCGATGTAGTGAACCTTGTCCCGGTCGATGAAGCGGCCGGTGGCGACGTCGCGGATCTCGGCGTCGTCCTCCCAGCTGTCCCACAGTCGCGCCGCGACCTCGGCGGCCTCGGCGGCTTCGGCCCACAGCGACGCGGTGTCCTGCTCGTCCTTGCGGCCGAACAACGCGATCGGCCCGGCGCCCGGCGTCACCGCGACCTCCCAGCCCGCGCGACCGAGCGTAGTGTGGTCGACGGTCTGGATCGCCTTGGCGACGTGGAACGGTTCGGTGTGGGTGACGGTCGCGGTGGGGACGAGCCCGATGCGGGTGGTGGCCGCGGTGAGACGCGCGGCGAGCCCCACGGCTTCGAGCCGGCCGCGCACGGTGCTCGCGTCCGAGGTGACACCGAAGGTGTCCGGGAAGAACGCGAAGTCCACGCCCGCGCGATCTGCGGCGCCGACGAGATCGGCCCAGTAGCGGGCGGTGAACAATTCCTCGGCGCGCGAATCGTCGCGGCGCCACGACGACGGGTGGATACCGGTGCCGGCGAATTCGACGGCCAGCAACAACTCTGAATTATCGGACATGATGGACCTTCCCGGGGATGGCCTCGAGCAACGTCTGGGTGTACTCGCGCTGTGGGTTGTCGAAAATTTCTGCGGTGGAGCCGTATTCGACGACCCGGCCGGCGCGCATCACAGCGACGGTGTCGCTGATCTGCCGGACGACGGCGAGGTCGTGTGAGATGAACAGGTAGCTGAGCCCGAGTTCGGTCTGCAGCGCGGTGAGCAGGTCGAGGATCTGTGCCTGGACCGACACGTCGAGCGCCGAGACCGGTTCGTCGAGCACGAGGAGGTCGGGTTGCAGCGCGAGCGCCCGGGCGATGGCGACGCGCTGCCGTTGCCCTCCCGACAGCTCCGCGGGTTTGCGGTTCAGGTGCGCCGTCGACAGTGCCACCTGATCGAGGAGGCGTGCGACGTGTTGGGCGCGCTCGGCTCGTGTGCCGATGCCGAACGCGTCGAGCGGTTCGGCGACGATGTCGCGGATCCGCAGTTTCGGATCGAGCGACGCGTACGGGTTCTGGTGGACGATCTGCACCCGGCGGCGCAACGCCCGCAGTGCGTGTCCGCGGAGGCCGGTGATGTCGTCACCGTCGAACCGCACCTCGCCCGAGGTGGGCGTCTCGAGCCGGATCGCGATCCGCGAGACGGTGGACTTGCCGGATCCGGACTCGCCGACCAGCGACAGGGTGCCGCCGCGAGGCACCTCGAACGAGACGTCGCGCACGGCGTGCAGCGCGGACTTCCGGTCGATGCGGAACGTCTTCGACACGTTCGAGACCGTGAGGATCGGGGCGGCCTTGCGCAGCGCGGGGCGTTGCGGCGCGTCCGCAAGGCTCGGTGCCGCCGCGATGAGCGAGCGCGTGTACTCGTGCTGCGGGTCGTCGAGTACCTGTGCGGCAGGTCCGGTTTCGACGACCCTCCCGCTCTTCATCACGACGATTCGGTCGGCGCGGTCCGCTGCGACCCCCAAGTCGTGGGTGATGAGCAGAACCGCGGTCCCGGTCTCGGCGATCCGTGCGTCGAGGTGGTCGAGGATGCGGCGCTGCACCGTCACGTCGAGCGCGCTGGTCGGTTCGTCGGCGATGACCAGGTCCGGGCGGCACGCGAGGGCGATGCCGATGAGCACGCGCTGGCGCTGCCCGCCGGACAGTTCCTGCGGGTACTGCTTCGCGCGCAGCGCAGGATCGTCGAGCCCGGCCTCCTCGAGGATGCGCAGTGTTTCGATCCTCGCGGTGCGCCGGTCGGCGAGACCGTGGATGCGCAGCACCTCGGCGACCTGGTCGCCGACGCGGAGGACGGGATTGAGCGAGGTCGTGGGGTCCTGGGGAACGAACCCGATGCGAGCGCCGCGAATGCGTTCGAAGGCCCGCTCCGACAGGTCGTTCAGCCGGGTGCCGTCGAAGGTCACCGATCCTCCGGTGACGCGTCCGGTGCCGGCGAGCAACCCGATGATCGCCTGGGCGGTCGTGGACTTGCCCGAACCGGATTCGCCGACCACCGCGACCACCTCGCCGCGTGCCACGGTGAGGTCGATGCCGTCCACCGCGACCACCGGTTCGCGGGCCGATCCGTAGGCGACCTGCAGGTCGCGGACCTCGAGCAGGGTCATCGCGCGCTCCTGTCCTCGATGGCGTGACCGACGCGGTGTGCGGAGAGCACGACGGCCACGATGACCAGGCCCGGCAGCGTCGTCATCCACCACGCCGCGGCGAGATAGTTGCGTCCCTCCGAGATGAGCGACCCCCACTCGGGAGTGGGCGGGACGGCACCGAACCCGAGGAAGCTCAGCGACGAGACGGCGAGCACCGCCATGCCGAATTCCACGGCTGCGAGCGCGGTGACGGGTGCGTACGAGTTGCGCAGTACGTGCCGGCGGAGCACGGTGTGCCACCGGACGCCGCACGCGAAGGCCGCCTCGACGTACAGGGCCTTGCGGACGCGCAGCACCTCCGACCGCATGACCCGGGCGAAGTTCGCCACGAGGCTCACACCGACCGCGATCGCGACGTTCATCGTGCCGAAGCCGAGCGCCGTCACCAGCGCGAGCGACAGCAGCAGGGCCGGGATCGACAGCAGCACGTCGACGATGCGCATGAGGACCGCGTCGACGCCGCCGCCGAGGGCGCCCGAGAGCAGACCGACGAGCGAGCCGACCACCAGGGCGATCCCGACGGCGACGAGGGTCGCGGTGAGCGACAGCCCGGCGCCGTGCACGACGCGGGTGTAGACGTCGCGGCCGAGGTTGTCGGTGCCGAACCAGTGCGCGACGCTCGGTCCCTGCAGCTTCTCGGCCGGCACTCCCCGCAGCGGGTCCCCGGAGGCGAAAATCGAAGGGAACAAGGCGAAGCCGACGGCGAGGAGCAGCACGACCGCGGAGACCGCGACCACGGCATTGCGTCGCAGCCAGGTCACGACGGACGAGATACGGAACGTCCTGGGCGAGACCGGATCCGGCTTCGGCGAGGTTGTCGGTACCGTCTCGAGGATCAGCGTGTCAGACACGTGCCTCCACCTCCAGGAGGGTGTCGTCGTGGGTCGGGTCTTCCTCCGTCGGGACGGCAGCGCCACCGCGGCTGCCGCCGTGCGTGATACGCGGGTCGACGAGGGGGTAGAGCAGGTCGACGGCGAGGTTCACGAGCACGAACACCGTCGCCGAGAACACGACGATGCCCTGCACGACGGGAATGTCCTGCGCCATCACCGACATCTGGGTGAGGCGCCCGATCCCGGCGCGGGAGAACACCGTCTCGACGACCACCGATCCGGCCAGCAGATTGCCGACGATGACGCCGGCGATCGTGAAGGCCGGGATGCTCGACAGTCTCAGCGCGTGCCGTGTCTGGATGCGCAGCCGTGATGCGCCTTTCGCCCGTGCGGCTTCGATGAACGGCTGCCGCCAGGTCGACTGCAGGCTCGTCGCGAGGACCTGCGCGATCACCGCGCCGGTGGGCAACGCCAGCGTGATCGCCGGAAGGATCACGTGTTCGATGCCCTGATCTCCGAATGCGGGGAACAGCTTCAGCCGGAACGAGAACAGTTGCAGCAGAATCAGACCCACCCAGAAGGTCGGCACCGCCACACCGAGAGGGGGAAGCGAGAACAGCAGGCTCCGCACCCACCCGGCACGGGTGTAGGTGGCGAGGAACGCGACCGCCGTGCCGAACACCAGGGCCAGTACCAACGCGGTGCCGGCCAGTACGAGAGTGCTCGGCAGGGCGGCGGCGATCGCGTCGGTCACCTGCTGCCCGGTGGAGATGGAGATGCCGAAGTCACCTCGGACCGCGTGACTCAGCGCGTTCCAGTACTGCACCGCGACCGGCTGGTCGAGACCGTACCGCGCCTGGAGCTGTTCGATCGCCGCGGCGTCGACGGGGGTGCCGGCGTCGGCACCGGCCGCGATGCTCACCGGATCGGACGGCAACAGGTAGAGCACCGCGAACGACACCGTGAACGCAGCCCACAGCACACCGACCGCCTGGAGCACGCGAAACCCGAGGTAGCGCACCATGATCTACTCGCTCAGCCAGGTGTCGAAGAACTGCAGCCGGGCGGAGGCCTCGAACTTCAGGTCTGCCACGTTCGGTCCGGCGCCGATCGCCTGCGACAGTTCGACGGTCGGGATCCACAGGCCGTTGTCGAGCACGAGCTGCTGCGCCTGCCCGATGAGTTCGGCACGGGCAGCCGGATCCGTCGTGGACAGCTGACGGTTCAGCACGTCGTCGAGCGCGGGGATCGGGCCACGCTGGTTGATGTTGCGGCCTTGCAGCCCGAAGGCGGTGCGCAGGATGTCGCCGTCGGCGCGGGTGCTGTTGTAGTAGGACGCCTCGTAGTCGCCGGCGTTCTGACGGGCGGTGGTCTCCGGAGTGGAGACGAGGTCGAGCTGCAGGTCGATGCCCACGGCGCGCAGCTGCTGCTGCACCAGTTCGAGAATGGCCTGGTTGCCCGCGAACACGGAGCTGAAGAGCACCGGGAAGCTCAGGCGTTGCCCGTCTTTGACGCGGATCCCGTCGGGGCCGGGCACCCAGCCCGCGTCGTCGAGGATCTTCTCGGCCTTCTGCGGGTCGTAGGTGACGTCGGCGAGCTCGACGTAAGCGGGGGTCGCGGACGCGAGGGTGCTGGTGGCGGGGCGGAAGTCGGGACCGAGGACGGTGTCGACGAGTTCCTGCCGGTTGATCGCCGGAATCACTGCGCTCCGGACGGCCGGATCGGCGAGGAGACCGCGACTGACGTTGGGCTGGAATCCGAACGGAATGCCCGGGTTCGGCGTAGTGAGGATGCGGCCACCGGCACCTTCGATCTGCGGGGCGTCCTGCGGGAGCGCATCGGAGATCGCGTCGAGCTGCCCGGAGGCGAGCGAGCCGGTGCGGACCCCGGATTCGGGCACGACGGTGAATTCGATGCGGTCGAGGTAGGCCTCACCGTCGTGCCCGAACGCCTCGGACCCCCACGAGTATCCGGCCCGCTTGACGAGCGTCGCGGACTTGTCCTGCTGGTAGTCCTCGTACACGAACGGCCCGGTGCCGGAAAGCTCACCCGCGCAGCGCTCCTCGGCGCTCTTCGCGGTGTCCGCCTCCGAGAGCAGACCGAGCTGATGGCTGGCCGTGGCCTGCAGGAACGGCGCGTTCGGCGCCGAGAAGGTCACCTGTGCAGTGCGGTCGTCGACGACCGTGGTGCCGGTGTACCCGGAAAGATAGCCGACGGCCTGCGGTGCCTTGACCCCGCCGAGGGTGTTCACGATCGCGTCGAAGTTCTTCTTCACCGATTCCGCGGTGAGCGGGGTGCCGTCGCTGAACGTGACGCCTTCCTTGAGGCGGAAGGTGAACTGTGTGCCGTCGCCGTTCGATTCCCAGCTCTCGGCCAGCCACGGCACGATCTCACCGGTTTCGGGATCCTGGTCGGTGAGCGAGTCGACGACCTGCCGGGCGACGTAGATGGTCTGGTTCGTGCCGGCCTGGGCAGGATCCGCGCAGGTGGGTGCCTGCGACAGTCCGTACCGCAGGGTGCCGCCGGGCTGCGGATCCCCGGTGGGTTCCGAGTTCGCCGCGGCGCCGGAGCCGCACGCGGTCAGTGCTGCTCCCAGCACGGCCGTTGCGGCCGCCGTGACGACGAGCCGGGACGCAGAAGAGGACGAGATGGACAACGACGGGCTCCGTGATCTGGACATGGCTCCGGCGGCATGACGCAAACGATGCCGCCGGGCGGAAGGCAGGTGGATTCGGTGCGGATCTCAGCGGTCGATGCAGACGGTAGCGACCTCCCGATCCCCGGAATACCCTTTCCGTCACGGTGATCGAAACCTTTTCGGCGACAAAGTCAGTCACTGCCGTCGCGGCCACCACCGCGCTGGCGCAACGCCATCGGGTGATCGTGGTGGAGACGTTGAACGCGTCCGGGATGCGTTCGGCCGGTGGCAGCCGGAAGAAGGGCCTGAACCGGGCGCTCGCCGATGCGGCCCTGGCCGAAATTCGGCGGATGCTCGGCTACAAGACCGGTTGATACGGCTCGACGCTGGTGGAGGCCGGCCGCTGGTACCCATCATCGAAAACGTGTTCGGGATGTGGCAGGCGACAACCAAACCTGACGCTCGCGGACCGGACGTATGTGTGTGAGCACTGCGGCCTGACGATCGATCGTGATCGCAACGCCGCGATCAACCTCGCCCGCCTCGGCGAGACCCACCGCACGGGTGATACGGGGACCGGTACCGGGAGTAGCCCGGCCGCCACCGATTCGGGTGGGGACGGACGTGGAGCCACGCGCAAGACCCGATCCGCGGGAGCGGACAAGGCAGCAGGCGTTGAAGCGTCAACCCAGCACGACACTGTCGGTCGGACCGGGACCGTCTCACCGGAAGGTGAGGCTGCCTGATGGCGAAGCAAACAGGGCGTGCTCACGTTTGCTCACCAGAAGGCAACGGTTGCTGCGACGTCGTCGAGCCAGGTGTCTCGGTCGCTCTGGATGGTTCTTGCCCGAACCTGAACGCCCCGGCACAGCCCGAACACCCCTTTTTCTCGAGGTGGCGCGAATTGCGTGCCGTCGAACCGGGTTCAGGCGGCGGTTCCGGCCGCCCACTCGATCGCGGCGTCGCGCTCGGACAGCGGGAAACGCTTGAACTCCCCGGGCGTCAACCAGCCGAACAGGGACATGACGGTGATCATCCAGTCGAGGTCCGTGACCAGCGCGATCCGTTCCCAGCGGGTGACGTGCTCGGCACCGAGCCGGAAGTCGTCCCACATCGCTCCGGGGGACAAACCGTCGAAGCGCTCGAACACCAGGACGATCCGGATCTTCCCACCCCGGTCGCAGACCTCGCGCACCGCGGGCATCAGAATGTTCTCGTAGTCGGATGCTTCGATTCGTCCGACGGCCTCGAAGCCGAGGACGCCGTCGGGCAGGTCTCGGATCGGTTCGAGCATGTTTCGACGGTACCGCTGCCGCCGCCGGCGCCTGGGTGGATCAGCGCAGATACTTCTCGAACGGGTGCGGGCCGATCTCCTCGGCCGGAACGGACGGGTCGAACAGGGCGGTGTAGCCCGCCGCCAGATAGAGCGCGACCGCTTCCGGCTGGCGCCACCCGGTGGTCAGGTAGATGCGGGAATAGCCGCGCCGCACCGCCTCGCCCTCGAGTTCGTCGAGGACGAGACGGCCGAGCCCGCGCCGCCGGTGCCGAGCGGAGGTCCAGATGCGTTTGAGCTCGGCGGTGTGCTCGTCGTAGCGGCGGAACGCTCCCCCGGCGACGGGTTCACCGTCCTCGACGAGGACCAGCAACGCGCCGTGCGGCGGCGCGAATTCCTCACCGGGATGGGTGGTCAGGTCCTCGAACTGCTCCTCGAACGGCCGTTCGTAGCGAGTGCTGTACTCGACGGCGAGTTCGGTGAGCAATGGCAGGGCGAGCGGGTCGTCCTGCGCCACCCGAAGGACCTGCAGGCGGCGGGTTTCGCTCATCGCGCGGCCACCGCCTGCCGGGCACCGAACCGGAAGGGTTCGAGAGCTCGGCTCCTGCCGTCGACGAGATCGGCGACGAGCTCCCCGATCACCGGCGCGAACTTGAAACCGTGCCCGGAGAATCCGGCCGCCACGGTCACCTCACCGACCCGGTCGACGACGAAATTACTGTCCGGGGTCGTCGTGTAGAGGCAGGTGTCGGCGACGACGGAGCCGAGGTCGACGCCGGGCAGCCACGCGGTCGCGTAGTCGACGAGCCGCTCGACACCGGCGGGATCGGGCCTGTAGTCCCGAGTTTCGGGTTCCACCACCGGTCCCGTACCGTGCTCACCGATCTTGATGCCGTCCTCGGAACCGAGCCCGTAGATGCCTTCTCCGGTGAGTCCGGCGCCACGATGATGCACGAAGCTCGGCCAGTCCGCGACGATCGGCACGAAGTGCGCGGGTTGTTCCTGCGTGGTGCGCAGTCGCGGCAGTTCCGGCACGACGTCGAGCTGCGCATCGGCGAGCAGCGATCGGGTCCACGCGCCGGCCGCGACGATGACGTGTGCGGCCGGAATCGTCGTCCCGTCGGTGACGACCTCGACACCGGTTGCGGTGCTTCTGATTCCGTGTACCGCCACGCCGTGCCGGATATCCGCTCCCGCATCGGCCGCAGCCCGGTTCAGGGCCTGCACCGACCGGTCGGCGTGCAACCGGCCGGCGTCGGGGTGGTGCAGGACCCGGGTGTCGAATCGGATTCCGGGCCAACGCCGTCCCGCCTCGGCCGGATCCAGCAGCTCGTGCGGGATCCCGAGCGCGGCCAACGCGTTCGCCTTGGCCGCGAGCGCGGCGGGAAGACCGTGGTCGACGGCGCCGGTGAGCGTGAGAACCGACGTGCCCGTGGCGTCCTCGAGGGCACGCCACAGCGGCAGCGCCCGCGCGGCCAGACCGGTGTAGAACTCCCCGTCGTACGCCTGCCGGTAGATGCGCGAACTGCCGTGCGAAGCGCCGTGGCGGTGTCCCGGATCGAACTGTTCGAGCAGCACGACCGACCGGCCGCGTTCGCTCAGGCGCCAGGCCGCTGCCGACCCGACGACACCGCCGCCGACGATCACCACGTCGGCGCGGCCCTGAATGCGACTCATCGATTCCTCCGGGTTTCGCTACTGCGCAGGCTTCTTCGGCAGGCCGGGCGGGTTGATCCGCGAGGACTCGACCGCCTCGCTCGAAATGCCCCAGCGTTCGAGAACCTGTGCGTACGTGCCATTCTCGATGATGTGGTTCAGCGCCTCGTTGATCGGGCCGACCAGGCCGTTGTCCTTCTTCGTCAGCACCGCGATCTCCCCCTGCAGGGCGTCTCCTGCACCGGAGAACGTGCCGACGACCTCGGTCTCGCCGGATTGGATGGCATGGAACGACGACGACGGGTTGGGCCCGACGTACGCGTCGATGCGGCCGGAGCCGAGCGCGAGGTAGTAGTCGGTTGCGTTCTGGTAGTAGAGGATCTCGGCGGGTTCGAGCCCGGCCGCGACGTTCTGCTCGTTCCACTGGACGAGCAGCTCCTCCTGGTTGGTGCCGGACGAGACACCGACCTTCAGACCTGCGATGTCCTTCGGGCCGTCGAACGTGATGCCACTGCCCTTCTTCACCTCCACGGCAAGGCTGTCGAGACGGTAGGTGGCGAAGTCGTACTTCTCCTTGCGTTCCTCGGTGACGGTCACGTTGGAGATGAAGGTGTCGGCCTCACCGGAGTCGATGCGCACGAAGTTCTGCGCCCAGTCCGCCGCGGTCAGTTCGATCTCCAGACCGAGCACGTCGCCGATGAGGTACGCGAAGTCCGTCTCGGAACCGATGATCGTCTTGTCGTCGTCGGCGTAGAACCGCAGGGGCGGTGCCGTGCCTGCGGACCCGGTCACGATCAGGGTGCCGCGGTCGCGGATGGCCTGCGGGACCTTCGCGGCGATCTCGGGAACCTCGTCGGTGGTGATGCGGTTCTGGTCCGCGCTGAGGTTGTATCCGGCCGCGGTCGCGGCGTCCGACTCGGGGTCGCCCGAGCTGCACGCCGCGCCGGCGAACAGGGCGACGGCGGTCAGGGCCGAGGCGAACAGCCTCGTGGGGCGGGTGGGGGCTGACATCGTGTCCTTCCGGAAATCTTCGGTGTAAGGGGTTTTCAGAGCACCCGGGACAGGAATGCCCGGGTGCGGTCGTGGCTGGGTCGTTCGAGGACGTCGGCGGGTGGGCCCTGCTCGACGATGACGCCGCCGTCCATGAACACGACGGTGTCGGCGACCTCGCGGGCGAATCCGATCTCGTGGGTGACGATCACGAGGGTTGCACCGTCGGCGGCGAGGTCGCGGATCACGTCGAGAACCTCGCCGACGAGTTCGGGGTCGAGCGCGGAAGTCGGTTCGTCGAACAGGATCACGGCCGGGCGCAGCGCCAGCGCGCGGGCGATCGCGACGCGTTGCTGCTGCCCACCCGACAGCTGCTTCGGGTAGTCGTGGACCTTGTCCCCGACACCGACGCGGCAGAGCAGTTCCCGGGCTTCGGCCTCCACCTCGGCGCGTTCACGCTTCTGCGCCGACAACGGCGCCTCGATCACGTTCTCGAGCGCGGTCAGATGCGGGAACAGATTGAAGTTCTGGAAGACGAAGCCGATCCGGGAGCGCTGGCGCAGAATCTCGCGCGGACGCAGCTCGTACAGCTTGTTGCCGCGACGGCGGTAGCCGATGAGCTCACCGTCGATGCGGATGGTGCCGCGATCGACCTTCTCCAGGTGGTTGAGGGTACGCAACAGCGTGGACTTCCCGGACCCGGACGGCCCGAGGATCACCGTCACCTCGCCCTTGCGAACCTGCAGGTCGACGCCCTCGAGCACCTTGAGGGCGCCGAAGGACTTGTGGACGCCGCGCACGTCGACTGCGTGGACCTGCGGATCTTCGATCGTGGTCATTTGGTCGCTCCCCTCGGCGTGCCGATCCCGGCATCACGGATCTCGCGGTACTTGGCCAGCAGCTTCTGACGCGGAGTGAGCGGCAGGTCACGCGCCGAGCCGCGGGCGTAGTGACGCTCGACGTAGTACTGGATGATGGACAGCACGGTGGTGAGCAGGATGTACCAGACGGTGGCGACCATGAGCAGCGGCACCACCCGGCCGTTGCGCCCGAAGATCACCTGGACCTGGTAGAACAATTCGGCGATCGCCATCGTGGAGACGATCGAGGTGCCCTTGAACAGGCTGATGACCTCGTTGGCGGCGTTGGGCAGGATCGCGCGCATCGCCTGCGGCAGGACGATTTTGACGAACTGTCGGTACCGCGGGATGCCGAGGGCGTTGGCCGCCTCGATCTGTCCGTGATCGACGGAGATGATGCCGGCGCGGATGATCTCCGCGGAGTAGGCGGCCTGGTGCAGGGCCAGGCCGATCACCGCGGCGGTGAAGCCGGAGATCACGCCGGTCACGTTGAACTCGAAGAAGCTCGGCCCGAACGGAATACCCAGCGACAGCGTCTGATACAGGTACGCGATGTTGAACCAGAACAGCAGCTGCACGATCAGGGGAATCGAGCGGAACGCCCAGATGTAGATCCACGAAATGACCTGCAGCACCGGGTTGTTCGACAGCCGTGAGACGGCGAGCAACACGCCGAGACCGAAACCCAGAATACTGCCCCACAGGGTCAGCTTCACCGTCATCCACAGCGCCGCCAGCACGGATTCGGCGGTGAAGTAGCGGGCGAAGGTCGCCCAGTCCCAGCCGGGGTTGGTGGCGAGGCCGTGCAGGAACTGCGCGACGACGACCAGCACCGCGATGCTGATCACCCAGCGCCACGGATGCGGGGTACGTGCGACGACGAGATCGCCGTCGTCGACGTCGTCGGCCGGCGTCGGCGCGGGACGGTTGCGGGTCGGCGCGCTCACGCCGGCCTGCCGGACACTGCAGACATGGGGGTGCCTTTCGAACTGGACGGGGGAATATCCCGGAAGGTCGGATATGGGGACCGGACTGTCAGCGACAGCGACAGCGGCACAGCCCGCCGCGGCACAGATCGATGTGCCGTCGGCGCCAGGACGCGCGCTCGTTGCTGCTCATGGTCGGACCTTCCCTCGGTCCCCTCGGGAGCGGCGACCGTAGAACAAGAGATTGGGCCCGAGCGCCGTCCGGGTCACTGATTGAAATCCGGATGATTCGAACACACCCCGGATTTCACCCCCTCGTCCACGTCACCCGGGATGAGGACACCGGGTGCAGGGGTGGACGGTGAAGGTCGACGGCAGCCCATCCGTAGACTGCGGTCGGTGACTGCGTTCGAACTGTTCCTCGTCGCCCTGGCCGGTCTGGGTGCCGGCGCGATCAATGCCCTCGTCGGCTCCGGCACCCTCATCACGTTCCCGACCCTCGTCGCGTTCGGGGTACCACCGGTGACCGCGACGATGTCGAACGCGGTCGGGCTCGTCGCCGGTGGGGTGTCGAGCACATGGGGCTATCGACGCGAACTGCGCGGGCAGTGGCCGCGGTTGCGGTGGCAGATCCCCGCGTCGCTGTCGGGTGCCATGCTCGGGGCGTGGTTGCTGTTGCACCTGCCGGAGTCGGCATTCGAGACGATCGTGCCCGTGCTCATGGTGCTGGCGCTGACACTCGTGGTGCTGCAACCGAAGCTGCAGAAGTGGGTGCTGAAGCGGGCGGGCGGAACCGCCGACGAGCACATCGGCCCGGTGCGCCTGTCGATCCTCGTCGCAGGGACGTTCGCGGTCGGCGTCTACGGCGGCTACTTCACTGCGGCACAGGGCATTCTGCTCATGGGACTGTTCGGGGCGCTGCTGCACGACAACATCCAGCGGCAGAACGCGGCGAAGAACCTGCTCTCCCTGCTGGTCAACATCGTCTCGGCGACCACCTACACGCTCGTCGCGTTCGACCGGATCAACTGGGCGGTCGCCGGCGTCATCGCGGTCGGCTCACTGATCGGCGGGGCGCTGGGATCACGATACGGCCGTCGACTGTCCCCGGCCGCGCTGCGCGGCGTCATCGTCGTCGTCGGCCTCATCGGGTTGTACCGACTGCTTGCGTGAGACCGGCGGAACCTTCCGTCCTGTCGGCACTTCGGCACCCCCCAGTGCCGAAGTGCCGACGTCCGCCGGTCAGTTTCTCGGCGCGCGTGGGTGAGTCACCGGCTGAGCACCTTCCTCCGTTGCGGCCGGGTCGGATCCCAGCACGGCGATCCGCGCGGTCACGAGCGATCTCCTCGCGTCGGCAACCGGTGGGCGAGCAGACAGGAGCCGGTGACGCCACCGAAGTCGGTGATCGCAAGATCGGCACTACGCCAGATGGCTTCTCCCCGATCGATCGTCGACAGTCGCCGCACCCGCACCTGTCCGCGGAACGGCCGGCGGGCGTCGCGATCGGGTCCGGCCGCGACGAGTTCCAGATTCCGCATACACAGCGCGTTGTTCGTGGTGCGGTCGACGCCGTCGAGACCGTGGAGCAGCACCTGGGACAACTGCGCGGCACCGAGCACGGCATCGATCACCGAAATCGACCGAGGCCACGCGGTTTCGGCGCCGCCGAAGGCAGTAGTGGTGTCGATGTCGATCTCCACGGTCGCGGTGACGGAGTCGTCCTCGACGATGAGGTCCCGCGCGGTGAGAGTGTGCGACTTGTATCCACCGAGATAGAACGGCGACACCGTCGCCGCCGACGGTCCGGGTACCCGGTCCGTACCGCTGCCGTACTTCTCCCCTGCTCCGACCGGGTGGATCAGTGTCATCGTTCCCCGGAGCCGGCCGACCCGGAAGGTCGCGGTGGTCGCGACGGTGCCGTCCAGAGGCGGCGCGACGCCGGTCACGACCGCCGAGACCGGGATGCGGAGCAGGTCATCCTCCGGCCGTGTTCCGGCAGTGATCTTGGCATGCGCCACCCAGATGCGGGCCTGCTCGTCCGGTTCGAGTCTGCGCGCATGGCTCAGTCCGGCTTCGAGCAGTGACGCGGCCAGTGCCACCGTGTCGACGAACGACACGTGCGGGACGAGTTCTGTCGAACCCTTCTCCGACCAGCCTCGGGGGTAGTCGAGAACCGCGACGGCGCGGTGCTCGGTTCCCGGCCCGGTGGATCGGCCCAGATCCAGGTCGATGAGATCGTGGTTCACGTTCTTGTAGCCGCGTCCGAAATAGCGGCCGTCGGCGGCACCCAGCACCTCGTCGAGGGAAGCATGCGCGGTCGGGGCGGTCACAGTGCACCCTCCACGTGCGTGCCGGCCGTGTCGCGTGCCGATGATGGTGGCGACGTCACGACCTGACCAGCCCAGGACAGACCCCCATCGAACTCCCCCTCGAGATCGAACTGTACGTGGGTATGGAACATACCGACGTACAGTCATGTGCGCCAGTCCAGGGACACGGTCGTCCCGTCGACTCGGCGGGAACGCACACCGGGTCGGTAGGATCCGCGAGGTGGAAACGCTTCCGTCACGGCGCGAGGAGTACGCGCTGCGCACCTACGATGCGCTCGTCGAGATCGGTGCCGATCTGTTCGCGACCCAGGGATATGCGAATACGTCGATCGAACAGATCGCGAGGACGGCACGCGTAACCAAAGGTGCTGTCTACCATCATTTCTCCGACAAACAGGCGCTGTTCGCCAAGGCGTTCGAGCGGGAGTGCGCAGCATGCCTCGAGCGCACCCGCGCGACGCTGGACCCGGAACCCGAGAACGCGATCGAGGCGATCGTCCTCGGTCTCGCCCGGATCTTCGACGAGCATGCCGCCAATCCCCGACTCCGGGCTCTTTCCCAGCAGGCCACCAGCGCGATCGGCGAAGCCCGGCGACGGGAGATCCAGGCCGGCAAGTCCGTGCCCGTGGTGCGGGAACTGCTCGAGCAGGCGACCCGCTCCGGCACCGTGATCGGCATCGACGAGGACACCGCCGCGCGGATGATCCTCGAACTGGGCTTCTACGGTCTCGTCTCGTATGCCGACAACCCGACGCCGGAAACCCGCACCGTCGTCGAGAACACGCTCGGCAGCTTCATCCGGGGGCTGTCCGTTCGCCCTCGGTGACGTCCAGCGCTCCGGCGACCGTGGATGACAAGATGGGGTGGTGAGCACACCCGAGGACACCACCGCCCCTGCCTGGACCTACCTGATGGACATGGACGGCGTGCTCGTCCACGAGGACGCGCTCATCCCCGGCGCAGACGCATTCCTGAGTGAACTGCGTTCGAACGAAACACCGTTCATGGTTCTGACCAACAACTCGATACGCACTCCGCGGGACCTGCGGGCCCGGCTGCAGCGCACGGGACTCGACATCCCCGAGGAATCGATCTGGACGTCGGCGCTCGCGACCGCGACGTTCCTCGCGAACCAGCGGCCGGAGGGCACCGCGTACGTCGTCGGCGAATCGGGCCTGACGACGGCGCTGCACGACATCGGATACGTACTGACCGACCGCGACCCCGACTACGTGGTGCTCGGCGAGACCCGCACCTACTCGTTCGAGGCGATCACGACGGCCATCCGGCTCGTCGAGCGCGGCGCGCGATTCATTGCGACGAACCCCGATCCGACCGGACCGTCGCTGGAGGGCTCGCTTCCGGCGACCGGCGCCGTCGCGGCGTTGATCACGCGGGCGACCGGCCGTGAACCGTACTTCGTGGGCAAGCCGAACGCGCTGATGATGCGGTCCGCGCTGCGAGCGATCGGTGCGCATTCGGCGTCGACGGTGATGATCGGCGACCGCATGGACACCGACATCGTCGCCGGCCTCGAGGCGGGGCTTCAGACCCTGCTGGTGCTCACCGGCATCTCGACGCGCGCGTCGGTCGAGTTGTACCCCTACCGGCCCACGCGGATCGTCGAGTCGGTCGCAGATCTGGTGGGACGCACCAGGAATCCGTTCTGACGTCGCCTTCCGGACCCCACCGGACCGGAAGGCGACAGCGCCCCGCCACCGAGAGGATGAGGCTCTCGGTGGCGGGGCCGACCATCTGTCAGGCGCCTGTCAGCCGATGCTGAAGGGCTGTCCCCACAGGGTGACCTGCTGGGTGTCGGTCGCCGTGTTGACCGTGACCTTCACGAAGCTGCGGGCTTGGGCGTAGCCGGCACAGCCAGAGATACCCACGGTGGAGTCAGCCCAGGTGACACTGCCTTCGGTCGGGATAGCGCCATCCTTGGGCTTGGCTACCACCGAGAAGGGACGGAATACCCGATCACCGAAGGGGTTTTCCTGCTCAATGGAGAGCACGGAGAACTGGCTGGTCTTACCCGGGGACAAGGTGATGCCAACGTTGGCGCTCAGCCCCCCGCTGCTGGTACCGGTGTTGGATTGCGCGGTAACGACCCCATTTCCTGCAGGGGGGGTGTCGGTAGTCGTGCTGGTCGACGATGCACCGCCTGAGGCGTTTGCACCCGCGCCTGCGGTACCGGCGATGTCTACCTGGCAGCCCACGACATAGCCGGGCTGGATGCGATAGTTGCTGACCTTCTGCGCGCCTGCGCCACTCAGCTTGACCTGGGCCGAGCCGGAGACCCACACATTGCGGTGGACGGGCGTGGCGCCCATCGACGGGTTGATGTTGGCGGATTCGCCCGTACGGGACACGGTGACCACAACGTCGCCCGGCAGGGTTTCGGTGATCGAGCCGTCCGGCAGGGGAACGAAGGTGTCGGCGTTGGCCGTGCCGGCGGAGGCGAAGCCGATTGCGACGGCGACGGTAGCGCCGACCCCGGCCGCCCGGAGACCGCGACGCAGGCCCTTGGTGATGCTGGTCTTCATGTTTTCTCTCTCGAGTTCTCAGCTCGCGTGAGCGAGGATTTCAGTCAGGTCCGGTCCGGATGATCAGCCGATGCTGAACGGCTGGCCGTACAAGGTGGTCTTGACGTAGTCCTTGCCCACGACCTCGAGCACGGTGTACGCACGGGCCTGTGCGTAGCCACCGCAGCCCAGGGTGCTGAGCTCCGCGTCCTGGTACTGGATCGAGTAGGTGGTGTCCTTCTTGGTGATGTCCTTGCCTTCGATGTGCACGAAGGCGACCTGGCCTGGTTGCAGCGGGGCAGAGAGGGCAACCGACGGGCTGATCGCGCCGGAGGAAGTCCCCGCATTGAGGGCTGTGCCAGCAGGCAGCGAGGTCGTAGCCACCAAGAGATTCTGCAAAGAGGAGACAACGCTGGCATTGAAGTTGACACCCAGATTGCCCCTGAGGCCCGAGATGTCGACCTGGCAACCGACGATGTAGCCGGTGTTGATGCGCGAGACACCGTGCGTCGAGGAGTTATTGGCACCGGCGAGCGAGGAGGTGCTGCCGTCGGTCTTGCCCGGTTCGGACGGGACGTCGACGTTCACCCGAGCAGACACCTTGCCGGACACCCACGCGACGCGGTTGGTCGGGTTCGCGGCCATGGACGGCGAGACGAGTGCGCTCTCCTCGGTCCGGCTCACCGTGGCCTTGTCACCGGGAGCCGTGATCTGGCCATCGGGCAGGGGAACGAAGGTATCGGCGTTCGCCGCACCTGCGGACAGGAACCCCAGTGCGATGGCTGCGGCAGCGGCGACGCTGCCGATCCGGGCGCCGCGGCGCAGTCCGGACGCGTGCTTCTTGCTCAATTGGTACCCCTACTCAGGTGTGTGCGGTGCCCGTCCTCGCGGAGGGCACGGTCGAGCACGCCGATCTCCGGGCAGCAGAGATCGACTGGTATCTGTCACAGTTTTTCGCGTCGTGCGAATAGTCCTCTTGCGCAAAGGACCTCGACGCGCGGTCGACTGTCGCCCCACAGGGCACTGTGGCCGTCCCAGAACCCTCCGGCCTCAGTTCGTGACGAACGATAACACGGGTTGTGAATAGCACCACTAATGATTTTCGTGGTGTGAGCCAGATCACCTTTCGGTGAAAATTACGTAAAGAGACGGTCAAGTCGACTCGCCCCGGAAGCGGTGTCCGAAGTGCGAATATTACTGTCCGGTAGCTGTTTTCGTGCTCGTCGCGCACTCTCCGGAGAGCAAAGCTCTATAGAGTGACACATCACAACAAGTTAAAACCATGTTACTTGCGGTTGCACACACCTCGTGTCGTACCGGTTGTATGCAATCGTCCGCCGGATTCCGCAACCAACACCGGTCTCGGCGTCACACGGACGCACCGGCGCGACGCAGGGCGCGGCGGACCCGCTCGACGAGAACGGCCGGCCGGTGGTACAACAGGCCGGCACCGACGCGGATGACCGTCCACCCCAACTCCGGCAACAGCGCATAGCGGTCGATGTCGAGCGTCCGCTGCTTCCGGTCGGTCCAGTGATGCGCGCCGTCGTACTCGACCAGGACCTTCCACCGCTTCCAGCCCATGTCGGCACGCGCCACGAAACCGACCTCGTCGAAAATTTCGATCCGATTCTCCGACCTCGGAAGCCCTACACGCATCGGCAGCAGACGAGTGTGAGTCTTCGGGGGCGACACAGCGCCGCCACCCACGATTTCCAGTACCTTCCGCATCGACACCAGACTTCGTGAGCATTTATGTTGCGCCGCAACGAAGTCGATGGCACCGATCTTCAGGCCGATTGCGTTGCACAAGGATGTCTATCCCCCGGCCAAGGACGAATCGAGACCGGCATTGTGTTCGATTTTCGGCCCCGATATCGAAAACAACACCCGCCTCAGCGCGACACGCTTCGGCGAGACGGAGTCTCACCACCACCTCCACCAGTACGACCAGCAGTACACGTAGTGCAATCCACTACGGACGAACCAGGCCGAGTGGTGGTGATCGCCGCATCTGTCGAAGCCCGGCTTCGGCGGGCGCGGAGGGTCATCTCCTTGGACTCGGAACTCCCACGCCGCCGCGGTGTCGGCCAACCCGACGAAGTCGAGTGGGCCTGTGCCGTCCGGGATTTCCACACGGAAGCACAGGGTGCGGATGGTGTTCGGCTGCATCGTGAAGGTGCCGCTACCCGTCGCCAACGGCAGGTCGTCGACGACCGTCGCCACCCCGAAACCTGCGGCGTTGCACGAAGCAGCGGGCGCATCCGAAACGGAGTACCTGAGCACGTCCGCGACCGAGTTGGGGGTGGTCAGCGGCGGTCTCAGGGAGACCGATACCGGTGCGGTTACTGCGGGCAGGGTGCGCAACGCGATCGGCGCGTAGACCGGCTCGCCGGGTTGCAGGGCGAGCGCGTCGATCGTGAAGTCGAACCGCCCTGCGCTCTGCTGTGTGGCGTACTCACCCCACGGCCCCGACGCGCTCTGGTTCGTGCTGAAGTTCGCCTGGATACCGCCCTCGCTCGGTTGCGGGTGCAGGTGGGAGCCGTACTTGCACGCCGCGACCGTGCTGACGACGCCGAGGATCGCCATCAGGCGGCCTCCCCTACGGGCAGCTGCAAGCATGGCCCCTCCCCTCCTGCTCGGCTCGTTATCCTTCGACCGGCTCTTCGGCTGGTGCGGTTTCCTCCGTGGTTGCCGGGGTCGACGCAGCGGGCGCGGTTTCGACCGCTGTCGGGGTCTCGGTGACGACCGGTGCCGGTGCAGGCGACGGTGGTGCCGGCGGCAGGGTGATAATCCAGCCCGCCGTGCCGACCGGCCGCAGCATCACCGAGTTGCCGCCGTTTGCGACGTCGAACGCCACCCAACCCGAGTAGGTCGCGCCCGGCCCGAACGACGTCGGCATCGGCACGTCCACCGCGCACGTCCCGGTCGGAGAGCCGACGGGCGCGGTGGTGCCGTCGGCGAGAACCTCACGGAAGTCGTTGGAACGCAGACCGTTCAGTGTGGTCGTTCCGGAACCGTCGGACGTCGTGACGTCGAGCAGCACCGCGACGCAACCATCGGTGCGCGAGATGTCACGGATGGTGGCGGTGCCGAGGTCGCTGCCGTCGGTGGCGACGATCTTGAACGGCGCGGCGGTGCTCACGCGGCTCGGGGTGGTGGGGCCGCTCGGAGCCGGAGCCGGAGCCGGCGCGGGGGCGGGAGCTGGAGCTGCACTCGTCGAACTCAGCGGGGCGGCGGTTTCCGGAGTGCCTTCGGCGACGGGGGCGTCCTCGGTGTCGCCAGGTTTCGAACTCTCTCGCGTTGCGGACTTGTCGCTGTCCGCAGCTTCCTTCGCTCCGTCGGCCTTCGCGACGTCTGCGCTCTTCTCGCCGGCCTTGTCCTCGTCGGTCGCCTCGGCACTCCGTTCGGCATCGCCCTCGGAGTTGTCCGACTCCTCTACGGTGTCGCCGGAGTTCCCGTCGTCGTCAGCGAGGATGTCGGTGTCCGTGGCTCCTTCCTCCTCAGAAGCAGCGAGTTCCGGCTGGGGTTCGGCTTCGCCGATGATCCCTTCCTCGACAAGGAGATCGACCGGCGACAACACCGTCGAATCTGCGGCCTCGGGCTCGCACGACACCGGTGCCGTCGTGCTCTCGGTGAGCTCGTCGGCTGCTTCCGATTCATTCGGGACTTCTTTGCTGTCAAAAGGTTCGGCATCAACCGCTTCTGTCGGGACCGGCTCCCCACCCGCCGGAGTTGTGTCGACGTTCTCCAGGTGAACTTCCTCGACGTTCGCTTCGTCTTCAGGAACGGTCGAGTCGACGTCGGTGGGGCAGGTGGTCGCTTCGACCTGCCGGCTCATCATCATCGAAGCCAGTGGCGTATCACTCGCAAAGCCGGCCGAGGCAGTGACAGGTGTAGCGGCGCTCACGCTCGGTAGCGGCTGCGTTGCTGTTCCGATCCCGCAACCGGCGTGGAGCACCACGAGATCGAGTGTCCACTGATGAGTACCAACCACGAGTGCATAGGCCGACATTCTGAGCCGAAGAGTCGACGATGCGTAGTCGGCTTCCTGAACTCTGGTATGGGTGAGCACAACCTCGTAGCGAGCCAGGGATGTGAACGACTTGCTCGTCGATTGGGACCGAGTCCCGGTTCCGGACGGCGCGATGGGAATGTCAATCGGGTTGCTGGTGTTGTCACCCACGTACATTCGACCCGAGGTCGATTGCACCGCACCGGCAGTCGGGGCGGTGCCGGGCACGCAACTGGCCGTCGTCTTGAATTGTTCACCGGTCGTGGAGAAGAAGCGGGTGACTCCGAGTAATTCACCCGTGCTCGTCTTGAGGTTTCGCGCAACGGCAACCGAATGGACCGGCGGGGTAGTCGAACCGTAGTCCGCACAGTTATCCGACGACGAAAGGTAGGAAGCGCACACTGCGGAGTCGAGTTCCGTCGCTACGATTCCCAGTAGTCCGTCGCTGTGGTACTGGGTGAATCCCGTGGTCGGCGTTCGCGTTGTCCCTGTGTTCGTTGCGAATCTCTCCGCAGTTGCACCCGCCACGGTCTCCGAACTCACGAGACGGTTGATCTGGAACCTACCGCCCAGCGCATGCGCATAACCCTGCAACGATGCTGCATTCACCCCATACGTCGATCCCCCGAATACGCGGTCGGTCCAACTCGCGAGGGTCTGCCCGACGAATCCAACGTTGAAGACCGCCGCGCCGGCCACGCTGAGCACGCCGAGTACCGCTACGAGCAGGTGCAGCGACCTGGATTTCTTCATTGCTGCTCCTTCGAATCGGCATGCTGAGCAGATGCAGAATTCGCCTCGCTCTTGCGGGGCCAGAACGCCCACAGCACCAGAGCGGCACAGCCGAGGGTGAGGGCCGCGAGGATCATCGGATCCGAGAACCACATGATGACCGACGCGGCGCCGGGGACGGACCACAGCACCTTGCGGACCTCGGTGACGCGGTAAGGACCAGGGTCGGGGCTGGGGTTGGCGTCGCCTTGCATCTCGATGAGCGCTTCACCAGGACGTTGGGGGTACACGGCAATCACGCGGTGCGTGACGGGCAGCTCGCCTTCTTCGCGGTCGACGGTGACGATGTCGCCGACCTTGATCTCGTCCGCCGAAATGCGTTGCACCACAGACATCGAGCCCTGCGGAATGGTCGGGGACATCGAGCCCGTCTTGAACAGGATCAGCGAAATGTCGAAGAAGAACGCGGCAAGAACCAAACCGATGCACACCACCCCACCCGCAGCGAGCAGGTTGAGCAGCGCGTTCTCGACGCGCGACCAGACGGTTCTGCGCGGCTTGTGTTCGACCATGGCGTGCACGGCGGTACGGACCATCCTAGGAAGACGAAGACGACAGCTTGTGCCTCCCGGCACCCACCGGGAGGCACAAGCATTGGGGGTTAAACGCTCTGGCCGTTGAAGACCCAGGTGGCGGTGGCGGTCTGATTCTGCAGGGTCAGATCACCCGCGATGCCGCTGCTCAGCTCGGCCTTGAAGCAAACCCAGGCGTAGCCCTCCGGAGCGAGCGTGATCGCCGACGTGCCCGATGCCAGAGCCGAGGACAGGAGGCCGCTGAACAACTGTGTGCCGGTGGTCGTTCCGTCACACGTCGCCGGGGACGCAGTGGTCGCTCCGTCCACCAGGGTTGCAGTGACGGTGATCTGGCCGGCCAGGGCGGTACTTCCCGTCACGTTGCCCTTCGACAGGCCGATGGTGGCCCCGAGGTTGCCAAACTCCTCGTGCAGCGTGGGAGCGGCCGTCACCCTCGCTGCCTGGAACGACTCCGTGTGGGGCAGCTCGATCTTCGGAACCGGTGACTCCCAGTGGAACCTGCAGGGTTACACCGAGGCCGCAGGTGACTGGGACGACTTCGCAATCGAAGGCGAGGCCGCAGCGATGACCTTCGTGCCCGACAACGAGGCACTGGTGCCCGGAGTGCCGGTCTACAGCGTCTTCGGTCTTCTGAGTCTGGTCAGCTGTGGTCATATCGGGTTTCCATTCTCATGGGAGCGCGAATAGGCGCGTTTGACGGACGCTTGAATTATGCGTACAAACGCCACGTTTGTTACGCCATTCATATTTCGTGTATCGGAAATCTAGAAACAGTCGTTTGCACAATTAGATTCGTAGATACGCGCAGGTCGAATGGGGTGCAGATCCTCACCCGAAGAACAGTTATCCCAAGAAATTTCGGAAAATGACCGGGTATTGTGCACGCTCGATGTACATAACGATTTCATAGACGTCGCCGAAGGTACGGAGCAAGATCACCTCAGAGATCTCGACTCCATTGACGCATCCATGGTATTAGCGGTCAGCGCAAGGAAACAGGAATGCCCGCGACTACGAGGGTTACCGCGTCCGACACCTCGGCCACACGGGTATTGAGCCGGCCCAGCAGATCTCGGAACAGCCGGCCCGACGCCGTCGCCGGAACCACACCGCTACCCACCTCGTTGGTGACAGCCACGACCGGAACCGCACACGCCTGCCACGCGCTGAGCAATTCGTCGATATCCGCGTCGACCGCGGCGACGTCTGCTCCGTCCCACACACCGTGCAGATCCAAGCGCGCGGTGAGCCACGTACCGAGGCAGTCGATGAGCAGTGGCGTCGTCGCCGACCGCAATACGTCGGCCACGTCCACCGTCTCGATCGTCGCCCAGGTATCCGGTCGCCGGTCCCGATGCAGCGCCACCCGCTGCGCCCATTCGGCGTCACCCTCGCGGACACCGCCCGTCGCCACGTACGTGACCGACGGGAACTTGGAACACAACTCTTCCGCGTGCCGGGACTTCCCCGACCGCACACCACCGAGCACCAGCGTCCGATGTCCCCCACCCCGACTGCCGCCGCCCACGTGCACCACCTCACCGTCGCGCCCGGCTCGGGCGCCACTTCTACGCAACCGCTCCCCGAGCTCCGCCATCACGGGATTGTGGTGACCGAGATGCACCGCAACCACATCCGTCGTGTCCGTGATCGCACCGACGTCGCGCATTCCCTCGACCATCGTCGCGAACTCCGGCAACCCGAGATGCCCGTCGGACAGATCGGATCGGTCACCGAATGTTTCCTCGAGGAACACCACGTCGTACCCCGCGCCGCGCACGCCGTCGAACCACTCCGCCGGCCACACTCCCGTATCGCATGCCCACAGCAGTCGCGACCCGCGCGCATCGGCGAGATCGTAGAGCACGGCATCGCCGTCGCGGAATACCCGGTGGCGCGCTGGAAGGACCCGTATGTCGTACTCCCCCACCGCCAGACGGTCGCCCGCCGCCACCGGGACGAAGCGCACCGGATCGTCCGGCCCCACCCAGGGACGGCACACGTCCAGCGCATCGACCGGACCGATCACCTCGAGTTCGTGCCCCGCCTCGATCCACGACCGGAACAACAACACCTGGGGTCCCAGATGGTCGGCGTGCGAATGGGTGAGCAGCAGGTGCCGCACCCCGGCCAGCGTCCGGCCCGCGCGCACCGCCGCCCGCGGCGCTTCGGGCCCGCAGTCGAGCATCAGCACGTCGTCGACGAGAGCCGCTGTCTGCCCGCGGATTTCACCGCGCCGCTCCGCGTCGAGGCACGAGAGGCAACGGCAGAACGGGTTGGGCCACCCGTCGGCGGCACCCGTCCCGAGGAGTACGACCTCCATCACGCGTCCTCCCGTTCCCGCAGGGGCAGTACCGCCCGGCCGTCACGACGGTCGAGCACTTCGACCCGCGCCCCGTACACCTGCGCGATCCGGTCGGCGGTGAGCACCTCGGCGGGCGGTCCGTCGGCGACGATGCGTCCTCGGTCGAGGAGGACCAGGCGCTGGCCGTACTGGGCCGCGGACGTGAGATCGTGCATCGCGGCGATCACCGTCAGGTTCTCCTCGCACCGCATGGAATCGACGAGGTCGAGCACCTGCTGTTGGTGACCGATGTCGAGGGCACTGGTGGGTTCGTCGAGCAGGAGCACGTCGGGTTGCTGCGCCAGTGCGCGCGCCAGCACCACTCGTTGCAGTTCTCCGCCGGACAACTCGGTTGCCGAGCGGGGCGCGAAGTCTTCGAGTTCGAGCCGGGCGATGACCCGGTCGACGATCTCCACATCATGCGGCTTCTCGCTGCCGAAACGCGGAATGTGGGCGGTGCGTCCGAGCCGGATCAGTTCCCGCACCGTGACCCCTTCGGGAACGATCGGCCGCTGCGGCATCAACGCGACCGCCCGCGCCACCGCGCGTCGACCGGACTTGCGGGGCGTCACGCCGGCGACGGTGATGTCGCCGGTCGCGGCGACCAGTCCGGCGATCGAATGCAGCAGTGTCGTCTTGCCCGAACCGTTGGGGCCCACGAGCGACACCCACGTTCCGGCGGACACGACGAGGTCGATGTCGTGGAGGACCTCGACTCCTCCGCGTTTGGCCGACACAGACTTACACGTCACGGTCATGCGACACCCCGGCTGCGACGCAGGACGAACAGGAAGAACGGCGCGCCGATCGCGGCGGTGACGACACCGATGGGAAGTTCGGCCGGTGACATCGCGGTGCGAGCGACGATGTCGGCGAGAACGATGAAGGCCGCACCCACCATGAGCGACAGCGGCAGCAACAGTCGGTGGCCGGGACCCACGACGAGGCGCACCGCGTGCGGGATGACGATGCCGACGAATCCGATGAGCCCGCTGGCGGACACCACGGCGGCGGTGCCGAGGGTGGCCACGCCCACCAGAACCAGACGGACGCGGGCCGGGTCGATGCCGAGACTCGACGCTTCGACGTCGCCGACCGACATGACGTCGAGAGTCCGCCGGTGCAGCGCGATGACAGCGACCGACACGATCACGTAGGGCAGGATCGTCAGGACGTCGGACCAGCCGTCGGTGGACAGGCGACCGAGCATCCACGAATACACCTGACGCAGCGTGTCGTCGTGCAGCTGCATGAAGAACGTCTGGATGGCGTTGGCGAACGCAGCGACGGCGACACCGGCGAGGATGATGACCACTTCGGTGCGCCCGGTGCCGACGGAGCGTCCGAGCATGTACGTGGCGGCCACCGCGAGCAGACCGCCTGCGAATGCGGCCATGGGCACCCCGGCGAATCCGGCTGCGCCGCCGACGACGATGGCGAGGGTCGCCCCGAGACCCGCACCGCTCGACACTCCGAGAAGGTAGGGGTCGGCGAGCGGATTGCGGAACACGCCCTGGTAGGCGGCTCCGGCGATCGCGAGCATCGCGCCGACCACGGCACCGAGAACAACGCGCGGCATGCGGATGTTCCACAGGATCGCCTGCTGGCGCGTGGACAACCCGGAGTCGACGTCGACGAACGGCAGCGCATCGGCCATGTCGAGCAGGACGCCGCGCGCGGTGAGCCCCGCGGGACCGACGAGGATCCCGAGGAGCATCGCGGCGAGGAGAACGAGCGCCGCGCCACCCAGCACGAGGGCGCGGCGGCGCGGCGTCGAGGTCACGGTGTGGGCTGGACTGCCGGTGCTGCCGCGACGATCGCGGCGAGTTCGCGCACGAGATCCACGACGCGCGGACCCCATCGGCTGGCGATGTCCTCGTCGAGGACGTAGACGCGACCGTCGCGCACGGCGCCGAGTTCGTTCCAGCCGGCGCGCGCGGCGACGACTTCCGGCGTCACGCCGCAGCATTGCCCGTCGGCGAGGAACACGACGTCGGGGTTCTGTTCGAGGATGAACTCGTTCGACAGCTGCGGGTAGCCGTCGCCACCGGTGGCGATGGACCTGAGGCCGAGCATCCCGTAGATCTGCCCGATGTAGGTGTCGTCGGTGACGCTGTAGAAGGTGTTGTCGAGCTCGTGGTAGTAGGTGAGCGGAGTTTCCCGTTCGGGGAGGCCGGCGAGGGTCTCGTCGATGTCCGTCTTCATCTGCGCGACGAGTTCGGCCGCTTCGCCGACGTGTCCGGTGACGGCGCCGAGCTGCTCGATCTGGTCGTAGGTGTCGTCCAAGTCCTCGGCGGCCGGAAGGATCAGGGTTTCGACCCCGGCCTGTTCGAGCCCGGCGACGAGATCCGCCGTGTCGGCGTTGGAGACCACCAGGTCGGGTTCGTATCCGAGGATCGCCTCGACATTGGGGGTGAAGCCCGACAGGTCGGTGACGGGGGCCTCGGCCGGGTAGTCGGACCGGTCGTCGACGGCGATCACCTGGTCGCCCGCGCCGATGGCGAAGAGCATCTCGGTGCTGGTCGGACTCAACGACACGATGGCCTGCGGGACGTCGGCGGAAGCCGAGTCGGTCTCACCGGCGGGAGAGGTGTCGTCGCCACCGGAACACCCGGCGGCGAAGAGGGCGAATACCGTGATGCCGGCGGCGAACAACCGTCGGGTGTTGTCGAGGGGCACAGCCATCCTCCGTTGCTCGGAGGACGAAAACAGCACGGCTGCAACGGATGCGTTGCGGCACGCCACCGTCCTTCGTCCGAGGACCAGTACGTACGGCCCGCGACGCCGGCTGACCTGGCTCACCCGAGGTACGGGATTCACAGTTGCGGGACAGCGCCGGACTCGCACCGGCTTCACCGAAAACGCAGCGGGTGCCCTGTCGGCGTGACAGGACACCCGCAGCGTAGCCCACGGCTTACCAGGTCAGGACAGCGCCT
Source organism: Rhodococcus sp. NPDC003383 (assembly GCF_053589115.1). NCBI lineage: Bacteria > Bacillati > Actinomycetota > Actinomycetes > Mycobacteriales > Nocardiaceae > Rhodococcus > Rhodococcus sp. NPDC003383. The sequence goes on along the minus strand of NZ_JBSFRG010000002.1, from coordinate 27,065 downwards.
GCTGGAGATCCTCGAGGAGATCCTGGGGATCCTCCAGTCCCACGGACAGGCGCACCACCCCGTCGGCCAGGCCGATCGCGGCGCGCCCTTCCGGGCCCATCGCGCGGTGCGTCGTCGTCGCCGGGTGCGTGATGAGCGACTTCGCGTCACCGAGGTTGTTGGAGATGTCGACGATCCGCAGCTTGTTGAGCAGCTCGAACGCTTTCTTCTTGCCTTCGCCCTCGGCGGCGGCGAGCTCGAAGGTGACGACGGTTCCGCCGCCGCTCATCTGCGACCGGGCGAGTTCGTACTGCGGATGCGATTCGAGGTACGGGTACTTGACCCAGTTCACCGCGTCCTGCGTCTCGAGGAACCGGGCGATTTCGAGCGCGGTGTCCACCGAGCGCTGCACGCGCAGCGGCATCGTCTCGAGGCCCTTGAGCAGCGTCCAGGCGTTGAACGGGCTCAGCGCCGGACCGGTGTGGCGGATGAGCTGCTGCACGGGCCCGTCGATGTAGTCCTTCGGGCCGAGGATGGCACCGCCGAGCACGCGGCCCTGGCCGTCGATGTGCTTGGTGCCGGAGTAGACGATGATGTCGGCACCGAGGTCGAGGCTGCGCTGCAGCAGCGGGGTGGCGAACACGTTGTCCAGCACCACTTTCGCGCCGGCAGCGTGTGCCATCTCCGAGACCTTGCGGACGTCGACGAGGGTCTGCATCGGGTTCGACGGGGTCTCGAAGAACACCGCGGTGGTCGGCACCGACAGTGCCTGCTCCCACTGGTCGAGGTCCTCGCCGTCGACGAACACGGTCTCCACACCCCACCGGGGCAGGATCTCGTTGCACACCACGAAGCACGAACCGAACAGGCTGCGGGCCGCGACGAGGCGGTCGCCCTGGCCGAGCAGCGCACCGAGTGCGGTGAACACCGCGGACATGCCGCTGGCGGTGGCGTACGCGCCTTCGGCACCGTCGAGCAGCCGCAGCCGCTCCTCGAACATCTTCACGGTCGGGTTGCCGTACCGGGAGTAGACGAAGTGGTCGACCTCACCGGTGAAGGCCTGCTCGGCGGCCTCGGCCGATTCGTACACGAAGCCGGAGTTGAGGTACAGCGCCTCGGAGGTCTCCTCGAATCCGGAGCGCAGCAGGCCGCCGCGGACACCGACCGTGGCAGGGCGCACCGAATCGGGCAGTGGCCGCTGGAACGCGCCACCCTGGGGAATTGCACTCACGACTGCCTCCACGGCAGGCCCGCCGCCCGCCAGCCCTGGGCGCCGCGATGACCCTCGGGGTCGAGGGCGCCTTCGAATCCTTCGAGAACGTTGTAGGACGGGGTCAGGCCCGCAGCGGTCGCCGCGACGGCGGCACCGATGGAACGCTGCCCCGAGCGACACAGGAAGACGACCGGCCCTTTTTCGATGCCGGCCTCGCGCAGTTCGTCGACGAACCGGGGGTTGGGCGCACCGTTCGGGTAGCCGACCCATTCGACGAAGACGGTGCGGCGACCGATGGACGAGGTCTCGGGGACCCCGACGTACTTCCACTCGGCGTCGGTACGCACATCGACGAGCACGGCATCCGGGTTTTCCTGCAGCAGCTCCCAGGCTTGCTGCGGCGTTATATCACCTGCGTAGCTCACCGCACCAGCTTTCCACAGACGTGTCGGGGCCTGCGAGGCGGGCGGGGAATCAGGCGGTGCAGATCCGCCAGTCGCCGTCGACGCGCGTCAACGACCAGACGACCGTGTCCTGCTCTCCGTCGACGGTGGTGCGGGTCTCGACGCGGCCCCGGCCTCCCTCGATGTCGACGGTGCCGAACTTGTCGATCGTGGCCTCCCCGTCGACGTCGGCGAGCGGAGCCTGATCGGCGGGCAGCTCGGCGCAGCGAAGCCGCGTCATCGCATCGTCGTCGTCGGCGTTGTGCGCTCGCACGTAGTCGTCGACCGTCCGGGACACCAGATCGGAGTCGCTCAGGGACTCGTCGGACGGTCCGAAGACCTGCCCGGCGACGACGACGAGGATGAGCACGACCACGACGGCGAGGGCCCCGAGGAACGGTCCGGCGGTGCTGCGTTCGGGCTCGTCGGGGTCCGGTTCGGGTGCGGGTCGCTTGTCTGCCATGCCCCCGATCCTAGGTGGAGGTCGATTGCCGCCGGTCGGGGCGCATTTGCCTCAATAAACCCTCTCGAGGTAGGAATTGGTTCATGGCCTACGCACACCTCGTTCGACGTCTCGCCGTCGACCTCTGTCGTGTGTCTGCCCATATGTGTTGTCGCTGAAGCGATTCCCCACCCAGCTGCGTTCTGCACGCACTCGCCGCCCGTCTGCCGCGGCACCGTGTCGGCCCATCAGAGGGCAACCTAAATTAAGCTGAATCACGTCCGTCCGTTCTCCGAAGAGGTAGTTGACCCCTGATGACCGATCAGACTCGTCCCCTTCGCGTCGCCATCGTCGGTGCCGGCCCCGCCGGTATCTACGCCGCCGATGCGCTCATGAAGTCCGACACTGCGCAGGATCCCGGGGTCAGCATCGACCTGTTCGAACGCATGCCGGCGCCGTTCGGCCTGATCCGCTACGGCGTGGCCCCGGACCACCCGCGCATCAAGGGCATCATCACCGCCCTGCACAAGGTGCTCGACAAGCCGCAGGTCCGCCTGCTCGGCAACCTCGACTACGGCACCGACTTCACCCTCGAGGACCTGAAGCGGTTCTACGACGCGGTGATCTTCTCCACCGGCGCCAACGCCGACCGGGCCCTGAACATCCCCGGCATCGACCTCGACGGCAGCTACGGCGCCGCCGACTTCGTGTCCTGGTACGACGGCCACCCGGACGTGCCGCGCGAGTGGCCGCTCGAGGCCGAGAAGGTCGCGGTGCTCGGCGTCGGCAACGTCGCCCTCGACATCGCCCGCGTGCTCGCCAAGACCGGCGACGAACTGCTGCCGACCGAGATCCCGCCGAACGTCTACGAGGGCCTGAAGAAGAACAAGGCCGTCGAGGTGCACGTCTTCGGTCGCCGCGGCCCGGCGCAGGCCAAGTTCACCCCGCTCGAGCTGCGCGAACTCGACCACTCGCCCACCATCGAGGTCATCGTCGATCCGGAGGACATCGAGTACGACGAGGGCTCCGAGCTCGCGCGCCGCAACTCCAAGCAGGTCGACATGGTCGCCAACACCCTGCAGGACTGGGCGATCCGCGACGTGGGCGACCGCCCGCACAAGCTGTTCCTGCACTTCTTCGAGTCGCCCGCCGAGGTGCTCGGCGAGAACGGCAAGGTCGTCGGTCTGCGCACCGAGCGCACCGAGCTCGACGGCACCGGCAACGTCCGCGGCACCGGCAGGTTCAACGACTGGGAGGTCCAGGCGGTCTACCGCGCCGTGGGCTACCTGTCGCAGAACATCGCGCAGCTGCCGTTCGACGACCAGGCCGGCACCGTCCCCAACGAGGCCGGCCGCGTCGTCGCCGACGAGACCGCCGAGGGCCACGACCGGTTCCTGCCGCACACCTACGTCACCGGCTGGATCAAGCGCGGCCCGGTCGGCCTGATCGGCCACACCAAGGGCGACGCGAACGAGACGGTCGCGAACCTGCTCGAGGACCACGCCAAGGGCCGGCTGAACACCCCGGCCGAGCCCGACGCGGATGCCGTCGTCGCGTTCCTCGAGGCCAGGGAGCTGCCGTACACCACGTGGCAGGGCTGGTACCGCCTCGACGCGCACGAGCGCAGCCTGGGCGAGGCCGAGGGCCGCGAGCGCGTGAAGGTCGTCGAGCGTGACGACATGTTCCGCGCGTCGGAGCCCCACAAGGCCTGACCCGCGGCCGACCCGCCGTTTTCCTGAGCGAACGGTACACTCACTCGATCAGATCGACTGGGTGTACCGTTCGTTCTGTTTCGGAGACCGGGCAGGACGACGGCAGGCCGAGCCTGAGCAAGCACGCGCGGAGCTCAGAGGACGAACAGCACGGCCCACAGCCAGGCGCCGGCGGCGACGAGGCCGCCGAGCAGTTCCACGAGCATCGACAGGCCGACCGCCTTGGTCGCCTCGACCGTCGAATCCCACGCACCGCGATGGGTGCGGTGCCGCTGCGCCTCGGACAGGTACATGCCGAGCAGGAAACCCAGCACCAGGCCGATCACCGGCACCACGAAGAATCCGACGATCCCGACGAGCCCACCGACGACGAGCGAGCGGGTCGGCACACCCGCCTGCCGGATCCGTTTGCCGGGCCACGTGTACTTCACGACGCCGGTGACGACCAGGGCGACCGTCGCGATCACGAACACGACCCACGCGGTGGTCCCGCCGGTGAGGATCGCCCACACCAGGATCGCGCCGAAGATCAGGATGGTGCCCGGCAGGATCGGCACGACGATCCCGAACAGGCCGACGAGGATCGCGAGGCCGACGAGGGCCTCCGCGCCGGCGCTCACGGTGCGACCGGCCGCACGAGGGAGGCGGCCTCGCCCGCCCGGGCCCGGGCGGTGTCGATGTCCGGGCCGGTGGCCACGGCCACCCCCATCCGCCGACGCGCGTAGGACTCGGGCTTGCCGAACAACCGCAGGTCGGACTCGGGCACGCGCAGCGCGTCGGCCACGCCCTCGAACGCGATACCGGTGGCGTCGACGCCCCCGTAGATCACGGCGGACGCACCCGGCGCGAGCAGCGAGGTGTCGACCGGGAGCCCGAGGATCGCGCGGGCGTGCAGTTCGAACTCCGACAGCCGCTGGCTGCGCAGGGTGACCAGGCCGGTGTCGTGCGGGCGGGGACTGACCTCGGAGAAGTACACCTCGTCGCCCTTGACGAACAGCTCGACACCGAACACGCCGCGGCCGCCGAGCGCGCCGGTGACCGCCGCCGCGATCTCCCGTGCCCGGGTCAGCGCCGCGTCGCTCATCGGCTGCGGCTGCCACGACTCGATGTAGTCGCCGCGGCTCTGCACGTGCCCGATCGGCTCGCAGAAGAACGTCTCGACGTCGCCGGAGTCACCGATCGCGCGGACGGTGAGCTGGGTGATCTCGTAGTCGAAGTCCACGAACCCTTCGACGATGACCCGGCCGTGGTTGATGCGCCCCCCGGCCAGCGCGTAGTCCCAGGCCGCGGGCATCTCGTCGGCGGACCGCACCGTCGACTGTCCCTTTCCCGACGACGACATCACCGGCTTCACGACGCACGGATAGCCGACCGCCTCGGCTGCGGCGAGCACCTCCGCGAGCGATTCGGCGAACCGGTAGGGCGAGGTGGGCAGGCCCAGTTCCTCGGCGGCCAGACGCCGGATTCCTTCGCGGTTCATGGTCAGCTGCGTGGCGCGTGCGGTGGGAATGACCTCGGCGAGCCCGCGTTCCTCGACGACGGCGAGCGCGTCGGTGGCGATGGCCTCGATTTCGGGGACCACCAGGTCGGGTCGTTCGGCCTCGATGATCGCGAGGAGCGCCTGGGGGTCACCCATGTCGACGGTGTGGGCGCGATGCGCGACCTGCTGCCCGGGCGCGTTCGAGTACCGGTCCACGGCGACCACCTCCACACCCAGCCGTTGCAGCGCGATGGTGACTTCTTTCCCTAGTTCGCCTGCGCCGAGCATGAGGACACGAGTGGCATTCGGCGACAGCGGAGTGCCGAGACGCGGTGAGATCATGGTGGGACTATATGTGGCACCGGCGTTCGTTCCGGGAGGATGCGATGGGCAGTAGCCAGACGGACAGCAGGACGCACGAGCACGACGGTGACGCGCCCGACATCGGCCGTGCCGACGTGCGGGATTTCACCGCCGCCGAGGTCCGGCACTTCACCACCGCCGGCCGTGATCCCGCGGACGAGGTGGACTGGCAGCGGCGCGACGCCCGCATCGTGCACCACGGCACCGGCGCGGTGGTGTTCGAGCAGAAGGATGTCGAGTTCCCGTCCGGCTGGTCGCAGAACGCGACGGACATCGTCAGCCAGAAATACTTCCGCGGCGAACTCGGCTCGCCGGGCCGGGAGACCTCGCTGCGCGACGTCGTGGCCCGCATCGTCGACACCATCACCGCGTGGGGCACCGCCGACGGCCACCTCGACGACCCGGAGGCGTTCGCGGCCGAACTGACGTACCTGCTCGTGCACCAGAAGGCGTCGTTCAACAGCCCGGTGTGGTTCAACATCGGCGTCCCGGACGTTCCGCAGCAGGCCAGCGCCTGTTTCATCCTGTCGGTCGACGACAGCATCGATTCGATCCTCGAGTGGTACCGGCAGGAGGCGGTGATCTTCAAAGGCGGTTCCGGGGCCGGGGTCAACCTGTCCCGGATCCGGTCGTCCGCCGAACCCCTGGGTGGGGGCGGTACCGCGTCGGGCCCGGTCAGTTTCATGCGCGGCGCGGACGCCTCGGCCGGGACCATCAAGTCCGGCGGCAAGACCCGGCGGGCCGCGAAGATGGTGATCCTCGACGTCGGCCATCCCGACATCGAGGAGTTCGTGGAGTGCAAGGCCATCGAGGAACGTAAGGCCCGCGTGCTCGACGCCGCGGGTTTCGACATGGGACTCGACGGCCGCGACAGCCATTCGGTGCAGTACCAGAACGCCAACAACTCGGTGCGGGTCACCGACGAGTTCATGCAGGCGGTCGTCGACGACGCGCAGTGGCCGCTGCGTGCGGTCACCACCGGCTCGACGGTGCGTACCGTGTCGGCACGAGAGTTGTTCGGGCGCATCGCATCTGCTGCGTGGGAGTGCGCGGACCCGGGCATCCAGTTCGACACCACCATCAACCGCTGGAACACCGCGGCGGTGACCGGCCGGATCAATGGGTCGAATCCGTGCTCGGAGTACATGCACCTCGACGATTCCGCATGCAACCTGGCGAGCCTGAACCTGCTGACGTTCCTGCTCGAGGACGGCACGTTCGACGTGGACGGGTTCCGGCACGCGGTGGCGGTACTCATCACCGCCCAGGAGATTCTCGTGGGCCGCGCCGACTATCCGACCGGGCGGATCGGTGAGACCTCGCGGCGGTTCCGCCAGCTCGGGTTGGGATACGCGAATCTCGGTGCGTTGCTGATGGCTTCGGGTCTGCCCTACGACAGCGATGCCGGCCGCGCGTACGCCGCGGCGATAACCGCCCTGATGACCGGGCACGCCTACGCGGTCTCGGCGCGCCTGGCCGAGCGGCTGGGGCCGTTCGACGGATTCGCCGAGAACCGGGAGCCGACCCTCGCCGTGCTCGCGCGGCATCGCGGCGCACTCGACGACGTCGACGCCGATCTCGCTCCCGGTCCGGTGCTCACCGCGGCCCGGGAGAGCTGGGACGAGGCGGTCGCGGGGGCGGCCGAGCACGGTGTGCGCAACAGCCAGGTGACGGTGCTCGCCCCGACCGGCACGATCGGTCTCGCAATGGATTGCGACACAACGGGTATCGAACCGGATCTGGCGCTGGTCAAGTCGAAGAAGCTGGTCGGCGGCGGCACGCTGTCGATCGTCAACCGCACGGTGCCGCGCGCCCTGTCGCGACTCGGTTACACCCCGGCGCAGGTCGCGGACGTGGTGACCCACCTGGACACCCGTCGCACTCTGACCGGCGCCCCGCACATCCGCGACGAGCACCGCGCGGTGTTCGCGACATCGATGGGCGACAACGTGATCGAGCCGCGCGGGCATGTGCTGATGATGGCGGCGGTGCAGCCGTTCCTGTCGGGGGCGATCTCGAAGACCGTGAACCTGCCCGAGTCCGCGACCGTGCGCGACATCGAGGATCTGTACCTCGACAGTTGGCGACTGGGGCTCAAGGCGGTCGCGGTGTACCGGGACAACTGCAAGCTCGGACAACCGTTGTCGGGCGCACCGACGCAGACGACGTCGGCGCCCCCGATCCCCGGTAGCACAATCCCCGGGACCACGGTTCCGGATGCGGCGGTGCCGGCCCCGCGACGCGAACGCCTTCCGCGGACCCGCAATTCGCGCACCTTCGAGTTCCGGGTCGCGGACTGCAAGGGCTTCTTCACGATCGGCGAGTACGACGACGGCAGGCCCGGGGAGATGTTCCTGCGCGTGTCGAAGCAGGGCTCGACCCTGGCCGGGATCATGGATGCGTTCTCGATGTCGGTCAGTTACGGCCTGCAGTACGGGGTTCCGTTGAGCACATTCGTGCGGGCGTTCACCAGTACCCGGTTCGAGCCCGCGGGCATCACGGACGATCCCGATCTGCGGCTGGCCACGTCGATCCTCGATTACATCTTCCGGCGGCTCGCGATCGACTACCTGGAACCGGACGTCCGTATGGATCTGGGTATCCGCACCACCTCGGAACGGTCGGACCGGTTGCCCGGCGGCACCGAGACCGCCGAGACCGCCGAGACGGTCACCGACACCCGCCAGGGCCATGCAGGCACCTCCGGCCGGGAGTCGGACGCCCCGTACTGCATGCAGTGCGGGGTCCGGATGCAGCGCTCCGGTTCGTGCCATGCGTGTCCGTCGTGCGGAAACACCAGCGGCTGCAGCTGAATCTGGTGCAACCCCGCACCCGCCGCCATACTTGCGCGATGGATGTAGGGATCGATACGGAGTTGACGGTGCTCGCCGCGGGGCTGATCTTCGTGCTCGCGCTCGGCCTCGGCGTATGGAAGTACCGGCAGATGGTCACGTCGGAGAACCATCTCGCGCACCCGTACGTCGACATCGCACACCGTTCGGCGTTGCTGTACTCGTTCGCGACGCTGCTCACCGCGGTGTTCGTCGAGTTGAGCGCGTGGCCGACGGCGGTGAACCTGGTCGCCGCCGGAGTGCTGGTGGCGTTCTTCGTGATTGCGATCGGCAGTTACATCGTGCACGGCGCACTGCGCGACACCACCAACCAGTTCGAGCGTCCGGACCGGACCACGACCGTCGCGATGACCGCGCTCATCGTCGGCGAGATGGGCGGGTTCTCGGTCCTGCTCGCCGGATTCGTGTGGGGCAGTTTCCTCGGCGGGTGACCCGCCGCGACGGCGCCGGTCAGGCCGGCGGCTGCGTCAACGACAGCACGTTGCCGTGCGGGTCGCGGAACCAGGCGACCCGCATGCCGTCCGGGGCCGTCCAGACATCGTGGTCGTCCTGATCCATACCTTTGTATCGGACAAGGTCGACGCCCTTGTCCCGCAACGCCTCGACGGAGGCGTTGATGTCGTCGACCTGCCAGCCCAGCACCGTGTAACCGGTGTCGGCCCGGGACTGCACCAGCGTCACCCGCACCGGCGTGCCACCGCCACCGTCGAGCACGAGGGCGAAGTGGTCGCGGGCGATCTTCCGGAATCCGAGCGTGTCGACATAGAACATTTCCGAGACATCGAGATCGGTGCTCGGCACGAAACCCACGAGTTGGCCGCTGATCGTCATACAATCCACTGTGCTCCCCCGCCTCCGGCACCGGCAACCGAATCACGACATTCACCCACCGCCCCCTGCCACTGACTAGCATCTGCGGTTATGAGCACCTCGGAGATCGCCACCGTCCTCGCCTGGCACGACGCCGTGAACGACAACGACGTCGAAACACTGCTGGAACTGTCCAGCGACGACATCGTCCTGCCGACGGACGACGACGACGAGGATCAGGGCCTGGACGAGCTCCGGGAGTGGGCGACGACGTCCGGCGTGACGCTCACCCCGGGCCGGATGTACGTGCACGGCGGCATCGTCGTCGTCGAGGAGACCGCGACGTGGGCGTCCGCACCGGACGAAGCGGTCGAGGAGGCACTGGCCTTCCGGGTGGTCGACGACCAGGTGGTCTCGGTCTACCGGCACCCGACGCTCGAGCACGCACTCGAAGCGACCCGACTCGGCGAGGCCGACCTGTACGAGGGGTGACCACCGGCACATCTAGCGATCGCTAAAGGTAACCTCACGGAGAACAGGTCCCAACGTCCCGAGTGAGGTTCGCCGAGTGTCCGCTGAAGCTGTTGAGAAGAAGGGTCCGCTCGCGGGTATCCGCGTCGTCGAGTTCGCCGGTCTCGGCCCGGGTCCGCACGCCGCGACCCTGCTCGCCGATCTCGGCGCCGACGTCGTGTGCGTCCAGCGTCCCGGACTGATCCCGCCCGCCGGTCACCGCGACCAGATCCAGCGCGGCCGTACGGTCGTCGAGGCCAACCTCAAGGATCCCGAGCAGGTCGAGAAGGTGCTCGGGCTCATCGAGCGCGCCGACGTCCTGATCGAGGGATTCCGTCCCGGCGTCACCGAGCGCATGGGTCTCGGCCCCGACGTCGCGCTGGCCCGCAACCCGCGTCTGGTCTACGGCCGCATGACCGGCTGGGGTCAGGAAGGCCCTCTGGCCAACGCCGCCGGTCACGACATCAACTACATCTCGCTCACCGGTGTGCTGCACGCGATCGGTCGCGAGGGTGAGCGTCCGGTGCCGCCGCTGAACATGGTCGGCGACTTCGGTGGCGGTTCGATGTTCCTGATCTTCGGCATCCTCTCCGCGCTCGTCGAGCGGCAGACGTCCGGCAAGGGGCAGGTCGTCGACGCGGCGATGGTCGACGGCGCGCTCGCGCTCTCGCACATGATGTGGGCGTTCCGCGGCCGCGGCGTGTGGTCGGACGAGCGGGGCACGAACCTGCTCGACACCGGCGCACCGTTCTACGACGTGTACGAGACCTCGGACGGCAAGTACATGGCGGTCGGGGCGATCGAGCCGCAGTTCTACGCGTTGCTGCTGCAGGGCCTCGGACTCGATGCGGCGAACCTGCCGCAGCAGCTCGACCGGTCGGCCTGGCCCGAGATGAAGAAGCTGTTCACCGAGACGTTCCTCACCAAGACCCGCGACGAGTGGTCGGAGATCTTCCTGGGCACCGATGCCTGTGTGTCCCCGGTCCTGACCTGGGCCGAGGCACCGAACAACGAGCACATCGCCGCCCGCGGCTCGCTCATCGAACTCGACGGGGTCACGCAGCACGCGCCGGCGCCGCGCTTCTCGCGCACGCCTGCGGGTGCGCCCATTCCGCCGGCCGGTGAGGCCACCGACATCGACACCGTCTGGACCTGAGTCGCTAGACCCGATGTACGGACCCCGCCGTGACCGCTGCCTCGAGGAACGAGGCCGGCACGGCGGGCCATCCCGGGCGTGCCCGGTCGGCACGGATGTCGTCGAGGACGCGCCGCGTCACCTCGATCACGTACGGGCCGCCGTCCGGTAGGAGGCGGGCCAGTCCCGCGCGCGCGGCGACGTCGGCCACCGTCACGAGCAGGTCGGCGGCCTCGTCGTCGCGCCCCGCCGCGGCGAGGCACGCCACCAGGAGCCGTTCGGCGAGCAGGGTTCTCCGGGGCCACGCGCCGTCCCGCCACCTCTGCACCCACTCCGAGGCCCACCGGCAGGCGAGGTCGGTGTGCTCGGCGGTGGGGTCGGACAGCAGGAGCCGGATCGCGGTCGCGTCGTCGATCTGCGCCGTCAGCAGGGCGGTTCCGCTTTCGGGTCGGTCGGACCCGTACCGCGCGACCGGTCGCGGCCGGCGCACCGGCGACAGGTCCAACCGGATGCGTTCGTTCTCGACGGCCGCGGCCAGCCGGTCGAGGTGCATGCTCGCGGCCGCGTCGGCGCCGTCGCGCAACCGTTCGGCCGCGATGTCGCGGTTGCCGCGTACCGCGGCGATGCGCGCGCCGACGACGAACCGGGCGATCTTGAAGTCGACGACGCCGCCTTCGGCACCGAGCGCGTAACCGTCGTCGAGCAGTCGCGCCGCCTCGTCGAGTTCGCCTCTCTCGTACAGGAACTCACCGCGAACCGATCCCGCGAGCAGAGCCGCCGACGAGTGCCGGCCGCCGACGCGCCGCGACAGGGCCAGGGCGTCCCGGAAGTGCTCGGCGGCGGTGTCGACGTCGAGCTGTTCGAATGCGGCGAGACCGAGCAGGGTGTGCCCGTGCATCAGGTTGTACGGTCCGGCGTTGAGTTCGTGATACGGCCGCGCGAGTTCCTGCAGGCGACGTGCTTCGTCGAATTCCCCGCGGTACACGGCGTCGAACGTGGCGGTGTTCAGTCCGGTCGAGACCACCACGGACGGGAGGGTCTCGGCCCGGGCCAGGCAGTGTTCGACGATGTCGGCGCTGCGCCCGCTCCGATCGGCGCGCACGTCGATGAGACCGCGGATCACCTCCACCTCCACGACCATGTCCGCGGCTTCCTCGCCCGTGACGGCACCGGACGCCATTCCGCTCTCGACGAGACCGAGTGCCCGCAGTCCCGGCTGCGGGCGGTGGGTGACGACGTTCGCCCACGCGATCGCCAGTTGCAGTCGGGGCCGACGCGTCACTTCCGCCATGGGCAGCTTCTCGACGAGACCGAGCAGAACCGATCCCCGGCCGTTTTCGAGAAGCCGGCGGCCGTTGCGTTCGACGAGGTCGACGGCGCGCTCGTCGTCACCCGTCGCCAGCGCATGGTCGACGGCCTCGATGAGCATGTCGTGTTTCTCGCACCACTGTGAAGCGCTGCGATGCAATTGCAGCAACTGCTCGGGATGATCCCGTTCGAGACGCTGGCGCAGGAACTCGGCGAACAACGGCTGGAACTGGAACCACCTCCCCTCCTGGTCCACGCGGTGCAGGAACAGGTCGCGTTCCTCGATCTCCTCGAGCATCGCCTGCCCGCGCTCGTGCCCGCTGAGTGCGGACGCGAGGCTTCCGCAGGTGCGTTCGGTGACGGCCGCGGTGAGCAGGAAGTCGACGAGTTCCGGTTCCAGCGAGGCCAGGACGTTCTCGGTGAGGAACTCGCCGATGTCGCGGTGACGGCCGGACAGATGGGTGATGAAGTCGTCCGGGTCGTCGAGCCCGCACAGCGACATCGAGGCCAGCTGCAGCGCCGCCGGCCAGCCGTCCGTCGCCGCGGTCAGCGCCGCCACGCGTTCGTCGTCGAGTGCCAGGCAGCACTGGTCCACGAGGAATTCGCGAGCCTCCTGGACGCTGAAACGCAGTTCGTGGAAATCGATTTCGATGAGGTCCTCACGCACCCGCATCCGGCTCATCGGAAGTCCCGCCCGGGTCCGTCCGACGACCATCACCTGCAGATGGCGGCAGCAGTTGTCCAGCAGGAACCCCATCGCCGCGACGGTCGCCCGGTCGGTGACGCGGTGCCAGTCGTCGAGGATGATCACGACTCGTTCCCCGGCCGCGTGGATCCTGTCGATCAGCGAGGTGAGCACATACCTCTCGGCCTCGTCGCCGTGTTCGGCGAGGGTCTGCGTGAGGTCCCCGACCAGTTCCGGGCGGACCTGACGGAACGCTTCGACGAGGTGCGTGAGGAACCACACGACGTTGTTGTCGTCCCGATCGACGTTCAGCCACGCGACCGGGACGCCGCTGTTGTCGAGCACGTAGCGCCACTGCAACGCCAGCATCGTCTTGCCGAAGCCCGGTGGCGCGTGCACGGCGATCAGGCGCCGACGGCGTTCACCGCCGAGCAGAGCGAGCAGTCTGCGCCGGGCCACGAGCCGGCGGGTCGGCACCGGCGGGCGGAATCGGGTGGCCGGGGCCGGCGGGGTGGTGACCCGGGAGGCCGCTCCGGTGCGCCGGACGCTGCGTCCGCTCGTCCCGGTTGTGCTCCCGGACACCAGCGGCTCGTGCGCATGGTCGGAGGCACCGGCGATCGACAACTCGTCGACGACCAGGCCCTGCTGTGCCTGGATTTCGCGCAGTTGCTCACCGAATTCCGCGGCGGTCGCGGGCCGGTCCCGCGGATCGGCCGACATGGCCTGCTCGATCGCCGCGCAGAGGGCGTCGGGCACACCCTCCTCGCGCAGATCCGGGATGGGTTCGGTGCTCACCCGCACGAACTGGGTGACGATCTTCTCGCCGCTGCGGCGTTCGAATGCGGCGTGCCCGGTGAGCGCGCAGAACAGTGTCGCGGCGAGGCTGTAGACATCCGACGCCGGTGTCGGTGTGTGCCCGGCCAGCACCTCGGGTGCGGTGAACGCCGGCGACCCGGTGATCTCGCCGGTCACCGTCTCGAATCCGCCGCGGATCCGCGCGATCCCGAAGTCGGTGAGCTGCGGTTCCCCGAACTCGGTGAGCATGATGTTCGCGGGCTTGACGTCGCGGTGCAGGATGCCGAGCCGGTGGGCGGTCTCGAGCGCCCCGGCCAGCGCGACCCCCAGGTGCAGGGTCTCCTCCCACCCGACCGGGCCGGTGCGGCGGATCCGGGCGTCCAGCGAATCCCGGCGGTGGTACTGCATCACCAGGTACGGCCGACCGGACACGGTGGTCCCGACCTGCATCACGTTGACGATGTGCGGATGCCCGGACAGGCGGCCCATGGCGCGCTGCTCGCGGAGGAAGCGTTCCAGATTGTCCGGCGCGAGGTGCGAGGTCAGAACCTTGACCGCGACCGTCCGGTCGAGCGCGACCTCGTGACAGCGATACACGATTCCGAAACCGCCACGGCCGATTTCGTACGCGTCCACGAATCCGGCAAGGGCGAGTTCCGATGCGACGTCGGCTCCGACGTCGCGCTGCGTGGACAGCGGATCCGGCCCGGACACGGTCGCCCTCGAATCTCGTTCGCAGTGCCGATGCTCAATTCTTCCCGTTGTCATCGAGGATAACGTCAGCGAACGACATGCGAGCCACGGTCCGCTCCCGAACCCGCGACGATCAGACCACCAGGCGGGGTTCGGTGAGGTCACGGCCGATCGCGAGCGCGCGGTAGGCCTCTGCGACCGCCGCGACCCCACGGCGCAGATCGTCGGACTCCCGCGTGTACGGCAGGCGCACGAACCGCTCGAACGCGCCCTGCACCCCGAATCTCGGGCCGGCGACGAGCAGCGCCCCGTGGTTCGGGGCGATCGCGGCCAATGCCGTCGACACCGGCTCGGGCATGCGCACCCACAACGACATGCCGCCTCGCCCCACCGAGCACTCCCACCCCGGCAGGCGTGCCCCGAGTTCCTCGAGCATCACCGCCCGCTGATCCCGCAGCCGGGCGCGGCGCCCGGCGAGCAGGTCGTCGACGTCGGCGAGCAGGTGCGCCGCGGCCAGTTGCTCCATGACCGGGGTACCGAGGTCCACTGCCGTTCTGGCGCCGGTGAGCCGGGTGATCAGGTCGCGGTCGGCTCGGATCCAGCCGACCCGCAGACCACCCCACAGCGACTTGCCGGTCGAGCCGATGGTCACGACCGACTCGCCGTGGCCGAGAGCCTGCGCGTAGGACGCCACCGACGGGGGTGGGGGCGCGTCGAGCCACAGATCCACCATCGTCTCGTCGACGACCACGGTCATGCGGGTCTCGCGGGCGATGCGGGCGAGTTCGGCGCGACCGTCCTCCCCCAGGCACAGCCCGGTCGGGTTGTGGAAGTCGGGGATCAGATAGGCCATGCGCGCCGCGGTCTGGCGGGCGGCGCTACGCAGTCCGTCGGGGTCCCAGCCGCCGTCGGCGCCGCCTTCCGGCCGTACCGGCACCGGGATCGGGCGGGCGCCGTGCCGCCGGATCGCCTCGAGCGCGTTCGGGTAGGTGGGGTGGTCGACGACGACGCGGTCGCCGGGATCGGTGAGCACCCCGAGCAGCAGTCGCAGCGCGTGCTGGGCCCCCGTCGTGACCATGATCTGGTCGACGGTGGTGGGGAGACCGCTCTCGGCGTAGCGCTGCGCGATGACCTCTCGCAGGCTCGGGATGCCGATCGGTTCGACCCCGTGGCCGGTCAGGTAGGCGGGCATCGCCCGCAGCGCCGCCGCGTAGGCGGTTTCGATCTCCGGTCCCGGCGCCGGCATCGACGCGTCGCTCAGGTCGACCACGTCGCCGACGGGTGCGGCGGTTCGGTCCCGGTTCCCCACCGGACGCGATGCGTCGGCCGGTTTCGCGACGACGCTGCGGGCACCCTGCCGGCTGTGGAGGTATCCCTGCTCTCGCAGGACGGTGTACGCGGAGGTGATGGTGGTCCGGCTCAGCGACAGCACGGCCGCGAGTTCCCGTTCGCTGGGCAGCGCGACGCCGAGCGGCACGCGGCCGTCGTGCACGAGCAGGCGGATGCCGTCGGCGAGCGCCCGGTACGCGGGGCGCGCGTCGTCCGTGTCCTGCCAGTTGCCCAGGTCCCGCGCCAGGGAGCCTGCGCCGATCGCGCGAATCATCACCGGTCCAGTATGTCAGTCCAGTCGTCACCAGTGGCCATCTGTCGGAGGTCCAGTTCATACTGGGGCGGTGACCGAACCCGGCACCACCGAGACCCGAGAGCCCCTGCACACGTCGTTCGCGTTGTTCGACACCGCGATCGGCACGTGCGCGATCGTCTGGTCGGCGACCGGCGTCGTCGGGATCCAACTGCCCGAACCCGCACCGGAACCGACCCGCGACGAGGTGCGGCGCCGCTTCCCCACCGCCGTCGAGAATTCCCTGCCGCCGGCGATCGCGCCGATCGTCGAGGCGGTGACGGCACATCTGGCCGGAGCCGCCGACGATCTGCGGTGGGTGCCCGTGGACTATCGCGACGTCTCCGAATTCGACTGCGCTGTCTACGAATACACGCGATCCCTCGATCCGGGTTCGACAGCGACCTACGGCGAGGTGGCCGCGGCACTCGGACGACCCGGCGGGGCCCAGGCCGTCGGCCAGGCACTGGGCCGCAATCCGGTTCCGATCGTCGTGCCGTGCCATCGGGTTCTCGCGGCCGGGGGAGCCATCGGCGGGTTCTCGGCGCCGGGCAGCATCGTCACCAAGCGCGAACTCCTCGCCCTCGAACACACACCGGGATTCGACGACCCGACCCTGTTCTGACGATCCCCCGCCTGCTGCTCAGTGCCGCTTGCGCAGCGCCTCTCCCAGTTGCGCACGGTCGGAGACGCCGAGTTTCGTGCAGGCCCGGTAGATGTGCCCTTCGACGGTGCGCACCGACAGGAACAGCCGATCGGCGATCTCCTGGTTGCTGAGCCCGGTCGCCACCATCGTCGCGATCTCCCGTTCCCGCTTGGTGAGCGGAAGCGGCTGTGCCGCATCGAGAATCGCGGGTGTGGTCACGTGGTCGCACTTCTCGGCGATGGTGTTCGCGGCGGCCGCGGCATCGAGCGCCTCGTTCCGGCGGCCCGCGGCCATCGCCGCCTGCGCCGCCTGGGCGTAGGCGTCGGCGGCATCGATCGGAATCCCGATGGACTCGTATTCGCCTGCGATCTCGACGAGTTTGCGGTGGTCCGCCGCCGCGACCGCCGCGGCCTGCGCGGCGGCGAGGGGCACCAGGCGTCCGTCGCAGATCTCGGCCAGTTCGGCGAGCCGCGGTGCGGTGGTGGTGTCGCCGAATCGCATCGCGATGTACAACGCCATGGCCTCGACACCGTACTGTCCACTGGCAGCGGCTTTTTCGGAGACCGAGCGGGCGGTGGCGAGCGCGCGGGACAGTTCGCCGCGGGCCGCGTAGAGCCAGGCGCGAGCGAGCTCGTGCTGCACCGCGTTGAGCAGCAGCGGGCTGTTGCGACGGTCCGCGATCTCGAGCATCGCCTCGGCATCGCCGGTGCGGCCCAGCAGCGAATACGCCACGACCAGTGGTGCGTATGCGGGGAACACCCACGCGATCGCGTTCGTCGGCGGGCCGACGCTCAGCGCCGCGATCGCCTGCTCGAGGCGGCGCGCCGCGTCGGCGACCTTCCCGCGCGCCAGTTCGACGAGGGCGACCACGACACTGGCCTGCCCCCACGCGAGATATTCGAGACTGCTTGCGCTGTCGAGGAACTTGCGGGCCCGGCGTTCCGCGGCCTCCAGCTCGCCCGCGAAGAGCTGGGCGTTCACCGACGCCACCGCGGGCATGTACCGGAACAGTCCGTCGACCTTGTCGGCGATGGTGTCGTTGCGCGCCGCGGCCGCGCGCGCGTCCGAGCTGCGCCCGGCCACCCCGTACCCCCAGAGTTGCGCGTAGGTAGCGAATTCGACGGCCCAGGGCAGCAGATCCGCTTCGGCCATGACCGCTTCCGCCTCGGCGAGTCCTTCCTCGAGCCGGTTCCGTGAGACCGCGCAGGTCGCCGTCAGCGCGCGCACCGCCAGTGCCAGCGCGGGATGTTCCACGCGCTCCCGGAGCATTGCGAGGACCTGCTCGGCCGTCGCGACGTCCCCCTTGCCGAAGAACAGGTTGGCGACGCGGGGCATCCCCCACCGCAACAACTGTGCCGGGTCGAGGTCGTCCGGATCGAATCCGGCCAGCAGCGTCTCGGCCTCGTCGCACCGGCCGAGCCACAGCAGCGTGCGGGCCAGCAGTTGCGCGGCATCGAAGCCGCCCCCGGCACGCACCGCGGCACGCGCGAAACGCTCACCGAGGCCGAAGTCGGCGAGCCGGATCGAGCTGCGCGCCGCCGAGGTCAGCAATTCGATATCGGGTGCGCGGTCGCTCTCGAGCGCGAGTTCGGTGAGCCGGATGTGGGCGGCCGGGGTGGACAGGTCGGAGGACTGCAGCGCCTCGACGAGCGTGCCGCGCAGGCGGCGTGCCGCGGCCCGGCCGACGCCGGCACGGATCACCTCGCTGAACAACGGATGCGCGTAGCGGACCTCGAGCTGCGGGCCGTCCTCGTGGATGCGGATCAGGCCGCGCTTCTCTGCCTCCTCGATGGCGTCCTCGCTCGCGATGGACGCCAGCGTGTCGAGATCGATGGGTTCGCAGAACGCGAGGAGCTGCAGGCAGCGCAGCACATCCTCGGGCAGCTGCTCGATGCGGCCCTCGAGCAGGGCGGCGAGTTCGGAGGTGATCGCCGCGCGCCCGCGGAGCTGCCAGACACCGCGCTTCTCGCGGAGGGTGCCGGCTTCGAGTGCGCCTTCGACGAGATGCCGCAGGAACAGGGCGTTCCCGCCGGACGCCTCCCACATGCGGTCGGCGCTGAGTTCCTCGAGGGTGCCGCCGAGCACCGATTCGATGTACTGGGTGCTCTGCTCGCGGCTGAACGGCGTCAGCTCGAGGTGCTCGAGATAGCCGTCCTTCCACAACGAGGTCACCGCGTCCGGTACCGATTCGCCGGTTCGGACGGTCGCGACGATGTGGGCGACCCCGTCGATGGCGAGCTGGTGCAGGAAGGTCGCCGAGAGCTGGTCGAGCAGGTGCGCGTCGTCGACGCCGATGACGATGCCCGTACCGTCCGCGAGCAGCGCTTCGCGGGCGGCGGCAAGGAAATTGACGGGATCGCGAGAGGTGGCCGATCCCACCAGGTGCGCGAACACACCGAGCGGAATGCTGCGCGCGGATTCGGTGCCGGCCACCCAGCGCACCCCACCCGGCAGAGACGCGGTCGCGAACCGCGCGAGAGTGGTCTTGCCGACACCGGCGGCACCGGTCAGCACCACCCCACACGTACCGGCGTCGGCAGTGAGTGCCCGAAGTATGATGTCGAACTCCCCCTGCCGCTGAATCAGCGGCCAAGTCTGACTCATGGCCAGGAGTCTAGTCCCGGCAGGGGGCGCCTACAGCAACTCCGCGAACACCACGAAACCGACTGTTTACCGACGTCAGGCCAGCACGTCGTGGCGCACGATGGTTTCGTCGCGGCCCGGTCCGACACCGATGCACGAAATGCGTGCACCGGACAGCTCTTCGAGCCGCAGCACGTAGTTCTGCGCGTTCTTCGGCAGCTCCTCGAAGGTGCGGCACTGCGAGATGTCCTCCCACCAGCCCGGCATCTCCTCGTAGATCGGCTTGGCGTGGTGGATGTCGGTCTGCGTCATCGGCATGTCGTCGACGCGCACGCCGTCCACCTCGTAGGCGACGCAGATCGGGATGGTGTCCAGGCTCGACAGCACGTCGAGCTTGGTGAGGAAGTAGTCGGTGATGCCGTTGACGCGCGTCGCGTAGCGGGCGATGACCGCGTCGAACCAGCCGGTGCGGCGGGCACGGCCGGTCGTGACACCGACCTCGCCGCCCTGCTTGGCCAGGTACGCGCCGTGGTCGTCGAACAGCTCGGTCGGGAACGGGCCCGAGCCGACGCGGGTCGTGTAGGCCTTGAGGATGCCGAGCACCGTGGTGATCTTGGTGGGGCCGATGCCCGAACCGACCGCCGCGCCACCGGAGGTGGGGTTCGAGGAGGTCACGTACGGGTAGGTGCCGTGGTCGACGTCGAGCAACGTGCCCTGCGAACCCTCGAGCAGGATCGTCTCGCCGCGTTCGAGCGCCCGGTTGAGCTCGAGCCGGGTGTCGGTGATGCGGTGCTTGAACCCTTCGGCCTGGCCGAGCACCTCGTCGACGACCTGCTGCGGGTCGAGAGCCTTGCGGTTGTAGATCTTCGCCAGCACCTGGTTCTTGAACTCGAGGGCCGCCTCGACCTTCTGGGTGAAGATCTTCTCGTCCAGGACGTCGGCGACGCGCACGCCGACGCGGGCGATCTTGTCCTGGTAGCAGGGGCCGATTCCGCGACCGGTGGTGCCGATCTTCTTGGCGCCGAGGAACCGTTCGGTGACCTTGTCGATGGCCACGTGGTACGGCATGATCAGGTGCGCGTCGGCGGACAGCAGCAGGCGGGAGGTGTCCACGCCGCGCTCTTCCAGACCGGCGAGCTCGGTGAGCAGCACGCCCGGATCGACGACGACTCCGTTGCCGATCACGTTGGTGACGCCCGGGGTGAGGATGCCCGAGGGGATCAGATGGAGCGCGAACTTGTCACCGTTCGGCAGGACGACGGTGTGGCCGGCGTTGTTGCCGCCCTGGTACCGCACCACCCACTGCAGGCGTCCGCCCAGTAGATCGGTAGCTTTGCCCTTGCCCTCGTCGCCCCACTGGGCGCCGATCAGGACGATTGCCGGCATCTCGCGGTCTCCTAAGCAGGTGTCGATGTGCGGGCGGTCTCTCGCCTGCAGGTCCTGCCGCCACGGGCAGTAGCCGGGACGTCAGTCTAATGGACGGCCGGTTCCCCTTCGTGCCCGGCGTCACCGAAACGCCGCGCACACCCCGCTGGAAGCTTCACTACAGTGGAGTCGACGCCCGGCCACCTGCCCGACCCGATCAGTTGCGAGGAGCCCTGTTGACACCGGTAGTGCTCAAATGCGGTGAAACACCCGTACCGTTGGCGCTCACGCCGGTGACCGCAGTATCCGCACCCGCTCTGCCGGAGAAGGACGACTTCGAGGACGTGTTCGCCCACCTCGAGGCGGTCGAGGATCCCCGCCTGATCGTGGTGGGCAGCGATGCCGCGTTCGCAGCTACCCTCACCCGGCTCATGCGCACCGACCGCCTCGGTGTGGAGCTGGCGTACGTGCCCGAGAAGCGCACCCCGGCGACCGAGGCCTACGGGTTGCGCACGGGTTCGAAGGCGGCCGCGGTGGCGCTGCAGGGCACGGCCAAGTCGGTCCCGCTGATCCGTGACGACGCGGGGATCGCCCTGGTGGGTCGCGCACTCGTCGAGGGGGAAGGCCCCGATCTCGTCGGGGAGGCCTACGTCGACGACACACGCCTGTTCTCCGGCGAGGTTCCCGGCCTGCGCATCGAGCCGACCGTGACCATGCCCGGGCTGCGGGCGGCCGTCGACCGGCCGCGCTGGTTCGGCGGGTACCGGTGGCTCGAGGGTCGTGCGGTGCAACTCGGCTCTCCCGGCGCCCTGCTGACACGTGACGGGGTCGCGAACCCCCGCGCGGTGAAGCGCTCCACGTTCTACCGGCACGATCAGAACTGGCTGCTGGTGCGCTGAGGACGCGAAACCCGGCGTAGCGGTCAAGACATGTTGCTGTAGCGGGTCTCACCGACCCGGCCGGGCGGCATGCGAGCACTTCCACCTCGTCCTGACTTGCAAATTCCATAGTCAGATTCTACCGTTGCTGACTATAGGGATTCATAGCTAGATGGTTCGGCCGGCTGCCGTGCCCACACCCCTCGATCAGGAGCCTGTGCGATGACGAGTTCTCCGCTGACCATCGATCTTCCGTCCTCGTTCGACGCCACGTGGCGCGGGTTCGGGGGCCTGCACGGCGGCCTGGTCGCCGGGATACTGCTCCACGCGAGCGCCGCCGAACTCGACGCCGTACCGGCCGCGATCACCGCGCATTTCTATGCGCCGGTGCCGCCCGGGCGGGTCGAGGTGCACGTCGAGTCGCTGCGATCCGGGCGCACGGCGGGCGCCCGCGCCTCGCTCGGGAACGGTGAGGTGACCGGGCTGGTGCGGCTCGTGCGGGATATCGAACCCGCCCGGTGGGCGTCCCCGTCGACCGTGCCCGACGTGGATCCGTGGACCCGGCCGGTGCTGGAGATCCCGGTCGACTTCGTGCCGTTCTCGCAGTATCTCGACATCCGCCCGATCAACGCGGCCCGCCCGTTCGGTGGCGGCACGGATCCGACGTTCGAGGTATGGATCCGGCTGCGGCCGGATGTGCTGTTGCCGCCGGCGGTTCGCGCCGCGGTGCTGCTCGATGCGCTGCCGCCGGGGCTGTTCGCGATGCGGACCGCGCCGGTGCCGATCCCCACCGCCGAGTTCACGGCGCATCTGGCGCCCGCCGCCCACGATCCGGCCGGCGAATGGTTCCATCTGCGCCAGCACACGACGTGGGCGAGCGCGGATCTGTGCGTCGACGACACCGAACTACGCAGTCCCACCGGCGAACTCGTCGCCCAGGGCCGGCAGTTGCGTCGCATCATGGGTGGTTGAGCCGCGCGAGCCGCTCCCCCGCCGCACGCAGCGCCAACCTGCCGACGAATCGCTCACCGATTCGGAATTCGCCCACGCTACAGCGTGAGCCGATTCCGACTCACCACGTGAATCCCTGACACGAGATGTCAGAGTGCGGGTGCACAGTGGTCGCATGGCAACTTGGGAACAGTTCCGTACCGAAGCACCGGATCTCGCGGACGCGATCGCCGCACGCTGGGCCGCCCACAAGCACCACGTCCTGGCCACCCTGCGCCGCGACGGCTCCCCGCGCGTCAGCGGCACCGAGGTCGAGATCGTCGACGGCCGGCTCGTGATCGGATCGATGTACGGCGCGGTGAAGGCCCGCGACCTGCAGCGGGACGGTCGGTACGCCCTGCATTCCAATCCCGGCCACCACGACATGGTGGGAGGCGACGCGAAGGTCGCGGGGCGGGCGCGCGAACTGCACGGCGCCACGAAGGACGCGATCCTCGCGGCGTATCCGTCGGAGGTGCCGGAGGGCCCGATGCACCTGTTCGAGCTCGACCTCGACGAGGCCGTGCTCGTCACCGTCGACGAGAAGTTGCACGTCGACGTGTGGCGTCCCGGCGCCGGAGTGGTCCGTCACGATCGGTGAAAATCGGGCGAAACGCCCAATTCACCTGAAGGGCACGGTCGTTGACGAGGATACTTCGGTGAGTCTTACCTTGGTCGGCGCGTAGCATTCGACTCGATCGCCGGTGCGATCGAACTGCGCTCGACACGGAGGAACACATGAGAACTACACCGTCGCGACACCGATGGACCCGCAGCGCCCTGGCAGCCGGGGCGCTGGGCGTTGCTGCACTGCTGACGTTGTCGGCATGCAGCAACGACACGTCCGGCGGAAATTCCGAAGACGCGAACGCGATCACGGTCTACAACGCGCAGCACGAATCGCTCACCCAGGAATGGGTGGACGAATTCACCGCGGAAACCGGCATCACCGTCAATCTCCGCAACGGCGGCGACACCGAGATGGCCAACCAGTTGATCGCCGAGGGCGACCGCTCCCCGGCGGATGTGTTCCTCACCGAGAACTCGCCGGCCATGGCCGCCGTCGAGAACGCCGGCCTGTTCGCCGACGTCGCCCCCGACACGCTCGCCCAGGTTCCCGAGCAGTACCGCCCGTCCACCGGCAAGTGGACCGGCATCGCCGCTCGCTCGACGGTGTTCGTCTACAACACCGAGGCCCTCACCCCCGACCGACTGCCGAAGTCCCTGCTCGATCTGCAGAACCCCGAGTGGAAGGGCCGGTGGGCGGCGTCGCCGTCGGGTGCCGACTTCCAGGCCATCGTCGCCGCGCTGCTCGAGCTGCGCGGGGAGGACGCGACGCGCGCGTGGCTCGACGCCATGAAGGCCGGCTCCGTGCCCTACAAGGGCAACACCGCGGTGCTCAAGGCCGTGAATGCCGGAGAGATCGACGGCGGCGTCATCTACCACTACTACTGGTTCGGCGACCAGGCCAAGGGCGGGGAGAACAGCAGCAACACCCAGCTCCACTACTTCCGCAACGAGGACCCGGGCGCATTCGTCAGCGTGTCCGGCGGCGGCGTGCTCGCCGCGAGCACACATCAGCAGCAGGCGCAGGCGTTCCTGAAGTTCATCACCGGGAAGAAGGGGCAGGAGATCCTGCAGACCGGGACCTCGTTCGAATACCCGGTGGGCAGCGACGTCGCCGCCAACCCCGCGCTCGTGCCGCTCGTCGAACTTCAGGCGCCCCCGGTCGACCCGTCGACGCTCGACAGTGCGAAGGTCACGCAGATGATGACCGATGCCGGCCTGATCTGAGCCGCTCCGCATGACCGTCACATCCACGCTCGTCCGGATCCCGGCGGGCGGCACCACCCGATCACGTCCACCCCTCGCCGTGGCAATCCCCGCGGCACTGATGGTCGTGGCCTCGCTGATCCCGCTCGGATTCGTCGTCACCGGTGTCGTCGAATCCGGGTGGGACAGCATCCGGACCCTCGTCTTCCGGCCCCGTGTCGGCGAGCTGCTCGTCGACACCGGCCTCCTGGTGCTGATCACCGTGCCGCTGTGCGCCGTGATCGGGGTCGCCGCCGCCTGGTTGGTTGCCCGCACGACCCTCGTGGGTGCCCGCTGGTGGGCGCCCATCCTCGTGGCGCCGCTGGCGATCCCCGCGTTCGTCGACAGCTATGCGTGGGTCACCGTCGTTCCGTCGCTGCACGGGCTGTTCGCCGGTGTCCTGATCACCACGCTGGCGTACTTCCCGCTCGTATACCTCCCGGTGCTCGCCACGCTGCGCCGCCTCGACGCCGAGATCGAGGAGTCGGCGCGGGCATTGGGCTGTGGACCGGGGGCGGTCTTCGTCCGGGTGGTGCTGCCGCAGCTGCGGCTCGCGATTCTCGGCGGGTCGCTGTTGGTGGCGCTGCATCTGCTCGCCGAGTTCGGTGCGTTCTCGATGATCCGGTTCGACACCTTCACCACCGCGATCTACGAACAGTTCCAGGCGACGTTCGACGGCACGGCCGGCACGATGCTCGCCGGGGTGCTGGTGCTGTGTTGCCTGGCGGTGCTGGTGCTCGAAGCGCTCGCGCGGGGACGGGCGCGGTACGCGCGACTCGGCTCCGGCACCGGCCGCACCGCGACCCCCACGCCGCTGGGGTGGACACAGTTCCCTGCCCTCGCGTGTCTCACCGCGCTGCTCGCCGCCGCGATCGGTGTGCCGCTGTACGTGATCGTGCGGTGGCTGGTACGCGGCGGCGCCACGGTGTGGGACGGCGCCGAGTTGCAGCGCGCCCTGCTGCAGACGCTCGGCTACGGGGTGGTGGCCGCGGTCGCGACGACGGTGCTGGCCTTCCCGGTCGCATGGATCGCGGTGCGGTTCCCCGGCCGGTTCGCGAAGGTCGCGGAAGGCTGCAACTACGTCACGAGCTCGCTGCCCGGGATCGTGGTGGCGCTCGCCCTGATCACCGTCGGCCTGACGTATCTGCCCGGGCTGTATCAGACGACGACGATGGTGATCGTCGCCTACGTGCTGATGTTCGTGCCCCGGGCACTGGTGAACGTGCGCGCCGGGCTGGCCCAGGCACCCGTCGAGCTCGAGGAAGCCGCCCGGTCCCTCGGTGTCCGTCCCGTCTCCGCGTTCCGGCGGGTCACCCTCCGGCTCACCGCCCCCGCGGTCGCTGCGGGGATGGCACTGGTGTTCATCGCGGTCTCCACCGAACTGACCGCGACGCTGATGCTCTCCCCCACCGGGACCGCGACGCTCGCGACCCGGTTCTGGTCGGCGAGCAGCGAACTCGACTATGCAGGGGCCGCGCCCTACGCGGCGATCATGGTGATCGTGTCGCTGCCGGTCACCTATCTGTTGTTCCGGCAATCACAGAAAGCTGCAGGGATATGAGCGGTCTCGTCGTCGACGCGGTACGCAAGTCGTTCGGCGCGGTCGAAGTGCTGCACGGCGTGGACCTCACCGTCGCAGCGGGAAGCACCACGGCCGTCGTCGGATCGTCCGGATGCGGAAAGACGACCCTGCTGCGAATCATCGCCGGATTCGAACATCCCGGCGGCGGCAGCGTCCGCGTCGGCGGGACGGTCGTGGTCGACGGCACCCGGTTCGTGCCCGCGCACCGGCGCGACATCGGATACGTCGCGCAGGACGGCGCGTTGTTCCCCCACCTGACCGTGGGACGCAACATCCTGTTCGGTTTGCCGTGGCGCGAGCGCCGTTCGCGGGATCGGGTGCGGGAACTGATGGAAATCGTGTCGCTGGACCCCGATTTCGCGGACCGGCGGCCCGACGAACTGTCCGGCGGGCAGCAGCAACGTGTGGCTCTGGCCCGCGCACTGGCCCGACGGCCGAAGCTGATGTTGCTCGACGAACCGTTCACCGCGCTCGACGCCTCGCTGCGCGCCGGCATGCGCCGGTCGGTCGCGAAGTTGCTCCGCGAGACCGGGGTGACGACGGTCCTGGTCACCCACGATCAGGAGGAGGCGCTGTCGTTCGCCGATCAGGTCGCGGTGATGAAGCAGGGACGGCTCACCCAGGTGGGGGCACCGCAGGACGTGTACACCCGGCCGACGGACCTGTTCACCGCGAACTTCCTCGGGGACGTGGTGATCCTGCCCGGCCGGATCAGCACGGCGGGCATCGCGGACTGCCCGCTCGGCGCGGTGCCGGTGCCTGCGGACGCGCCCGGGGGCGAGGTTCGGGTCCTGCTGCGTCCCGAGCAGATCGTGGCGACCCCCGCGAACGGCAGCGCCAACGCGGTCGTGCTGGAACGCGAGTTCCTGGGCCACGATTCGATGCTGCAGATCCGGTTGACACCGACACCGGACATCCGGTCCCGCTACGCCTCGGAGGCCCCGCACGGCGTGCTCGCGGTGCGTCAGACCAGTGTCATCGCTCCCGACATCGGCGCGCACGTGAGCCTGCACGTTCTCGGGGAGGCGGTGGTGTTGCCCCGGTAGCCCCGCCCTCGTGCGTGGTTTCGGTAGCGGCCGCCCGCCCAAAACACCCACCGGCGCGGGGGTTAACGGGGGGGGGGGCCCCCCCCACCCCCCACAACGCAAGCGCCCCCCAATTGTGGTTA